>NZ_POQU01000045.1 GCF_002938425.1 Blastococcus atacamensis | reverse complement strand
TTTTTTATTATTCGCAGCCCTCTATCTTCTACCCTTTCCGCTGCGTCGGCAGCTTCAGATTGGTATAAGAGCCAGCCGACAGCACGACCCGCTCCGCCGCCGGGCCGCCGGCCGCGCAGACCACCCGGGTGCCCTGCGCGCGCAGGTACTGGAACGAGGCGTAGGGCAGGTCGAGCTCCCGCAGGTCCCCGCCGACGGAGAGGACGGCGAGCCGGTCGGCTCCGTCGTGCCCGTAGGCGAGCGCGATCCGGCCGTCGTCGAGCAGGGCGAACCGGCTGGACCCGAAACGCCACTGCGGGCCCGCGATGTCGCTGCCCACGTCGAGCACCAGCTCGGCCTCGCCGCCGGGCGCCCATCGGTACAGCGACCAGACGTCGGTGCGGTCGCACAGGAACCAGAGCGTGCCGTCGGGGGCCCAGGTGGGCTGGACGGCCGACTCGCCGGGGCCCCCGGCGACCACGGTCTCGACGCCGTCGAGGGTGCGGACGACGAGCCGTGCTGCGTCCCACGGCATGTGCGGGTGGTCCCACTGGAGCCAGGCGAGGGTGGCGCCGTCGGGTGCCAGCGACGGGTCGGAGACGAAATCGGGGCCCGAGACCAACTCCATCTCCTCGCCGTCGGCGCCGATCCACACCAGCTCGTTGACGACGTCGGCGGCCGCACCCGACGCGGGATGCGTCTCGCGGACGGCCAGCAGCGCGTCGGGGATCGCCCGCAGGTCGGCGTGCCGCACGGCCGAGGGCAGCGGCGGCTCGCGGGTGACGGCGACGGGGGAGGAGGCGCCGGGGTCCAGTCGGTACAGCCACTGGTCCGAGTAGTGCGTGAACCACGCGGTGCCGCCGGAGACGGTCCAGGCCGCGCCGCCGTACTCGTGCACGCGGGTGCGGGCGTTCCACGGCGCCGGCAGCACGTCGGTCACCGTGCCGTCGGCCGTCCGGCGGCACAGCACCGACCGGCCGCCCTCGTCGGGGCGCGACTCGGACCACCAGACGTCGTCGCCGTCCACGACGACCTCCTCGAGTCGCGCCGCGGTGCGGACGACCAGCTGGGAGGTGATCGGCGTCGGCCAGCTGCCGTGGCTGCTCATGGGTGTGACGTTATGGGAGGTGCCCCGTGCGGGACACGATGCCCGGCCTGCCCGATCCCGGCCCCCGCCGGGCTTACCGTCTGACGCATGCCTGCCCGTACCACGTCGACGCGTCGGCCGGCCGCCACTCGCAGCCGGTCGGGATCGACGGCGGCGAGCAAGAAGCGGCCGCCGGCCAAGCGCGCTGCCAATCGCCGTCCGGCCGCGAAGAAGAAGCCGCAGTCGGGGCCCGGGTTCTGGCGCATCGCCAGCGGTGGCTGGAGCCTGCTCGCCCGCGGCGCCGGCGGGCTCGCCCGCTCGGTGGCCCGTCCGGAGGAGGCCGAGCCGCTCGCACCCGAGCACCGCCGCGACGGCGTCGGCCTCGCCGTGCTGGGCCTGGCCATCGTGCTCGGCGCCGCTGCCTGGAGCGACGGCATCGGCCCGGTCGGGGCCGCTCTCACCGACGGCGTGCGCTGGGTCATCGGCTCGCTGGTGATGGTGCTGCCGGTCATCCTCTTCTTCGCCGCGCTGCGGCTGCTGCGCCGTGGTCCGCGGCCCGAGGCCCGGGGGCGGCTCGCCATCGGCTGGCTCTGCTCGCTGGCCTCGATCCTCGGCATCGCCCAGGTGGTCGGCACCGCCGGCGACCCCCAGCAGGGGCAGCCGGGCTCCGGCGGGCTCGTCGGGTGGGCGGTCGGGACGCCACTGGTCGCGGGCCTCGGCCCCGTCGTCACCGTCGTCCTGCTGTTCCTGCTCGCGTTCTTCGGGCTGCTGGTCATCACCGCGACGCCGGTGCACCAGATCCCGGAGCGGCTGCGCGAGCTCACTGACCGGCTCCTGGGCCGCGAGGACTACGACGAGGACTACGACGAGTTCGACTACGACGACGAGGGAGACGAGGAACCCGCGCCCAAGGGCCGTCGTCGCCGCTCGCTGTCGGAGGACCTGCTCAACACCGGCCCGATCGACCACGCCGCCTACGCCGAGGCGCCCGAGGCCACCCGCACCACCGACCCGGAGCACACGGTCCTGGCGCCCCCGCCGCCGGTGCCGGCCGTGCGCCGGCCCGTCGAGGACCGCACCTCCGCTCCGGAGGACCTGCCGCCGATCACGGAGCCGGAGCAGCTGTCCATCCAGCCCGTCGAGGGCGACTACATCCTCCCGGCGCTGTCCACGCTGCGGCCGGGTGACCCGCCCCGTGCCCGGTCCAAGGCCAACGACGTCGCCATCGAGGCGATCAGCGGGGTGCTGGAGCAGTTCAACATCGACGCCGCCGTCACCGGCTTCACCCGCGGCCCGACGGTCACCCGCTACGAGGTCGAGCTCGGGCAGGGCGTGAAGGTTGAGAAGATCACCGCGCTCACCCGCAACATGGCCTACGCCGTCGCCAACGACAACATCCGCATTCTCGCGCCGATCCCGGGCAAGTCCGCCGTCGGCATCGAGGTGCCCAACACCGACCGCGAGAAGGTCAGCCTGGGCGACGTCCTGCGCTCGCAGGCGGCCAAGCAGGACCCGCACCCGATGCTCGTCGGCCTGGGCAAGGACATCGAGGGCGGCTTCGTCTGCGCCAACCTGGCGAAGATGCCGCACCTCCTGGTCGCCGGCGCCACCGGTGCCGGTAAGTCCAGCTGTGTCAACTCGATCCTGACCTCGCTGCTCCTGCGGGCCACCCCGGACCAGCTGCGGATGATCCTGGTCGACCCGAAGATGGTCGAGCTCACGCCCTACGACGGCATCCCGCACCTGATCACGCCGATCATCACCGACCCCAAGAAGGCCGCCACCGCGCTGGCCTGGCTGGTGGAGGAGATGGAGCAGCGCTACCAGGACATGAAGTCCACCGGGGTGCGCCACATCGACGACTTCAACCGCAAGGTCGAGAAGGGCGAGATCACCGCCCCCCCGGGCAGCGAGCGGGTCTACCGGCCCTACCCCTACATCCTCGCCATCGTCGACGAGCTCGCCGACCTGATGATGGTCGCCCCGCGCGACGTCGAGGAGCACATTGTCCGGATCACGCAGAAGGCGCGTGCCGCGGGCATCCACCTGATCCTGGCGACGCAGCGCCCCTCGGTCGACGTCGTCACCGGCCTGATCAAGGCCAACGTGCCCTCGCGGCTGGCGTTCTCCACCTCGAGCCTCACCGACAGCCGGGTCATCCTCGACCAGCCGGGCGCGGAGAAGCTCATCGGCATGGGTGACGCCTTGTTCATGCCCATCGGTGCCGGCAAGCCGATGCGCGTCCAGGGCGCCTTCGTCTCCGACGCCGAGATCGAGGCCGTCGTCGAGTTCAGCAAGCGGCAGGCCGAGCCGGAGTACCTCGAGGAGGTCTTCAGCGCGGGGAGCGCGGGGGGCGAGCAGAAGGAGATCGACGAGGACATCGGCGGCGACCTCGACCTGCTGCTCCAGGCGATCGAGCTCATCGTCACCAGCCAGTTCGGCTCGACGTCGATGCTGCAGCGCAAGCTGCGGGTCGGCTTCGCCAAGGCCGGCCGGCTCATGGACCTCATGGAGAGCCGCGGCATCGTCGGCCCGTCGGAGGGGTCCAAGGCCCGCGACGTGCTGATCAAGCCGGACGAGCTGGAGGCGACGCTGTTCACGCTGCGCGGTGGATCCGCGTGACGACAGCCGCGGGAGCATCGCAGCGAGGAGCGGACCGGGGCGCGGAGTCGCGCGCAAGGGGCCGCATAGGCGGCGCAACCTGTCCGGGATCACTCCGCCGAAGGGTGGGATCGTCGCCGTCGGCGACTACGATGGCCCGGTGACAGCCGCGACCAACCCTGCCCGGACCGTGGCGGTGGTGACGCTCGGATGTGCGCGCAACGAGGTCGACTCCGAGGAGCTGGCAGGCCGTCTGGCCGCGGAGGGCTACGAACTCGTCGAGGATGCCGACGGCGCCGACGCCGTCCTGGTCAACACCTGCGGCTTCATCGAGTCGGCGAAGAAGGACTCGGTCGACGCGATCCTGGCCGCCACCGACTCCGGCGCCTCCGTCGTGGCCGTCGGCTGCATGGCCGAGCGCTACGGATCGGAGCTCGCCGGTGCGCTGCCGGAGGCCACGGTCCTCGGCTTCGACGACTATGCCGAGATCGGCGGTCGCCTCGACGACGTCCTGACCGGCCGGCCGCTCGTGCCGCACACCCCGCGTGACCGCCGCACCCTCCTGCCGATCAGCCCCGTCCAGCGGACCGCCGCCACCGCTGCGGCGGACGCGCCGGCGATCCCCGGCCACGACTGGTTGCGCCGCAAGCGGCTGGCCTCGGGCCCCTCGGCGGCGCTGAAGCTGGCGTCGGGCTGTGACCGTCGCTGCGCGTTCTGCGCCATCCCGACGTTCCGCGGCGCCTTCGTGTCGCGGCCCCCGGCCGAGCTGCTCGGCGAGGCGCACTGGCTGGCCTCTCAGGGCGTCACCGAACTCGTGCTGGTCAGCGAGAACTCGACGTCCTACGGCAAGGACCTCGGTGACCTCCGCTCGCTGGAGAAGCTGCTGCCGCAGCTCGCCGCGATCGAGGGCATCGTCCGCGTACGGGTGGCCTACCTGCAGCCGGCGGAGCTGCGCCCCGGCCTGCTGGAGCTGATCGCCTCGGCACCCGGGATCGCACGCTACTTCGACCTGTCCTTCCAGCACTCCTCGCCGACGTTGCTGCGCCGGATGCGCCGCTTCGGCGGCACCGACGACTTTCTGGCGCTCATCGAGCGCGCCAGGGCGCTGGCGCCTGCGGCCGGGTTCCGCACCAACGTCATCCTCGGCTTCCCCGGCGAGACCGAGGCCGACGTCGCCGAGCTCGAGCGCTTCCTCACCGAGGGCCGCCTGGACGCGGTCGGTGTCTTCGGCTACTCCGACGAGGAGGGCACCGAAGCCATGCGGCTGCCCGGCAAGCTCGACCAGCCGGAGATCGACGCCCGCGTCCGCCGCATCACCGACCTCGTCGAGGAGCTCACCGCCCAGCGGGCGGAGGACCGGATCGGCGAGCGGGTCGAGGTGCTGCTCACCGAGGACCTCGGCGACGAGGAGGGCCCCGGCACCTGGTCCGGGCACGCCGCCCACCAGGACCCCGACGCCGACGGGACCACCACGGTCACCGGCGTCCCGGACGGCGCCGTCGCGGGCCAGCTGGTCGAGGCGGAGGTCGTCGGAACCGAGGGCATCGACCTCGTCGCCCGCGTGCTCGTACCGGCCGTGACCCCGGCCGGGTGGTGATCCCGGTGACCGACGTCGCCCCCGACCCGGCTGCGACACCTCCGCAGTCGGTGAAGCTGGTCAACCTGCCGAACGCGCTGACCGTGCTGCGGCTGCTGGTCGTGCCGGTGTTCGCGCTCCTGCTCCTGCAGGACGACGGCCTGGACGACCGGGACCGCTACTGGGCGGCGCTGGTCTTCGGACTGGCGATCATCACCGACCGCTACGACGGCATGATCGCGCGCCGGACGAACCAGGTCACCGAGTTCGGCAAGCTCGCCGACCCCATCGCCGACAAGGCGCTCACCGGCACGGCGCTCATCGGGCTCTCGGTCCTGGCGCTGCTGCCCTGGTGGGTGACCGTGGTCATCCTCGTCCGCGAGGTGGGCGTCACCCTCCTGCGGTTCTGGGTCATCCGGCACGGGGTCATCGCCGCCAGCCGCGGCGGCAAGATCAAGACCGTGGTGCAGTCCCTGGCGATCGGCCTCTACATCCTGCCGCTCACCGGCCTGCTCGCGTCCGCGCGGTGGTGGGTCATGGCCGCGGCGGTGCTGCTCACCGTGCTGAGCGGGCTGGACTACGTCTACCGCGCGGTGACGCTGCGGCGGACCAGCGCCCGGTCCATGCGCGCCGCGGCCGCCCGCCGGGCGGCCGGGCCCAGCACCGGTAGCCGGACAGACACCCCCGCCTGATGACGGCGCCGGTTCCCGAGGCCTCCGCCGCCGCGGTGCACCGAGCGCTGCTCGACCGGGAGGAGACGGTGGCCGCCGCCGAGTCGCTCACCGCGGGGCTCTTCTGCGCCACCCTGGCCTCGGTGCCCGGGGCCAGTGCCACGCTGCGCGGGGGCGCCGTCGTCTACGCCACCGATCTCAAGAGCACGCTCGCCGGCGTCCCTGCTGATCTGCTGGCCGCCCACGGGCCGGTGAGTCCGGAGACGGCCGCCGCGCTCGCCGAGGGCATCCGGGCCCGGTGCGGCACGACCTGGGGCGTCGGGCTGACCGGTGCCGCCGGCCCCGACCCGGTCGACGGGCACCGCCCGGGCCGGGTCTATCTCGGGCTCAGCGATGGCGCGCGCACCGATGTGGCCGAGCTCGACCTGTCCGGCGACCGGCAGGCGGTACGCGCCGGAGCCGTGGCGGCGGCGTTCGACCGGCTCCTCGCCCGGCTCGGCTGAGCGTCGCGCGGGAAGCCGGTCAGGGCCGGGAGCGTTACGCCATGAGCGGACTCGGCCCCGTCGGCGGGCTGTCGGCGCACGGGCCGCGTACCGTGAGCCCACGGTGCCTCATGGCACCGCCGCTTCCCCGCAAGCACGACAGGAGACGGCCATGACGCTGCTGCGCACCCAGCTCGGGAGCACCCTGCGCGGCCACCGGCTGCGTCAGCACCGCACTCTCCGCGACGTCTCGGGCGCCGCACGGGTGAGCCTCGGCTACCTCTCCGAGGTCGAGCGCGGTCAGAAGGAAGCCTCCTCGGAGCTGCTCGCCTCGATCTGCGACGCCCTCGAGGTGGAGCTCGCCGATCTCCTGGCCGAAGTCAGCCTCGAACTGCGGGTCGCCGCGGCCGGTGCCGACGTGCGCCCGCTGGCCACTCCGGGGGAGACCCGCGAGGAGGCCGCCGCGGCCACCGAGCAGGCCGCTCCGGCCGCGGAGCCGGCCCTCGCCCTGGTCGGCGCGGGAGCCCAGGGCCGCACGGCCCACCGCCGCGGCGACGCGGTGTCTCTCGCCGCCTGAGGTCAGGGCTCAGGTCCCCGGCAGCGTCCGGGTCAGGACGACGCGGTCGGCGCCGGGACCCGAGTGGTCCCGCGAGAGATGAGTGCTCGCCCCGAGTGCGGTGTGGAAGGCCAGTGCGGGCACGTTGTCCGGGCGCGTGACGGCCTGCACGAACCGCGCGCCGGTGGTGAGCGCGAGCTCGTCGAACCACCGGCACAGTGCCCGCCCGAGACCCGTGCGCCGCTGGTCGTCGCGCACGGCCAGCAGGTGGAGGTACGCCAGCCGGTCGGCGGTCACCGCGCCCAGCACGTACCCCACGTCCTCCCCGTCCGGGCTCATCGCCAACGCCCCGAAGCCCCCGAACTGGTGGAACCAGACCGGGTGGTGCAGCGCTCGCACGTCGCTGGCCCAGAAGCGGTCGTGCTGGTCCAGCAGCCGTGCCCGGACCACGGAGGCGGAGAGCTCGGTGAGGCCGACGATCCGCACGTCGACGTCCTGCCTCACCAGCGGGTCCGGGCGGCGTCCAGCTCGGCGCGGGTCGGGGGGTCCGCGCCGACCCGCGTGCAGTTCAGGGCGGCTACCAGGGCTGCGTCGTCCACCAGGGCGAGCAGCTGCTCGTCGGACGCCGCCGCGAGCGCGGCGCGGTTCGTCAGCCCGGCACCGAGCAGGCCGGACAGCAGGCCGGCAGCGAGGGAGTCACCGGCGCCCACGGTGTCGACGACGTCGACCCGCGGGATCTCCCGTCGCAGGACGGGTCCGCCGGGTCGCGCGATCCGCAGCGGCGCCCCGCCGTCGGTGAGCACGACCAGGGCGGGACCGCGCCCGGCCCAGCGCCGGGTCGCCTCGTCGAGGTCGGTGGCGTCGGGCTCCAGCCAGGCGAGGTCCTCCGCGCTCACCTTCACCAGGTCAGCGCGGGTGATGAGTGCGTCCAGGCGGCGGGTGACCGCGGCCCGGTCGTTGCCGAGGGTGCCGCCGACGGGTCCGTCGGCCAGCATCGGCCGGATGTTGGGGTCCACGCTGATCAAGGCGGAGCCGGAGAGCCGGTCCACCAGGTTCGCGATGGCGGTGCTGCCGGGCTCGGTCCAGCTGGAGATGGAGCCGACGTGCACCGCGCCCACGTCCGCGGGGAGAGCTCCGGCCAGCTCCTCGTCGGTCCACTGCCAGTCAGCGGCGCCCAGCACGTGGAAGCCGTAGTCGGGCGAGCCGTCGGGGCCGACGCCGACGACGGCGAGGCTGACCGGCTCGGCGGCGTCGATGAAGCCCGTGGTGTCCACCCCGGCCAGCTCGGCGTGCCGGCGCAGGTTGGCCGCCAGCGGGCCGGTGCCCAGCCGCGCCAGCAGGCGGACCGGGGCGCCGAGCCGGCCGGCGGCCACCGCCACGTTCAACGCGTTGCCACCGGGACGGGCGACGTACCGCGGCGCCGTTCCCTCGGGGCCGGCACCCGCCTCGGGGACGGGCAGCAGGTCGACCACCAGCTCTCCGAGGACGCACAGGGTGGGGTCGCCGGGCTGCACGGACCGAACCCTAGCCGTGGGCACCCGCGTCTGCGTTGGCTGCGGAGGGTGATCACCTGGGACGATTACCGGTGACGCGCATTCGCCGGGCCGGCCACCATGCCGGAGCAGGAGGACCCATCCCCATGCCCAACCCGCTCGTGAAGCTGTGGAAGTACCTGACCGCGTCTGCGAACGCGCAGATCGACCAGCGGGCCGATCCCAAGATCCAGATCCAGCAGGCCATCGAGGCCGAGCAGCAGCGGCACCAGTCGCTGGCCAACCAGGCCGCCGCGGTGCTGGGCAACCAGCGCCAGCTGGAGATGCGGCTGAACCGTCAGCTCGGCGAGGTGGAGAAGCTGCAGGCCTCCGCCCGCCAGGCGCTGGTGCTGGCCGACCAGACACGGGCCAAGGGCGACGCGGCCAAGGCCGCCGAGTACGAGCAGGCCGCGCAGGCCTTCGCCACCCAGCTGGTCGCCGCCGAGCAGGCCATGGAGGACCTCAAGCGCAGCCACGACGAGGCGCTGCAGGCCGCCGAGCAGGCGCGCGGGGCCGTCGAGCAGTCCCGGATGCGGCTGCAGACGACGCTGGCCGAGCGCACCAAGCTCATGAGCCAGCTCGAGCAGGCGAAGATGCAGGAACACGTCGCGGAATCCCTGCGCCAGGTCAACGAGCTCTCGGCGCCGGGCAACACGCCCTCGCTGTCGGAGGTGCGGGACAAGATCGAGGCCCGCTACGCCACTGCGCTGGGCCAGGCCGAGCTCGCCCAGACCTCGGTGGAGGGCCGGATGCTCGAGGTGCAGAAGGCCACTCTCGACGTCGCCGGCGCCTCGCGGCTGGACCAGATCCGCGCCTCCATGGGCGGTACGCCCGCCGTGGAGGGCGCCTCGGCCGCCGGGGCGATCGAGCAGGGCGCCCCGGCGTCGGAGCCGGCTTCGCAGGCCGAGCCCCAGAAGGCCGAGCGGCCCGACCCCGCCTGAGTCGCCGCCCGTCCCGGGCGCTCCCGTTCGCCTCACGGCGGCCTCCGACGTCCGGAGGCCGCCGCGAGTCGGTTTCGGGGCGGTCAGCCCGGCGTGGCCCGCGGCCGGGGCCGGCCCGGCTCGCCGGTGCGGGCCAGCGGGTCGATGGGAGATCGCGCGGCCTGGCAGCGCGGGCACCAGTAGGTGACCCGCTCCTGCAGCTCCGGGCCCTGATCGCCCAGGAGGATCGGCGTCCGGCACCGCCGGCACGGCTTGCCCTTGCGGCCGTAGACCCAGTGGTCCTGGCCCTTGCGCAGGTCACCGGTGGTGCTCTGCTCGGGATGGTCGCGGTTGGCCAGCATCAGCGTGCGCGCCCGCGTCACCAGCGGCTCGAGGCGGTCGTCGACGTCGGCCACCCGCGCCCACGGGTGCAGGCCGGTGAGGAAGAGCGCCTCGACCTTGTAGAGGTTGCCGGGACCGCACAGGTTCCGCTGGTCGAGGATCGCCACCCCGACCTCCACGTCCGGCCCGGCCCGCAGCCGGCGCAGCGCCTCGTCGAGGTCCCAGTCCGGGCCGAGGACGTCGGGGCCCAGGTGACCGACGATCTGGTCCTCGTGCTCAGTGCGCACGAAGGCCAGATCGTGGAGGCGGTAGCCGACGCACTCCCACTCGTCGGTGGTCAGCACCGCCCGCACGGAGAAGGCCGGTCCGCCCCGCCAGCGTGCGCCCGACCGGTAGACGTGCCAGCTGCCGTCCATCCGGTAGTGGGTACGCAGGGTCCAGCCGTCGGCCAGCCGGATGAGCATGTGCTTCCCGCGCGGGACCACCTCGCTCACCGTGCGTCCGGCGAGGTCCGTGGCGGCCAGCTGAGGCACCCGCAGCTCGCCGCGGCGCAGCGTGGCCCCGGCGAGCGCCCGGTTCATGCGCTTGGCGGCCAGCCAGACGGTGTCTCCCTCGGGCACGCCACCATGATCCTCGGCCGCCGAGGCCTCCGCCCTTCGGTGTGAGGCCCCCGACACCCGGGATGACCGCCCTCCCGTGCGGCATTGCGCAGAGGGTGAGCATGCCTGTCCGACTCCGAGCCGTCTTCCGCGGTGACCTGCCGGCCCCGCATGCCGAGCCGGTGACCGTCACCGTGGCCCGGCTGGTGCGGCCTGAGCGGCGTGAGGAGTTCGAGCGGTGGGCGGACGACGTGCTCGGAGTGGCCGCGGCCTTCCCTGGCAACCTCGGCGCCACGTTGCTGCATCCGGGCCCGGACAGCTCGGAGTACCACCTGGTCTATCGCTTCGTCGACGACACCTCGCTGGCGGCCTGGGAGCGGTCGTCCGAGCGGCGGACGGCCCTCGCCCACGTCGAGGAGATGGTCGACGACGAGCGGGTGTCGCGTGCCGTGGGCCTGGAGAGCTTCTTCGCGGTGCCGCCCCGGCCCGGCCCGGCGTGGCGCAGTTGGCTACTGACCGTCGCCGTCGTGCTGGTGTTCACCTCCGCCTTCCAGTTGATCGCCGTGCCGTTCGTCGGGGACTGGCCGTGGCCGCTGCGGCTCCTGCTGTCGGCGGTCTACGTCGTGACGGCGCTGCGGCTCCTGATGCCGCGGCTCAGCCGGTGGCTGGGGCCCCGGCTGCAGAGGGTCCCGCCGGCAGTGAAGGCCCAGTAGGCGGCCGGGACCGCAGGGCCGGGCGACGTGCGGTTCAGGGCGAGGAACGCCGATCGGCACGCCTGGGCCTGGCACCGCGTGTGCACTCGGACGCGTGCCTCCCGCTCGGCCGGTTGGTCCGGCGACAGCTTCTCCGCCGTGAGGTGGCCGACCGAGCGCCGGACGGGAGCATCCGAGCCGCCCCGCTGTGTGTTCTCCGGGTTCTGGGCTGGTCAGAACCAGCCGTGCCGGGCTGCGTCGCCGAGCCATAGGGCGCCAGTGACCAGCAAGAGCCGACCAGTCAGCCGCGCAGGCGAAGGCCGCGGGGGGTGGCGGCGAAACCGGCTGCCTGCAGGGCCTCGCTGAGCGGCGTGGACTCGTGCACCGAGGCGCCGTCTGCCTTCTGCACCACCATCCGGCCCAGAGCTCCTGCCGACACCGCCCCCGACAGGGCAGTCGCCGTCTCCTTGAGCGTCTGCTCGTCTTCCGTCCAGGACAGCAGCGTCTTGCCGCCGCGTTCGACGTAGAGCACCAGCTCACCGTCGACGAGCACGACGAGCGCGCCGGCCTTCCTCCCCGCTCGGTGCCCTGACTTCCGGGACGCCCCGGTGCCCTCGCCGAGATCCACCGCGTCGCCGTCGGCTGCGACGGTCCGCTCCGGCCACGGGAGGGCCGCGCCGTAGACGTTGGCCGGGTCGGTGGCGGCGAGGACCACGGCGCCGGCCGGGACGCGATCAGGCGTGGCGAAGCTGCGCAGCCGGTCCACCGACCCGGGGGTGCCGAACTGGGCGGCGCCGAGGGTCTCGACGAAGTAGCCGCGGCGGGCCCGGCCGTTCTCCTCGAACGCCCGCAGCACCGGGTAGACCGCCGAGAACCCGCCGGTCACCTGCTCGGCCATGACCGCGCCCCGGGTCAGCACGCCGTGCCGCTCGAGCAGGGCCTCGGCCCGCGCGGTGGTGCGCCGGGTGCCGTTGACCTCCCTGTCGGGGAGCCGCGACCAGCGCCCGGCGACCGTCGGCGGACCCCCGCGCGTGGGCATGGGCGCCCGGCCCACGCGGGGACGGCCGTACCGGCTGCGGGTGACCCGCGGCGGCGCGGCGGCCCGCTTGTGGGTGCCCCCTCCGCCGAGGCGTGTGCGCAGCGGGGCCAGCGTGTCGTTGGTCAGCGCGCCGGCCCAGACGAGGTCCCACACGAGGTCGGCGAGCGCCGCGTCGTCGGTGGCGCCGAGCGCATCGGCGAGACCGCGGAAGAACATGGCCTGCCCACCGGCGAGCAGGTCCAGCAGCGGCTGTCCCTCGCCGGCGACCTCGAGCTGCTCGGGCAGCAGCAGCGGCGCGAGGTCGGAGGGCACCAGGCTGATCCAGCCGTCGCCGCCGGGCAGCCCACCGGCACCTGCCCACAGCACCTCACCGGCGCTGGTCAGCTCGTCGAGCATCGCGGGGGAGTAGTCGCGGACCCGCGTCGGCAGCACCAGCGACTCCAGTGCGCTTGCCGGCACCAGCGCGCCCGCGAGCTGCTCGACGACCGCGAGCACGCCGTCGGCACCGCGCAGCCGGCTGCCCACGGCCTGCCAGGACGGGGTGAACCGGGCGAGCGTGCCGGTGGGCACCGGCTCGACCTCCTGGCGGAGCTTGGCCAGGCTGCGCCGGCGGACCGAGCGCAGCACCTCCGCGTCGCACCACTCCTGACCGCTGCCGCCGGGCCGGAACTCGCCGGAGACGAGCCGGCCGGTGCCGGTGAGCCGCTGCACCGTCGCGGTGACGACCGCGACGCCCAGCCCCAGGCGGGTGGCGACCTCCATCGGCTGGAACGGGCCGTGGGTGCGCGCGTAGCGGCCGACGAGGTCGCCCAGCGGATCGGCCACCGGCTCGGTGAAGACCTCGGGCACGCCGACGGGCAACGCGGTGCCCAGCGCGTCGCGCAGGCGGCCGGCGTCCTCGATGGCGACGTACCGCTCCTCGCCGGCGATGCGGACGACGAGGGCCCGTCGTGCGGCGACCAGTTCGTCCAGCCATGCCTGCGGAGCTCCTCGCCGGTCGGCCTCGGACGCGGTCAGGTCGCCGACGACCCGGAGCAGGTCGCCGGCACCGTCCATGTCGCGCGGGTGCCGCTGCTCGGGCAGCCGCTGCAGCTCCGCCTCGATCTCGGCCATCGCCTCGGCGTCGAGCAGTTCGCGCAGCTCGGAGCGGCCGAGCAGCTCGGCGAGCAGGCCGGTGTCCAGTGCGAGGGCCTGGGCGCGGCGCTCGGCCAGCGGGGCGTCGCCCTCGTACAGGAACTGGCCGACGTAGCCGAACAGCAGCGACTGCGCGAACGGCGACGCCGTCTCGGTCTGGACGTCGACGACCCGCACCCGCCGGGCGCGGACGTCGCGCATCAGCTCGATGAGGCCGGGCACGTCGTAGACGTCCTGCAGCACCTCCCGCGCCGCCTCGAGGGTGATCGGGAACGAGGAGAACTCACTGGCGACCGAGAGCAGCTGGGCGGCGCGCTGGCGCTGCTGCCACAGCGGCGTCCGGCGGCGGGGATCACGCCGGGGGAGCAGCAGCGCACGGGCGGCGCACTCGCGGAACCGGCTGGCGAACAGCGCCGAGCTGCCGACCTCTGCGGTGACCTCGCGCTCGACGTCGTCGGGATCGAGGACGGCGAGGTCGCCCTCGGGCGGCTCGCCGGTCGTGTCGGGCAGGCGCAGCACGATGCCGTCGTCGGAATGCATCGACGAGACGTCGACGCCGTAGCGCTCGCGCAGCCGGGCGGCCAGCACCAGCGCCCACGGGGCGTTGACCTGCGCGCCGAACGGCGAGTGGACGACCAGCCGCCAGTCGCCGAGCTCGTCACGGAACCGCTCGACCAGCAGCGTGCGGTCGTCGGGGAGGTGCCCGGTGGCCGCTTTCTGCTCGGCCAGGTAGGCGCCCAGGTTGGCGGCGCCCCAGGCGTCCAGGCCGGCGGCGCGGGCCCGCTCCAGCCCCGCTTCCGGCGTCGCGGAGCCGACCTCGCGCAGGAACGCCCCCAGCGCGCGTCCGAGTTCCAGCGGACGCCCCGGGGCGTCGCCGTGCCAGAAGGGCATCTTCCCGGGCTGGCCCGGTGCGGGGGTGACCAGCACGCGGTCGTGGGTGATCTCCTCGATCCGCCAGGACGACGAGCCGAGGAGGAACACGTCCCCGGTCCGCGACTCGTAGACCATCTCCTCGTCCAGCTCGCCGACGCGCCGTCCGCCGCTGCCCTCGGCGCCGACGAGGAAGACGCCGAAGAGGCCGCGGTCGGGGATCGTGCCGCCGCTGGTGACCGCCAGGCGCTGCGCGCCGGCCCGGGCGGTGAGGGTGTCGGTGACCCGGTCCCAGGTGAGGCGGGGACGGAGCTCGGCGAAGGCGTCGGAGGGATAGCGACCGGCGAGCATGTCCAGCACGGCCTGCAGCGCCGACTCGGGGAGCGAGGAGAACGCCGCCGACCGGCGGACCAGGGCGCCGACCTCGTCGACCGTGCGCGGGCGCTCCGAGACGATGGCGACGATCTGCTGCGCGAGCACGTCGAGGGGGTTGCGCAGGTAGCGGATCGACTCGATCGCGCCCGACTTCATCCGCTCGGCGACCAGCGCGCACTGCACGAGGTCGCCGCGGTACTTGGGGAAGAGCACCCCGCGGCTGACCGCGCCGACCTGGTGGCCGGCGCGGCCGACCCGCTGCAGGCCGCTGGCCACGGTGGGCGGCGACTCGACCTGGACGACGAGGTCGACCGCCCCCATGTCGATGCCGAGCTCCAGACTGGAGGTGGCGACGACCGCCGGCAGCCGGCCGGACTTCAGCGCCTCCTCGACGATCGCACGCTGCTCGCGGGAGACAGATCCGTGGTGGGCCGCGGCAACCGGCTGGAACGCCTCGGGGAGCCCTCCACCGGCGCCGGCCTGCGCCATGAGCGCCGCCGCGTTGGTGCCGGGCGGTACGGGCTCGCCGGTGGTCCGCTCGTAGGCCAGCTCGTTCAGCCGGCTGGTGAGCCGTTCGGCCAGCCGGCGCGAGTTGGCGAACACGATCGTGCTGCGGTGCTCCTGGACCAGGTCGAGCACCCGTTCCTCGACTGCCGGCCAGATGGAGTTCCGGGGCTGGTTGCCCGCCGCCGACCCCTCCAGCTCACCGGTCGGCTGACCCAGCTCGCTCATGTCCTCGACGGGGACGACGACCGAGAGGTCCCACTCCTTCGTCGAGCCGGGGGCGACCACCCGCACCGGGCGCCCACCGGCGAGATAGGTGGCGACCTCCTCGATCGGCCGCACGGTGGCCGACAGGCCGATGCGCTGGGCCGGCCGCTCCAGCAGCTCGTCGAGCCGGTCCAGGGACACGGCCAGGTGTGCGCCGCGTTTGGAGTCGGTGACCGCGTGGACCTCGTCGATGATGACGGTCTCGACGCTGCGCAGCGCCTCTCGTGCCGCGCTGGTGAGCAGCAGGAAGAGCGACTCCGGCGTGGTGATGAGGATGTCCGGCGGCTTGCGGGTGAAGGTGCGCCGCTCGTCGGCGGGGGTGTCGCCGGACCGGATGCCGACGCGGATCTCCGGCCGTGGCAGCCCGAGGCGGGCCGCGGCCTGGCCGATGCCGGTCAGCGGGGCGCGCAGGTTGCGCTCGACGTCGACGGCCAGGGCCTTCAGCGGCGAGACGTAGAGGACCCGGCAGCGGGAGCGCTCGTCGGCCGGTGGGCTGGAGGCGAGCCGGTCCAGCGACCAGAGGAAGGCGGCCAGGGTCTTCCCCGAGCCGGTGGGGGCGACGACGAGGGCGTGCTCGCCGCTGCTGATGGCCTGCCAGGCGCCGTCCTGGGCCGCCGTCGGGCGCTCGAAGGCGCCGGTGAACCAGGCCCTGGTGGGCTCGGAGAACCGGCTCAGCGCACTGGGCTCGGCGATGGGACGGTCGGGCACGAGATCAGTGTCCCCGTCGTGTACGACACTTCGCTGGCCGGCGAGGGTGCCGGAGCCGGGAACCACCCGGTCGTGAGACGGGAGCGCTCGTGGGGTCGCTGCAGCAGGACAGGACCGAGCCGGACATCGCGCGCGTGCAGCGGCGGACGCTGGTCGTCCTGGGCGGCGGCGTGGCCCTGGCCGGGCTCGGCGTCACCGTCGGGATCACCGCCGGGGGCCTGCTGGCCCGCGACGTCGCCGGCACCGACGCCGCCTCCGGGCTGGGGCAGACGGCGGGAGTGCTCGGCGCGGCGGTGCTCGCCGTCCCGCTGGCCAGGATCAGCGACTCGGCGGGCCGCCGGGCGGGGCTGGCCGTCGGCTACGGGATCAGCGTCCTCGGCGCGGTCGTCACGGTGGCCGCCGCGGCCGCGTCGTCCCTGGCGCTGCTGCTCGTCGGCCTGTTCCTCTTCGGCGCCTCGACCGCGTGCGGGCTGCAGTCCCGCTACGCGGCGGCGGACCTGGCCTCGCCGGAGCGCCGCGGGCGCGACCTCTCCCTCGTCGTCTGGGCGACGACGCTCGGCTCCGTCGTCGGACCGAACCTTGCCTCGCCGGGTGCGGTGGTGGGGGAGTCGCTGGGCCTACCGGCCCTGGGCGGTGTCTTCGTCGTGTCCGCCGTCGTCTTCGCGGTCGTGGCGGCCGGCTTCGTCCTGCTGCTCCGGCCCGACCCCCTGCTGCTGGCCCGGAGGCTGGGTGGCGGGTCGTCCGGTCCGCGGCCGCGTCGGGCGACCGGTGCCGCCCTCCGGGCCGTCTGGGCGGCGCCGCAGGGTCCGGTCGGGCTGGTGGCCGTCGTGGTGGCCCACTCGGTCATGGTCGGTGTGATGGTCATGACCCCGGTGCACATGGGGCACGCCGGCGGCGACGCCGACGGCGTCCTGCGGCTGGTCGGGCTGGTCATCAGCGTCCACGTGGCCGGCATGTACCTGTTCTCACCAGTGGTCGGCCTCCTCGCCGACCGGGTGGGCGCGCCGGCCGTCGTCGGCCTCGGAGGATTCCTCCTGCTCAGCGCGGCCGCGGTGGCGGGTACGGCGGGGCCCGCCGACCCCGCCCAGCTGGCCATCGGCCTGCTGCTGCTCGGCCTGGGCTGGTCCTGCGGCCTGGTCGCCGGATCGGCGCTGGTCACCGCCTCCGTCGGTCCGGACCTGCGGCCGACGGCGCAGGGCGGCACCGACCTGCTGATGGGTCTGGGCGCCGCGCTGGCGGGGGTGATCGGCGGACCGCTGCTGGCCTGGGGCGGCTTCGGGCTGGTGACCGCCGTGTCCGCCGTCCTCGTGGTGCCCCTGGCGGTCGTCCTCCTGACGACGCCGCGGCGTCAGCGCTCGCGGTAGTTGCGGATCATGATGACGACGGTGATCAGGAGAACGACGACGATGCCGATCTCCAGCACGAGGTCGAGGCTCGCCGAACCGGTGCCCGGGATCATGTCGGCAGCCTAGGACCCGTTCGCCGCGACGGGTTAGCGTCGGTGCGTGCGCCTGCAGGAGTTCTGGTCCCGTCTCGACGAGCAGTTCGGGTCGATGCGCGCGCAGACCGTCGCGCGCGACCACGTCTTCTCCGCCCTCGGGGGGCGCAGTGCGCTGGACGCCATCGACAAGGGCGTGCCGGTGCGCAAGGTGTGGCTGGCCATCTGCGACGCCTACGACGTGCCGCCCAAGGACCGCTGAGGCGCTTCCGCGGTCGACTCCTGGGGCTCCTGGGGCGCACGGCGTGTCGACCTGGCGATCGAACACGTGTTCGGCCTACTGTGGCTTCCACAGGGCGGCCCTCGCTCCACAGTCCGCCCTGGAATCCGAAAACTGTCGGTGCCTCGCCCTAGCGTCGGTCCCGACCCGCTTCCCCCGCGAACCGAAGGTGACGCACCATGGCAGCAACGCTCGACCGCGACAAGGCCCTCGACATGGCCCTCGCCCAGATCGACAAGCAGTTCGGCAAGGGCTCGGTCATGCGGCTGGGCGACAATGCCGCCCAGCCGATCAAGGTCATCCCGACCGGGTCGATCGCCCTCGACATCGCCCTGGGCATCGGTGGTCTGCCCCGCGGCCGCGTCATCGAGGTCTACGGCCCGGAGTCCTCCGGTAAGACGACCGTCGCCCTGCACGCGGTCGCCAACGCCCAGGCCAACGGTGGCATCGCCGCCTTCATCGACGCCGAGCACGCGCTCGACCCCGAGTACGCCCGCGCCATCGGCGTCGACACCGACGCCCTGCTGGTCAGCCAGCCCGACACCGGTGAGCAGGCGCTCGAGATCGCCGACATGCTGATCCGGTCCGGCGCCCTCGACGTCATCGTCATCGACTCCGTGGCGGCTCTGGTGCCCCGCGCCGAGATCGAGGGCGAGATGGGTGACAGCCACGTCGGCCTGCAGGCCCGCCTCATGAGCCAGGCGCTGCGCAAGATCACCGGTGCACTGAACAACTCCGGCACGACGGCGATCTTCATCAACCAGCTGCGCGAGAAGGTGGGCGTCGTCTACGGCTCGCCCGAGGTCACCACCGGTGGTCGCGCGCTGAAGTTCTACTCGTCGGTCCGTCTCGACGTCCGCCGCATCGAGACCCTGAAGCAGGGCACCGACGCGATCGGCAGCCGCACCCGCATCAAGGTCGTCAAGAACAAGGTGGCGGCGCCGTTCAAGCAGGCCGAGCTCGACATCCTCTGGGGGCAGGGCTTCAGCCGGGAGGGCGGCATCGTCGACGCCGGCGTCGAGCAGGGCATCGTGAAGAAGTCCGGCGCCTGGTACACGTACGAGGGTGACCAGCTCGGCCAGGGCAAGGAGAACGTCCGCAACTTCCTGAAGGACAACCCCGACCTCGCCGACGAGATCGAGAAGCGGGTCAAGGAGAAGCTGGGCATCGGCGCGACGCTGGATGCCCCGGCGCCGGCCGACGCCCCCGACTTCTGAGTCGCGGGTGGACGACCGTCCGCCGAATCGTCGGCGCGCCCCCGGAGGCTTCGGGGGCGGCCGGCGGAAGCGGTCCCCGAGCAGCGACGATCCCCTGACCCAGGACGTCGCCCCCGAGACCGTGGAGGACCCTGAGTCGGTGGCCCGCGGGCTCTGCCTGCGGGCCCTGACCGGGGCGCCCAAGACGCGTCAGCAGCTCGCCGACCTGCTGGCGAGCCGCGACATCCCGGAAGACGCCGCCACCACCGTCCTCGACCGTTTCACCGAGGTCGGGCTGATCGACGACGCGGCCTACGCCCGCGCCTGGGTGAGCAGCCGCCAGGCCGGTCGTGGGCTGGCCCGGCGGGCGCTGTCTTCCGAGCTGCGGGCCAAGGGCGTGGACCCGGAGGTCGCTGCCGAGGCGGTCGAGCAGGTCGACGACGAGGACGAGCGGGCAGCGGCCCGGAAGCTCGTCGAGCGTCGGGCCGGCTCGATGCGCCGGCTGGACAGGGCCACCGCGACCCGGCGGCTCATGGGCATGCTGGCGCGCAAGGGCTACAACGGTGGGCTGGCCGCCGCGGTGGTGCGCGAGGTCCTCGACGAGGTCGAAGCCGGAGCCGACGTGGACGAGGCCTTCTCCGAGTTCGACGAGGAGAGCGCGCTGCCCTGAGCCGGCCAGCGGCGTGCAGGGAAAGGTCGGATCACCCCAGGGCCACGAAGAAGGCAGCGTTGCCCGGGTCGAGCGAGAACATCACCCAGGCCGTGGCGGCCAGGAGGATCAGCAGCACGCCGACCGCCCACGCGACCCAGGACCGGACCGAGCCGGCGAGGAGGCCCGCAGCGAGGGGGATGCCGAGCAGGACCGCGCTGAAGGTCGTCCACGCGACGCCGGAGGCGAACCGGGGATCGCCGCCGCAGCTGAGCCAGCAACCACTGAATTCCGCGTGCGCGAGGCCGGCCCCCCAGAGCAGGGGATAGGCGACGGCGAGTACGGCCACCAGTGCGGCCCCGACGGCCCGGCGTCGCTGCGCGCCGGTCGACGACGACGTGGTGCCCACGTCGTGCGGCGTCCGCGTGCCGTCGTCGGCGGTGCCGTCAGATACGGGAGTGCCAGGCGGTCAGGTCGACCGCCACGCCGTTGGCGGCGTCGGAGTCGGCCATCAGCCAGGCCGGGTCCTGCGGTCGGCCGGCGCGGAGCCAGGCCGCGACCTCCGCGTCCAGCGTGTTCGGGTCCGCGACCCCCGGCCGCCGACGCTCCCCGAGGAACGTCAGGTCGGCATCGGCCCCGTCGGCGAAGCGGAGGACGAGCCGGCAGCGCGCACGCCGGTGGCGGGCCGGGGGGACCACCTCGCGGACGACCGCGCTCCGGGCGCCGGCCGCCGTGGCGAACGCCGGCGCGGCCGCGCGCAGCCGGGCGACGAACTCCTGCCCGGCGTCGAGAAGGGCGGTGGCCTGCAGCCTGGTGCCGGCGGGCAGCTCGATGACGGGCTCGCGAGCGGGCTCGGGAGCCGCCTCCACAGCGGTCCTGGGGACCGGGGGCAGGTTGCGGCGCCCCGCCGCGTGCATCGTCTCCATCGTGACGACGAGTCTCGTTGCGCGCCGCGGTCCCGTACGACCGGCGCGCCCGGGTGGGGCGACTGAGTCGGACGAGACCGCGAAGACCGGTCAGACGGCGCCGCCGCCTCCGCCCATCTGCACGTCGGCGGGCAGCTTGGTGTCCGCCGTCGCCGCCGCCTTGGTGCTTCGACCGGTGCGCCGCTCGACCACCCGGGCCAGCCAGGACAGCAGCAGGTTGACCACGATGTAGATCACCGCGGCAGCGACGTAGAGCTGGAAGGTGTAGATCGGGCCGAACTGGAAGTTCAGCGTCTCCACCAGGCTGCGCGCCGTCCGCAGGAGCTCCAGGTAGCCGACGATGAAGCCCAACGAGCTGTCCTTGAGCAGCACGACGAGCTGGGCGATGAGCACCGGCAGCATGCGCCGGACCGCCTGCGGCACCAAGACGAAGGACATGACCTGCCACTTGCGCATGCCGACGGCGTAGGCGGCCTCGCTCTGACCCCGGTCCACCGAGAGGATGCCGGCCCGGATGATCTCGGCGAGCACAGCCATGTTGTAGAGGGTGAGACCGAGTGCCAACGCTCCGAAGGCGCTGATCGAGATCCCGGTGCGCGGCAGGAACAGGAAGCAGAACAGGATCAGGACCAGGAGCGGCACGGCGCGGAAGAACTCGATGACCGCCGCGACCGGGATGCGCACCCAGGCGTGGTCCGAGAGGCGGCCGACCGCGAGCAGGGCGCCGAGCACGGTGGCACACACCATGCCGACGGCTGCTACTTCCAGCGTGTTCAGCAACGCGTCGAGCAGCCGCTGCGGAACGTTCGTGCGGGTGTCGAAGAGGATGGCCCAGCGGGCCGGTTCCAGCTGCCCGTTGATGCCGAGGCGCCACGCGGCGAGGCCGAGCAGCCCGAGGACGATCAGGGCGCCCACGACACTGCCGACGCGCTGACGGCGGCGGCCGCGGGGGCCGGGGACGTCGAAGAGGACCGAGGCGCTCATCGGACGATCCGCAGACGTCGCTCGAGGATGCTGATGCCCCAGGCGGAGGGCAGCGTGATCACCAGGTAGCCGAGCACCACGACGGCGAAGATCAGCAGCAGTTGGTCGGCGTTGGCGTTCGCCAGCCGTTGCAGCAGTGCGGTGAGGTCGCTGACGGCGAAGCCCGCCGCGATGGAGGTGTTCTTCGCCAGCGCGATCCAGACGTTGCCCAGCGGCGGGACGACGGTGCGGAAGGCCTGCGGCAGCACGATCGTCGTCAAGCTCTGCCGGAAGTCCAGCCCCAGAGCGCGGGCGGCCTCGGCCTGCCCCGCCGGGACGGCGTTGATGCCCGACCGCAGGGCCTCGCAGACGAACGCCGCCGTGTAGGACGACAGCGCCGCCACCGCCGCGACGAAGCGGCTCGGGAACTGCAGGTCGACGTACACCAGGCCGAAGACCAGGAAGAAGAACACCACCGTGAGCGGGGTGTTGCGGAAGATCTCGACGTAGGAGGTGGCGAGGCCGCGCAGCGCCGGGATGGGGCTGACCCGCATCGCGGCCAGCACCGTACCCAGCACGAGGGCGCAGATGCCGCTGGCCACCGCCAGGGACAAGGTGGTGAGGAAGGCGGACTGGATCAGTCCCCAGTTGTCGCTCAGGAACTCCATGGCGCTCCTCGGATGCTCCTCGTCCTGTTCGTGTGCGGGTGACGCGCGCGACGGCGGGGGCGACCGGTACCGGCCACCCCCGCCGTCAGGTGCGCGAGATCAGTAGCGGTTGACCGTCGGGGGCGTGGGGGCCTCCGTGCCGGTGATGGCGCCCGCGGTCGCGTCCCAGGCGTCGGCCCAGCTGCCGTCCTCGAACGACTCCTCGAGCACGTCGTTGATGAAGTCGCGGAAGTCGTCCTGGCCCTTCGGGACGCCGATGCCGTACGGCTCCTTGGTGAAGGGGTTGCCGACGAGCTCGAAGGCATCCGGGGCGCCGGCGACGAAGCCGGTCAGGATGACGTTGTCGGTCGTGACGGCGTCCACGTTGCCGTTGCGCAGGTCGTCGGCGCACTTGGAGTAGGCGTCGTAGAGGACCAGCTCGGCCTCGGGGTAGTTGGTGCGGATGTTCTCCGCCGGCGTCGAGCCCTCGACCGAGCAGACGCTCTTGCCGGCCAGGTCCTCCGGGCCCTCGATCTGCTCGGGGTTGCCGGCGGCGACCATGATGTCCTGCCCGGCCTCGTAGTACGGCCCGGCGAAGTCGACGATCTCCTTGCGCTTGTCGTTGATCGTGTAGGTGGCCACGACCATGTCCACCCGGCCCTCCTGCAGAAAGGGCTCGCGGTTGGCCGACACCGTCTCGGTGAAGGTGATCTGGTCCTCGGTGAGGCCCATCTTCGCCGCGATCAGCTTCGCCATCTCGACGTCGAAGCCCTCGGGGTCGCCGGCGGTGTTGGCCAGGCCGAAGCCGGGCTGGTCGATCTTCGTGCCGACGCGGAGCTCGCCGGCCTCGACGATCGCGGCCATGGTCGACCCCTCGGGGAACTCGACCTCCTCCACCGCGGCGGTGGTCTCCTCGGCGGTGTCCTCGGCCTGGTTGCCGGCCTCGCTGGCACAGCCGGCCAGCAGCAGGCCGGCGGCGGCGACGCCGGCGGCGTAACGGGTGATGCGCATGGGTGATCCCTTCGGGGTCAGTGGTTGAGGATCTTGGACAGGAAGTCCTTGGCCCGATCCGACGTCGGGTTGGTGAAGAACGTCTCGGGCTCGGCGGACTCGACGATGCGGCCGCTGTCCATGAACACGACCCGGTTCGCCGCACGGCGGGCGAAGCCCATCTCGTGGGTGACGACGATCATCGTCATGCCGTCCCGGGCCAGCGAGGTCATGACGTCGAGGACCTCGTTGATCATCTCGGGGTCCAGCGCCGAGGTGGGCTCGTCGAAGAGCATCACCTTGGGTTCCATCGCCAGCGCCCGGGCGATCGCGACCCGCTGCTGCTGGCCCCCGGAGAGCTGCGCCGGGTACTTGTCGGCCTGCGCCCCGACGCCCACGCGGTCGAGCAGCACGCGCGCCCGCTTCTCGGCGTCGCCCTTCGACTGCTTGCGGACCTTGATCGGTCCGAGCATGACGTTCTCGAGGATCGTCTTGTGCGCGAAGAGGTTGAAGCTCTGGAACACCATGCCGACATCGCTGCGCAGCCGGGCGAGCTCCTTGCCCTCCTCGGGCAGCCGCTGGCCGTCGATGGTGATCTCGCCCTTGTCGATCGCCTCGAGCCGGTTGATCGTCCGGCACAGCGTCGACTTGCCCGAGCCGGACGGCCCGATGACCACGACGACCTCACCGCGATCGATGGACAGGTCGATGTCCTGCAGGACGTGCAGCTCGCCGAACCACTTGTTGACGCCGGCCAGGCGGACGAGAGGCTCTCCGTTCGTTCGGCTGGTCACGGTGGGGGAGCCTAGGCGCGGAAGGTCGCGGATCCCGCACCGTGGGATCACGAAGGCGTAACGAACCCCCGGTTACCCGATCGTATGGGTGAACGGGGGCCGCGCCGTACCCTCGCAGCTGACATGGGAACCGAGCTTGAGGCACCGCCGCGCACCTACCGCGTGCGCACCTACGGGTGCCAGATGAACGTGCACGACTCCGAGCGCCTGTCCGGTCTGCTGGAGGCGGCCGGGTACAGCGCCGCGGCGGAGGGCGACGACGCCGACGTCGTCGTCCTCAACACCTGCGCCGTGCGCGAGAACGCCGACAACCGCCTCTACGGCAACCTCGGGCACCTGCGGCCGATCAAGGACGCGCGTCCGGGCATGCAGGTCGCCGTCGGCGGCTGCCTGGCGCAGAAGGACCGCGGCGAGATCGTGCGGCGCGCGCCGTGGGTGGACGTCGTCTTCGGCACCCACAACGTCGGCTCGCTGCCGGCCCTCCTGGAGCGAGCCCGGCACAACGCCGAGGCCCAGGTGGAGATCGTCGAGGCGCTCGAGGTCTTCCCGTCCACGCTCCCGGCCAAGCGCGACTCCGCCTACGCCGGCTGGGTGTCGATCAGCGTCGGCTGCAACAACACCTGCACGTTCTGCATCGTCCCGGCGCTGCGCGGCAAGGAGAAGGACCGCCGTCCCGGCGACATCCTCGCCGAGGTGCAGGCGCTGGTCGACCAGGGCGTGCTGGAGGTGACGCTGCTCGGCCAGAACGTCAACGCCTACGGCGTCGAGTTCCGCGACCGCGGCGCGTTCGCGGGACTGCTGCGGGCGACCGGTGCGATCGAGGGCCTGGAGCGGGTGCGGTTCACCAGCCCGCACCCGCGCGAGTTCACCGACGACGTCATCGAGGCGATGGCGCAGACCCCGGCGGTCTGCCACCAGCTGCACATGCCGCTGCAGAGCGGGTCCGACGACGTCCTGCGCCGCATGCGCCGCGGCTACCGGCAGGACCGCTACCTCGGGATCATCGACCGGGTGCGGGCCGCCATGCCCGACGCCGCGATCACCACCGACATCATCGTGGGCTTCCCGGGGGAGACCGAGGCCGACTTCGAGCAGACCCTCGAGGTGGTGCGGCGCGCCCGGTTCGCCAGCGCTTTCACCTTCCAGTACTCCAAGCGCCCTGGGACGCCGGCCGCCGAGATGGACGACCAGCTGCCCAAGGAGGTCGTGCAGGAGCGCTACCTGCGCCTGACCGCCCTGCAGGACGAGATCAGCTGGGAGGAGAACCGCCGGCAGATCGGTCGCAAGGTCGAGCTGCTCGTCGCCTCGGGGGAGGGCAGCAAGGACGCCCAGCGCGGCCGTCTCTCCGGCCGCGCCCGCGACGGCCGGCTCGTGCACTTCACGGCGGCCGAGGGGATCCGGCCCGGCGACGTCGTCGAGACCGTCGTCACCGAGGCCGCGCCGCACCACCTCATCGCCGACGGCGTCCTGCTGTCGCACCGCCGCACCCGTGCCGGTGACGCGAGCGAGGCGGGCACCCGCCCGACCACGCCCGGCGTCCCGCTCGGCATGCCGCGGATCGGGATCCCCGAGCCGCTCCCGGCGGTCACCGGCTGCTGAAGGCCCCCGCAGGGCGCCGCCGAGAGCGACGGGGCCCTGCAGGGGGACCTTCTGCCGTCCGGATCGGACGGGGGCCCTTCTGCTGTCGCTGTCAGCGCCGGGCGGACTTCTCCGCCTCGGCGAGCCACTCCTGGCGCGTGGCCAGGTTGGCCTTCGCCTCGTCGATCCGGCGCTGGTCCCCGGCCGCCTCGGCCTTGGCCAGCTGCTCCTCGGCCTTGGTGACCGCGGCGCGCATGGAGGTGACCATCGGATTCTCCGGAGTGGTCCGGACCCGGCCGGCGTCGGCCGCGCCCCGCACCCTCTGCTCGACGGCCTGCATGCGGTCCTCGAGCTGGCGCATGACGGTGCGCGGCACGTGCCCGATGGCGTCGTAGCGCTCCTGGATCTTCCGCAGGGCGTTCTGGGCGCCGCGGAGGTCCTTGGACGGATCGAGCTTCTCGGCCTCGGCCAGCAGCTCCTCCTTGGCCCGCTGGTTGGCCGTCTGCTCGGCGTCGCGCACCTTGTCCTGCTCGGCGCGCGCGGTGAAGAAGACGTCCTGGGCGGCCCGGAACTCCTTCCAGAGGTCGTCGTCGGTCTCCCGGCCGGTGCGCGGCACGGCCTTCCAGCGGTCCATCAGGGAGCGCATCGCGGCGCTCGTGGCGCCCCAGTCGGTCGAGGTCGCCAGCCGCTGCGCCTCCTTGATGAGCTCCTGCTTGGCCGCGCGGGTCTCGCCGCGCTGGGCGTCGAGCTGGGCGAAGTGGGTGCCGCGGCGACGACCGAAGGCGTCGCGGGCGGCGGCGAACCGCGTCCACAGCGCCTCGTCGGTCTTGCGGTCGATCCCGCGGATCGTCTTCCACTCCTCGACGATCGCCTTGAGGCGGTCGCCGGAGGCCTTCCACGACGTGGACTCCGCGGCGATCTGCTCCGCCTCGGCGGCCAGCGCCTCCTTGCGCGCGATCTGCGCGGCACGGGCGGCGGCCTTCTCGGCGCGGAACTCGGCGGTGGCCGACTCCGCGGTCTCGACCATGGCACGGGCCCGGGCGGCGAGCCCGTCGAGGTCGCCGACGGCGGCGGCCGTCGGGATCGAGTCGGCGAGCTGCTGCGCCTTGTTCTTGATCTCACCGGGATTGCCGGTGTGCGCCTTGAGGCGTGCCTCGAGCAGCGACACCTCGGTGGCGATGTCGTCGTAGCGGCGGCCGTAGTGGGCCAGGCCCGCCTCGGCGTCGCCGGCCTGCCACGAGCCCACCGCCCGCTCGCCGTCGGCGGTGCGCACGTAGACGGTGCCCTCGTCGTCGACCCGACCCCACTGCGAGGGGTCGCTCACGACCGCCTCGACCGGCGCCACCGGGGTCGCCGGCGCCGCGGCCGGTGCGGCTGCGGGTGCCGACGGGCGGGGGCCGGGTCCGGGTCCCGGCGTGGGCACCGGGCGCGCGGAAGGCGCTGCGGGCTCCTCCGCGGGGAGCTCCTCCGTGGCCGGCGCGGCGTCCGCCGTGGGGTCGGCGAGGGCGGCGTCCGCGGGGGTCGGCGCCTCCGGTGTCCCGGCCGCGGGGGTCACCGCGTCAGGGCTCTCGGTCTGCGCCGCCTCGGGGGCGGTCGTCTCGGGGTTCTCCGCAATCGGCGAAGTGGCCTGCTGCACCCCGTCACCGGGGTTGTCAGTGCTCGACACGTCCGGCAGTGTCCCACGTCGCATCGGCGACACTGCTGCGGTGACCATCCCTTCCCGCGACCGGCGGGCCCGGACCGCCCCGCCGTCGGCCGTCGTCGCCTTCTGCCCGTGCCCTCCGCTGCTGCTGCCGGTGGTCGAGGGGCGCGCCGGCAGCGAGACGGTGGCGCTACGGGCGGCGTGCGCCGAGGCGGTGACCGGCCTGCTCGCGGCCGGACCGGAGGTGGTGGTCGTCGTCGGCGACGGCGTACCGCCCGGGGTGCGGTTCGGCGCCGGCGACCGGGGGGACCTGCGCGGCTTCGGCCTCGACGTCACCGTGCCCTTCGACGGCCGGCTGCGGCCGGGCGGTTCCCGACTCCCGACGCCGCACACCGTGGGGGGCTGGCTCCTGGACCAGGCGTGCTTCGCCGGCACCCGGGTGGGGGTGGGCCCGGCCGACCTGGCGCAGCTCCTGCACGACCTGCCGGCACCGGTCGGCGTGCTCGCGATGGGCGACGGCTCGGCTCGGCGGACGGTCAAGGCGCCCGGCTACCTGGACCCCGCGGCCGGCCCGTTCGACGCCGCCGTCGCCACCGCGCTGGCCCGGGGCGATGCCGCTGCGCTGGCCGCCCTGGACCCGGCCGAGGGGGAGCGGTTGCTGGCCGCCGGGGTACCCACGTGGCGGGCCGTCGGCGAAGCGGTCGCGGGCCGGCACGTCACCGCGCGGGTGCACTTCGACGACGCCCCCTTCGGGGTGGGCTACCTGGTCGCGGACTGGGTGGTCGCATGAGCGGGCCGCCCCCGGTGATCGCCGTCGTCGGACCGACCGCGACGGGCAAGACGGCGCTGGCGGTCGCCCTCGCGCGGCGCCTGGGCGGCGAGGTCGTCAACGCCGACTCCATGCAGCTCTACCGCGGCATGGACATCGGCACCGCCAAGCCGGACGAGGCCGAGCGCGGCGGGGTGCCGCACCACCTCCTCGACCTGTGGGACGTGCGCGAGCCGGCGTCGGTCGCCGAGTACCGGCTGCGCGCCCGGGCCGAGATCGACCGGCTGCGGGCCGCCGGGTCGATCCCCTTCCTGGTGGGCGGCTCGGGTCTCTACGTCCGTGCCGTCCTCGACGAACTGAACTTCCCCGGCACCGACCCGGCGGTCCGGGCGCGGCTGGAGGCGGAGCTGGCCGACGTCGGCTCCGCGGAGCTGCACGCCCGCCTGGCGCGGCTCGACCCGGCCTCGGGCGCCGCGGTGCTGCCCGGGAACGGGCGGCGGATCGTGCGCGCACTCGAGGTCATCGAGCTGACCGGTGGACCGTTCCGCGCCGAGCTGCCCGAGCCGCGTCCGCACTACCCGGCGGTGACCATCGGGCTGGACCGCGAACCCGGCGAGCTCGACGACCGGATCGCGCTCCGCGTCGACCGGATGTGGACGGCCGGCTTCGTGGACGAGGTCGCGGCGCTGGACGCGCGGGGCCTGCGGGAGGGGCCGACGGCGTCCCGCGCGATCGGCTACGCGCAGGTGCTCGCCCAGTTCGACGGCACCCTCACTGCCGAGGACGCCCGCGAGCGGACCGTCGTGGCCACCCGCCGGTTCGTGCGCCGGCAGCGGTCCTGGTTCCGTCGCCACGCCGGGACGACCTGGCTGGACGCCGCCCGCCCCGACCTGGTCGACGCCGTCGCCGCGGTGATCACCGGTCCTACGATGGAGCCGTGACCTCCTCGCCCCGCGTGCTGATCGGGCACGGCACCGAGAACGACTTCGTGGTGCTGCCCGACCCCGACGGCACCGTGTGGCCGGAGGACCGGCTCGACGAGGCGCTCGTGCGGCGGCTCTGCGAGCGCCGGGCCGGCCTCGGTGGTGACGGCGTCCTGCGGCTGGTCCGCAGCGCGCACGTGCCCGACGCGCCGGCGGTGCTGGGGGAGGACCTCGACCGCTGCGAGTGGTTCATGGACCACCGCAACGCCGACGGCTCCCACGCCGAGATGTGCGGCAACGGCATCCGGTTGTTTCTGCACGCGCTGGTCAGCGAGGGGCTCGTCCCGCGCAGCGCCTGCGAGGACGGTCTGCTGGTGGGCACCCGGGGCGGTCCACGCCGGGTGGGCACCGCGCCCGACGGCGGCTACTGGGTCGACATGGGCCCGGCCCGCGAGTTCGGCCGGGGCAGCGCGGAGCTGGACGGGCGCACGTTCGACGGGCTCGCCGTGTCGATGGGCAATCCGCACCTGGCCGCGATCACCGACGTCGACGTCGACACCCTCGACCTGGGTGCCGCACCGCGGTTCGACGCGCAGCTGTTCCCCGAGGGCGTCAACGTCGAGCTCGTCAACGTGCTGGAGCCCGGCGCCCACGTGCGGCTGCGGGTCTTCGAGCGCGGGGTGGGGGAGACCCGCTCCTGCGGCACGGGCGCCTGCGCGGTGGCCTACGCGGCACTGGTCGCCGACGGGCGCTCGGAGGGCACCGTCGTCGTGGACGTCCCGGGCGGACGCCTGTCGGTCCAGGTGGATCCACGGACGACCGTCCTCACCGGACCCGCCGTACTGGTGTCGGTCGGCGAGCTGTGCGCGGAGTGGTTGGCGGGCTGACCGGACGGTTGTCGGCGCCGCGGGATGCATCCGGCCGGGCGATGCGTTGTAGCAGGCGATGACAACTCAGGTGCTTCCCGTCCAGGTCCGTGCCACGCTGGAGACGATGACGACCGCCCCGCAGACCCCCGTCGACGAGCCGACCCCGGCCCCGACCCGTCCCACCGC
>NZ_POQU01000044.1 GCF_002938425.1 Blastococcus atacamensis | reverse complement strand
CTCCCATAATTTCATGTTGTCTCTTGGTCTCCGTCGTCAGTTGTGTGCCCGTCGGCGACGCTTCCACCGCCGACCCCGACCAGCAGCCCTCCGGTCGCGCCCACCCCGGGCAACGGACCGGTCGGGGGCGCACCCACGGGGAGCGTGCCCGAGCATCGCCCGTCACCCGAGCCCGCTCCGCAGCCACGACCGTCGGCGCCCCAGGCTCCGCCACCGGTGCCCGAGCAGCAGCCGCGGGTACCCGCGGGAGACGCCGGTCGTGGGACCGCGACCACACCCGAGCAGGTGCGCGAGCCAGTGGCGCAGGACCCCCCGCGGCCTGCCCGGCCGTGAGGTGACCGTCAGCGCGAGGCGGCGATGAGCTCCGCGATCTGGACGGTGTTGAGCGCCGCGCCCTTGCGCAGGTTGTCGTTGCTGACGAACAGCACGAGCCCGCGGCCGCCGTCGACCCCCTGGTCCTGCCGGATGCGGCCCACGTAGCTCGGGTCGCGGCCGGCGGCGAGGAGCGGGTTCGGGACGTCGGCGAGCTCGACGCCGGGCGCCCCGGCGAGCAGCTCGGTGGCCCGCTCCACGCTCAGCGGCCGCTCGAACTCGACGTTCAGCGACAGCGAGTGCCCCGTGAACACCGGGACGCGGACGCACGTGCCGGAGACGCGGAGATCCGGGATGCCGAGGATCTTGCGGCTCTCGTTGCGGAGCTTCTGCTCCTCGTCGGTCTCGAACGTGCCGTCGTCGACGACGGAGCCGGCCATGGGCAGCACGTTGAAGGCGATCGGCGCGACGTACTTCGCCGGCTCGGGGAAGGCGACCGCCGAGCCGTCGTGCGCCAGCGCGTCGGCCTTGTCGGCGACGGCCTTGGCCTGCCCGTGCAGCTCCTCCACGCCGGCGACGCCGCTGCCGGAGACCGCCTGGTAGGTGCTGGCGACGATGCGGACGAGGCCGGCCTCGTCGTGCAGCGGCTTGAGCACCGGCATCGCGGCCATGGTGGTGCAGTTCGGGTTGGCGATGATGCGGCCGGAGGCCTTCGCGATGTCGCCGGGGTTGACCTCGCTGACGACCAGCGGGATCTCCGGGTCGCGGCGGAAGGCCGAGCTGTTGTCGATGACGGTCACCCCCGCCGCGGCGAACCGTGGCGCCTGCGCGCGGGAGGTTGTGGCACCCGCGGAGAAGATGGCGATGTCCAGACCGGTCGGGTCGGCGGTCGCGGCGTCCTCGACGGTGATCTCGCCGCCGGCCCAGGGCAGCGTGGAGCCGGCCGAGCGCGCGGAGGCGAAGAAACGGAGTTCGGCGATCGGGAAGTTCCGCTCGGCGAGGATGTCGCGCACGACCCGGCCGACCTGGCCGGTCGCGCCGACGATGCCGACCCGCAGGCCGTCGGTGCTGCTCATCGTCCGGTCCCTCCGTAGACGACGGCCTCGACGTCGGAGCCGAGGTCGAACGCGTCGTGCACCGCGCGGACGGCGATGTCGACGTCGGTGTCGCGGCAGACCACGGAGATCCGGATCTCCGAGGTGCTGATCAGCTCGAGGTTCACGCCGGCGTCGGCCAGGGCGCCGAAGAACTTGGCCGAGACGCCGGGGTGCGAGCGCATGCCCGCGCCGACCAGCGAGACCTTGCCGATGTGCTGGTCGAAGCTGACGTCGGTGTAGCCGACGGTGTGCTTGACCTTCTCCAGGGCGGCCAGCGCGGCGGGGCCGTCGCTCTTGGGCAGCGTGAAGGAGATGTCGGCGAGCTTGCTGGCCTCGGCCGACACGTTCTGCACGATCATGTCGATGTTGATCTCGGCGTCGGCGAGCACCCGGAAGAGCTGCGCCGCCTCGCCCGGCCGGTCCGGCACCCCGTAGACGGTGATCTTGCCCTCGGAGCGGTCGTGCGCGACGCCCGTGATGATCGCCTGTTCCACCGGGAGGTCCTCCATCGAGCCGGCCACGATCGTGCCGGAGAGCTGTGAGTAGGAGCTGCGGACGTGCACGGGGATGCCGTACCGGCGGGCGTACTCGACGCACCGCAGCATGAGCACCTTGGCTCCCGACGCCGCGAGCTCGAGCATCTCCTCGTAGGTGACGGTCTCGAGCCGCTTGGCGTTGGGGACGATGCGCGGGTCGGCGGTGAAGACGCCGTCCACGTCGGTGTAGATCTCGCAGACGTCGGCGTTCAGCGCCGCGGCCACCGCGACGGCGGTGGTGTCGGAGCCGCCCCGGCCGAGCGTGGTGATGTCCTTGGTGTCCTGGCTGACGCCCTGGAACCCGGCGACGATGACGACCGATCCCTCGTCGAGCGCGGAGCGCAGGCGGCCCGGGGTGACATCGATGATGCGGGCCTTGCCGTGGCTGCCGGTGGTGATCACGCCGGCCTGCGAGCCGGTGAACGATCGGGCCTCGTAGCCGTGCTCGGAGATGGCGATCGCCAGCAGCGCCATCGAGATCCGCTCGCCGGCGGTGAGCAGCATGTCCAGCTCTCGACCGGGCGGGTCGTCGGTGATCTGGCTGGCCAGATCGAGCAGCTCGTCGGTCGTGTCGCCCATCGCGGAGACCACGACGACGACGTCGTCACCGTTCTTCTTCGCGGCGACGATCCGCTCGGCGACACGCTTCATGTGCTCTGCGGAGGCGACGGAGGAACCGCCGTACTTCTGGACGACGAGGGCCACAGGTCCCAAGGCTACCGACGCCCGAGCGGATGGCGGCGGTTGCGTCCGCGCGTTCCCGCAGGATGAGATCACCGGGTGGACTCACGGGAGCAGTGGCTGCTCAGCGCCGAGGAGCGCGGGAACCCCGCGACCAGCATCCCGGGCTGGACCGAGGGCAACCTCGCCGAGCCGCTGCTGCACGGCAGCGAGTACTTCGACCGGCTCGTCGACGCCGTGCTGGCGCTCGACGCCGGCGACCAGCTCTTCTTCACCGACTGGCGCGGCGATCCCGACCAGCTGCTGAGGGACGGCGGTCCGACGGTCGCCGAGCTGTTCACCGACGCGGTCGAGCGCGGAGTCTGCGTCCGGGGGCTCGTGTGGCGGTCGCACATGGACAAGGCGTCGTTCAGCAAGGAGGAGAACCGGGCGCTCGACCGCGAGATCGAGGACGGCGGCGGCCAGGTCATCCTCGATCAGCGGGTGCGGCGGATGGGCAGCCACCACCAGAAGTTCGTCGTCCTGCGCCACGACGAGGACCAGTCCAAGGACGTCGCCTTCGTCGGCGGGATCGATCTCTGCCACAGCCGACGGGACGATGCCCGGCACCTGGGGGATCGGCAGGCCGTCGCCATGTCCTCGGCCTACGGACCGACCCCGCCCTGGCACGACGTCCAGCTGCAGCTACGGGGTCCGGCCGTGCACGTGCTCGACACCGTGTTCCGGGAGCGCTGGCACGACCCCACCAGCCCGGATTCGCACAATCCGCTCGCCTGGGTCAGGGACCGGCTTAACCACGCCCGGCTGGAGGCCAGCGCGCTTCCTCCCCAGCTGCCGCCCCCACCGCCGTGCGGCCCGCACGTGGTGCAGAACCTGCGCACCTACCCGGCGATCCGGCCGGGCTACGAGTTCGCGCCGCGTGGCGAGCGCTCGGTGGCCCGCGGCTACACCAAGGCCATCAAGCGAGCCCGCCGACTCGTCTACCTCGAGGACCAGTACATGTGGTCGGCCGACGTGGCGCGGTTGTTCGCCGATGCGCTGACGGACAACCCCGACCTCCACCTGGTCGTCGTGGTGCCACGCGTGCCAGATCAGGAGGGGGCGCTCGGGTCCCGCCCGCAGCTGGTCGGCCGGTGGCAGGCGATCGAGATGTGCCAGCGGGCCGGCACCGGTCGGGTGCACGTGTTCGACGTCGAGAACCACGCCGGCACACCGGTGTACGTGCACGCGAAGGTCTGCGTCGTCGACGACGCCTGGGCCAGCGTCGGCAGCGACAACTTCAACCGGCGCTCGTGGACCCACGACAGCGAGCTCTCCAGCGCCGTCCTGGACACCACCCTCGACGCCCGCGAGCCACGCGACCCCGCGGGCACCGGAGACGGGGCGCGGGTGTTCGCGCGGGACCTGCGGCTGACCCTGGTCCGCGAGCACCTCGACCTGGACCCCGACGGCGACGAGGACGAGCTGCTCCTCGACCCGGAGCGCTTCATCGACGTCCTGACCGAGCGGGCGGCCGCGCTCGAGGCCTGGCACGACGGCGGACGCCAGGGGCCGCGACCGCCGGGCCGGCTGCGTGCACACCGCGCAGAGCAGCTGCCCTGGGCCACCCGGCTCTGGGCCACGCCGGTCTACCGCCTGGTCGACGACCCCGACGGCCGCCCCCTGCGCATGCGCCTGAAGAAGGACTTCTGACCGGCACGCTCAGAAGCCGGCGCCCAGCGGGAACGAGACCGCCCACCCCAACGCCACCAGCGCGACGGCACCGAGGCAGTGCAGTGCCGGGGCAAGCACCGCCCCACGGGCCGTGATGACCCCGCGGCGGACGCGCACCACCGAACGGGCGCCCAGCGCGACCAGCCCCACGACGGCCCAGCCCCCGACCCAGGCGTAGGCCACGCGGTAGACGACGTCGTCCTCGCCCCGCCGCATCTCCCGGTAGTCCTCGGCCAGGAAGCCGTCCCGCCCGTCCGCGGTCACGTAGACCTCCCGCCCCGCACCGTCGGGCACCAGGTGCCAGCCCTCCTCCTCACGGACGACGCGGAACTGGCCGTAGGAGTGCAGCTGCGCGGTGCGCACGTCCCCGTCGTCGGTCCGGTAGTCGGCCAGCAGCTCCTCGACGCCGTAGCCGTACCGGTCCTCCTCGACCCGCTGCCGCAGCAACACCACCGGGCGCGGGGTGGTGCCGGCGCTCTCGATCGCGGCCGCCGTGCCGGAGTTGCGGCCCTCGATGAACCCGATCGGGACCGCGAGCACCCCGATGACGAGCGAGAGCATGACGGCTCCGGTCCAGACGCCGCGCAGGACCCGCTCCACCCGGGGCGACCGGTCCTCGCCCGGACCGGCCAGGTCGACGGGCCGGGCTGCTCGCTCGCTCCGCCTGCCGGCCATACCGCCGTCTCTCCCTCGGGTCGCGTGCGGAAAACGCTGACGACCCCCTCGACGCGGCCCCGCCCTCGGGCCGGTCGGCATGACTTCCCCCGCACGCTCTCCCTCTGCCCCACCCATGGGGCAGAGGGAGAGTGTCCACAGGTAGGTCGTTCGGCCGCCCGGGGTGGGTCCGACGCCGCCACCATCACCACATGCCCGATGTCAGCCGGCTCGACGTGTCGGCTGCCCTGCGCCGCATCCGGCGGACCGCCGACCTCTCGCAACGGCAGATCGCGGAGCGTGCCGGGATCTCGAAGTCGGCGATCGCCCGGGCCGAGAGCGGGAGCGCAGGACTCGACGTGGATGCCCTCGCCGCCTGCGCGGCACTGGCCGGGCTGCGGATCGCCCTCCTCGACAGCGAGGGCCGCGAGGTCGGCGGGATGATCCGCGACGCGGTGCGAGACGGTGCCGGGCGGCGGTTCCCCGCTCACCTGGACCCGGTGCTGAGCGACGAGGAGCGGGGGCGCTGGGAGCACCGACGCGACCGTGAGCAGCCCACCTACACGTTCAGCCGCAGGTCGCCGTGGCAGGAGCCGGACGTCCGGGCGGCGGACCGACCCACCGACCACCCCCGACCGCAGCCCGGCGACTCCCCCACGGAGCGCCGGGCCGCCCGACGGGCGGCGATCGCCCGCGCGCGGGCGGAGGAACGCCGGCGACTGTTCGAGAGGAACGCGCTGCTCCCCCTGGACGACGGCTGGACGTGCACCTGCCCGGCCGCGTGCGACGAGCTCGAGGACTGGGCCGCGAAGCCGGTGCACGCCGCCGGCTGCCCGTGCCGCTGCGACGTCGGCTGACCCGCTGCTACCGTGGGCGACGTGCGCGGCAGCCTCCTGCTTACCCGCCGCGGCGAGGCCCTCTCCTAGGTCGGCTTCCTCGCCGCGGGGTTCAGGCGTTCCCGGCGTCCGCTGACCGATCCGGAGCTGTGCGCACTCCGCGCACGGCAGCCCGCACCAGGAGCCTCCTCATGAGCGAGACCCACCCGCACGCCCGCCATCCCCAGCAGCCCTCGGGGATGCCGATCCACCGCTACGCGCCGTTCGCCCCCGTCGTCCTCCCCGACCGCACCTGGCCCGACACGGTCACCACCACCGCTCCCCGCTGGTGCGCGGTCGACCTGCGCGACGGCAACCAGGCCCTGATCGACCCCATGACGCCCGACCGCAAGCGGCGGATGTTCGAGCTGCTGGTCCGGATGGGCTACAAGGAGATCGAGGTCGGCTTCCCCGCGGCCAGTCAGACGGACTTCGACTTCGTCCGGCAGCTGATCGACGAGGACCTCATCCCCGAGGACGTCACCATCCAGGTGCTGACCCAGGCCCGGGACGAGCTGATCGAGCGCACCTTCGAATCCCTGCGCGGCGCCCGGCAGGCGATCGTGCACCTCTACAACTCGACCAGCACCCTGCAGCGCCGGGTCGTGTTCGGCTCCAACCGCGCCGGCATCGTCGACATCGCCGTCCACGGCGCCCAGGTGGTGCGCAAGCTGGCCGAGCAGATGGGCGACACCGACATCCGGTTCGAGTACTCCCCCGAGTCCTTCACCGGCACCGAGCTCGACTTCGCCGTCGAGGTCTGCAACGCCGTCACCGACGTCTGGGAGCCCACCCCCGACCGGCCGACGATCCTCAACCTGCCGGCGACGGTGGAGATGGCCGAGCCGACCGTCTACGCCGACCAGATCGAGTGGATGCACCGCAACCTGGCCCGGCGGGACTCGGTGATCCTGAGCCTGCACCCGCACAACGACCGCGGCACCGCCATCGCCGCCGCGGAGCTCGGCTACCGGGCCGGCGCCGATCGCATCGAGGGCTGCCTGTTCGGCAACGGCGAGCGCACCGGCAACGTCGACCTCGTGACCCTGGGCCTGAACCTGTTCAGCCAGGGCATCGACCCGCAGATCGACTTCTCCGACATCGACGAGATCCGGCGAACCGTCGAGTACTGCAACCAGCTGGGCGTGCACGAGCGGCACCCCTACGGCGGTGACCTGGTCTACACCGCGTTCTCCGGCTCGCACCAGGACGCGATCAACAAGGGCTTCAAGGCCCTGGCCGCCGACGCCGAGGCCGCCGGCGTCCCCGTCGAGCAGCAGGCGTGGGCGGTGCCCTACCTGCCGATCGACCCCAAGGACGTCGGCCGCAGCTACGAGGCCGTGATCCGGGTGAACAGCCAGTCCGGCAAGGGCGGCGTCGCCTACATCATGAAGACCGAGAACCACCTCGACCTGCCCCGCCGGCTGCAGATCGAGTTCTCCGCGGTCATCCAGCGGCACACCGACGACGAGGGCGGCGAGGTCACCGCCGACCAGATGTGGGCCGCCTTCAGCAACGAGTACCTGCCCGACCCGGCGGCGCCGTGGGGCCGGTTCTCGCTGACCGGGCACCGGCACACCGCGCACGGCGACACGACCGACGAGATGGTGGTCGAGCTCGTCGTCGACGGCGTCCCGGTGACGGTCGAGGGGCGCGGCAACGGCCCGATCGCCGCGTTCGTCGACGCCCTGCGGAGCGTGGACGTCGACGTCCGGGTGCTGGACTACGCCGAGCACGCCATGTCCGCGGGTGGCGACGCCCGCGCGGCTGCCTACGTCGAGTGCGCCGTCGGCGACCGGGTGCTGTGGGGTGTGGGGATCGACCCGAACATCGTCAGCGCCTCGCTGCGGGCCGTCGTCTCCGCGGTCAACCGCGCCCAGCGCTGACCGCCGGGGACGGTGCGCGCGAGCAGGTCAGCGCACCCCGTCCCCGCGGTCCTCGCGGTCCTCGCGGTCCTCGCGGAGACTCTCCGCCAGCGCCGGTCCGGGCTCTTCCGGCGGCGCGTCGGCCGGCTCGTCCCCCCGGTAGACGCGGTCCTTCCCGGTGCTGCGCTGTTCGTCCACGAGCAGTCGGTCCCGGCGCACGTGCCGGCGGCGGTAGGCCACCCGGCTGACCATGTGCGCGCTCACCGGGGCGGTGAGCATCTGGAACAGCGCCACGAGCAGCAGCATCCACGTGGCCGACCAGCCCTGCAGCCGGATGGCTGCCCCGACCATGATCAGCAGCACACCCAGCACCTGGGGTTTGGTCCCGGCGTGCATCCGGGTCAGGACATCGGGGAACCGCAGCAGCCCGATCCCGGCGGTCAGGCACAGCAGCGCTCCCAGCAGCAGGAAGGCCACGGCGACGACGTCGCCCAGCGTCTCGACGTCGTTCACCGGTCCGCCTCCCCGACCTGGCCGGCGCGCTCCTCCGCGGCCTGCGGCAACCCGACGTCCTGCCCGCCGTCGCCCGACCGGAGCAGCATCCCGCCGATGTAGCGGGCGACCGAGACCGAGCCGACGAAGGCGAGCAGGGACACCACGACGAGGACGGGGACCAGCGTGGGGTCCCGCGCAAGCCCGGCGTGCACCGCCAGCCCGGCCGCGATGATCACCAGCAGCGTGTCGGTCGCGACGACCCGGTCCAGCAGGGACGGACCGAGGCCCAGCCGGATGAGCGCCAGGAGCGCACCCCCGCCCAGCAGGCCGTAGGCCAGCCAGTAGGCGACCGTCACGGGGTCCTCCGCTCCACCGCGGGGAACGGCTCACCCGGGGCGCGGCTCAGCGCGGCGATCTCGTCGGCCGTGCCGAACGCCCGGACCACCCGCTCCTCCTGGACCAGGACCGACGCCCGTTGCCGCTCGACGTCCGCCTCGTCCCGCACGTGGAGCACGTGCAGGACCAGGACACTGCGGTCGCGGTCCAGGTCCAGCACCATCGAGCCGGGGACCAGCGTCACCGACTCGGCCAGGATCGTGAGCAGCAGATCGGAGTCGGTGCGCAGCTGCACCCGGATGATCGCGCTGCGGTCGATGCCGCTGGGCCGGACCGTCTGCCAGGCGACCTGCGCGCCCGACGACACCAGGTCGACCAGGAACGAGCCGAGGAAGACCAGCAGCCCCAGCGGCCGGACCCGCGTGCCGCCCACGACCGGCGGCAGCGGGAGCAGCCAGGTCACCGCGAGGGCGACGACGATTCCGCCGAGCAGGTTCGCCCAGGACCAGGTGCCCCACAGCAGGTTCCACACCACCACCAGCCACACGAGCAGGGGCAGCTGATGGCGCAGCTGGTGCGCCAGCCGGCCGCCGACCCCGGGCTCCGTCGCCGCGTCGGCGGTCATGGCCGGCCCTCCCCGCCGAAGACGGCGTCGACGTAGGGCCCCCGGTCGAGCAGGTCCGCGGCGGCGCGGTCGGCGATGCCGTAGAGCGGGCCGGCCAGCGCGGTCAGCGCGACCGTCACCGCCACCATGGCCACGGCGGACCCGAGCATCACGCGTGGCAGCGGGCGGAGCGGCCGCTCGGCGGCCTCGCCGTCGCCCAGCCCGTCGGTGGACGGTGCCGTGGCGGTGGCGACGGCGGTGTGCCGTTGCCAGGCCGCCTGCCGCGCCCGGGACCGGACCGCCGTGCTGCCGCCGGCCGTGCCGTCCACACCGTCCGCGCCGTCGGGCTGCGCAGGCGGGACGGCGGCCAGCTCCGGACCGGCGTCGTGGGCGGCGGCGGCGTCGGTGTCGCCGGCCGGGGTCTGCGCGGCTGGTCGCCAGAACCCGCGGCTCCAGACCCGGGAGATCGCCAGCAGGGTGAGCAGGCTGGTGACCGCGCCCGCGGCCACCAGCACCAGCGGCAGCCAGCCGCCGTCGGAGATGCCCGCGTCGAGCAACCCGAACTTGCCGATGAACCCGGAGAAGGGCGGGATGCCGGCCAGGTTCATGGCGGGGACGAAGTACAGGACAGCCAGCAGGGGGGAGGCCTTGGCCAGCCCGCCGAGGCGGTCCACGCCGGTCGACCCGCCCTGCCGCTCGACCAGCCCGGCGACGAGGAAGAGCGTCGTCTGGATCGCGATGTGGTGGACCACGTAGAAGACGGCGCCCGCGAGCCCCGCGGCCGAGGCCAGCGAGATGCCGAAGACCATGTAGCCGATGTGGCTGACCAGCGTGAAGGACAGGATCCGGCGGATGTCGGTCTGCGCCACCGCCCCCAGGATGCCGATGAGCATCGTGGCCAGCGCGGCCCACATCAGCACCGTGTCCAGCGCGCCGCCGGGGAACAGCAGCGTCTGGGTGCGGATGATCGCGTAGACGCCGACCTTGGTGAGCAGCCCCGCGAACACCGCCGTCACCGGCGCGGGCGCGGTGGGATAGCTGTCGGGGAGCCAGGCCGAGAGCGGGAAGACCGCCGCCTTGATGCAGAAGGCGATCAGCAGCGTCGACTGCAGCAGCAGCTGCGTGCCCTCCGGGAGCTCGCCCAGCCGGCCGGCCAGCTGCGCCATGTTGACGGTGCCGGTGGCGGCGTAGATCAGACCGATCGCGGCCAGGAACAGCAGCGAGCTGAGCAGGCTGACCACGATGTAGGTGATGCCGGCACGGATACGGGGTGCCGAACCGCCCAGGGTCAGCAGCACGTAGCTCGCCGTCAGCAGGATCTCGAAGCCGACGTAGAGGTTGAACAGGTCCCCGGCCAGGAAGGCGTTGGCCACGCCCGCGATCAGCACCAGGAACGTCGGGTGGAAGATCGAGATCGGGGTTTCCTCGTCCCCGTCGGCCGCGCCCTGGCCCACCGCGAAGACGAGCACGCCGAGCGCGACGGTCGCCGCGACGACCAGCATCAGCGCCGACAACCGGTCGACCACCAGCACGATGCCCAGGGGCACCGGCCACCCCCCGACGGAGACCGCGTCGGCACCGTCGGCGTCGGCGAGCGTCAGCAGCACGACCGAGACGGTGAGCACCGCGCTCAGGACGAGGACGCTCAGCGTGCGCTGGATCCGCGGGTGGCGGCCGCCGACCAGCAGGGCCGCCGCCGCGCCCAGCAACGGCAGCAGCACGGGCAACGGTGTGAGAACCCGGATCATCGCTTCCTCCGCTGGGTCGGCGGCAGGTCGATGTCGTCGGAGGCCATGCCGGAGTACTGCTGGGCCAGCCTGCGCTCGACCTCGTTGTCGGCGGCGAAGGTGTCGGCGTGCATCGCGGGCCGGTCCTCCGGCGCCAGGTCGTCGGGGTCGATCTCGTCGGCGTCGGTTCCCGACCGGCGGGCGACCCGGCGGTCCTCCTCGTCCACCTCGATGACCTCCTGCCGGACCAGCCGCCAGGAGCGGTAGATGATCGCCAGCAGGAAGGCGGCGATCCCGAAGGTGATGACGATGGCGGTCAGGATCAGGGCCTGCGGCAACGGGTCGCCCATCTCGTCCGGCTCCGCGTAGCCCAGGATCGGCGCCAGCCCGGACGCGCCACCGGTGGACAGCAGCAGCAGGTTGGTCGCGTTGCCCAGGAGCAGGAACCCCAGCAGCACGCGGGTGAGACTGCGGTCCAGCAGCAGGTACACCCCGGCCGCGTAGAGCACGCCGATGATCACCGACAGGACGACGGTGGGGGTCATCGGACGATCACCTCCCCGGGGGCGGCGTCGATCGGGTCCTCCTCGTCGACCTGGCGGTCCAGCTCCGCACCGAGGCTGCGCAGGATGTCCAGCACCAGCCCGACCACGATCAGGTAGACGCCGACGTCGAAGAACAGCGACGTGACCAGCTTGACGTCGCCGAGCACCGGCAGCGTGGTCTCGAGGATCGCCGTCTGGAGGACCTGCGCGCCGAGCGTGAGCCCGACGACGCCGGTGCTGCCGGCCAGCAGCAGGCCCAGACCCAGCAGCAGCCCGGGGTCGACGGGGGCCGCCTCGCCGAGCTCGTAGCGACCACCGGCGAGGTAGCGCAGCACCAGCGCCAGGCCGGCGACCAGCCCGCCGGCGAAGCCACCGCCGGGCTCGTTGTGCCCGCTGAACAGCAGGAACAGGGAGAACACGACGATGGTGTGGAACAGGATCCGGGTGACCACCTCGAGGATCACCGACCGGCGCTCGGGGGCCAGCGCCACCGAAGCCGCCAGCCACTGCCGACGGGGCGCCCGGTCCGCGCGGCGGTCCTCGCGGGCCAGCTGCACGGGATCCATCCGCTCGACCACGCCGGTCCGCCGCCGCAGGAACACCAGGCTGGCCACGCCGGTCGCGGCGACGACGAGCAGGGAGACCTCCCCGAGGGTGTCCCACGCCCGGATGTCGACCAACGTCACGTTGACGATGTTCTGGCCACCGCCGAAGTCGTACGCCGCCTCGGGGTAGGCCACCGAGACGGGGGTGGCGGTACGGACGCTCATCGCCACGGCCCCGGCGCACGCCATGAACCCTCCGACGGCGACGGCGATGACGCCACGGACGGCTCGCTCCCGGGGGCGGTGCCGCTCGGTGATGTCCTTGGGCAGCTTGCGCAGCACCAGGACGAAGACGACCAGCGTGAGGGTCTCGACCAGGAACTGGGTGAGGGCCAGGTCGGGGGCGCCCTGCAGCGCGAAGAGCACGGCGAGGCCGTAGCCGGTGACGCCGACGACGAGGACGGCCGACAGCCGCTGCCGGATCCGCAGCGCGAGCAGCGCGGCGATGAGCACCACCGCGCCGACCATCGCCTGGGCCGGGGTGTCCCACGCCCGCCACTGCCCCGGCCAGGGCGCCCGGAACAGCAGCACCGCCCCCGGCAGCGCCAGGACGACGACCAGGATCGTGCCGAGGTAGGCCGGCAACGAGCCCCGCTGCGTGGTGCCGGTGACCAGGACGGCGAGGCGGTCCAGCGTCTGCAGGGTGTTCCAGTAGCCCTCGTCGGCGGAGGCACCGAGCGCGAAGCGCCGCTGCAGGCGGTAGACCGGAGCCCGGAGCGCGAAGAGGGCGGCACCGCCGGCGACGGTGACCGCGGAGAGCAGCAGCGCCGGCTGCCAGCCGTGCCACAGCGCCAGCTTCTCGGCCTCCGGCACCAGCAGCGGCAGCGTCTCGGCGTAACCGGTGACCAGCGGCTCGAGCAGCGGGCTCGCGGGGCCGGCGAGGAGTCCCAGCAGGGCCAGCGTGGCCGGGGCAGCGAGGAACAACGCACCGGGGGCGTGGACCGGCTCGGCCGGTTCGCCATCGGCCGACCCGGGCCTGCGGGCGAAGGCGCCCCACAGGAAGCGCGCGGTGTAGCCGGCGGTGAGCACCGAGCCGAGCACCAGCCCGACGAGGACGACGACGGCGGCGGTGCGGTCGGGCAGGCCGCCGTCCCACAGCGCGGTGAACGCCGCTTCCTTGCCGACGAAGCCCAGCAGCGGCGGGAGCCCGGCCATCGAGGCCGCGGCGAGCGTGCCGATGACCGCCAGCACCGGCAACCGCCGGCCCAGCCCGGAGAGCCGGCGCAGGTCGCGGACCCCGGTCGCGTGGTCGATGACGCCGACGGTGAGGAACAGCGTGGACTTGAACAGCGCGTGCGCCAGCGTCATCGCCAGCCCGGCGGCGGCGAGCTCCCGGCTGCCACCACCGACCAGCACCATGAGGAAGCCCAACTGGCTGACCGTGCCGAAGGCCAGCAGCAGCTTCAGGTCGTACTGCCGAAGCGCCCGGTAACCGCCGACCAGCATCGTGGCCACGCCCAGTCCGAGGACCACCGGCCGCCAGCCCGGCACGTCGGCGAACCCGGGCGCCAGGCGGGCGACGAGGTAGATGCCGGCCTTCACCATCGCGGCGGCGTGCAGGTAGGCGCTGACCGGGGTCGGGGCCTCCATCGCCGCGGGGAGCCAGAAGTGGAACGGGATCATCGCCGACTTGGTGACCGCTCCGGCGAGCACGAGCATCGTGCCGGCGATCAGCAGCGGGCCGGTGCCGGGGCGGGCGACCACCTCCGACAGCAGGTAGCTGCCGCTGGTCTCCCCCAGCATGATCAGGCCCACCAGCATGGCCAGGCCGCCGGCGGTGGTGAGGATCAGCGCCTGGCCGGCCGCTCGGCGCGCGGGCAGCTTGCTCCCTGAGCCACCGATGAGCAGGTACGAGAAGACGGTCGTGAGTTCCCAGAACACGTAGAGCAGGAGCAGGTGGTCGGCCAGGACCAGGCCGAGCATGGACCCGGCGAACGCGGTCAGGATGCCGGCGAAGCGCGCGTTCCCCTCGTCGTCCGGCTCGACGTAGCGAGCGCAGTAGAGCAGGACGAGCGCGCCGACCCCGGTGACCAGGAGCGCGAAGACCAGCGCCAGGGAGTCCAGCCGCAGGGCGATGCTGAGGTCCAGCGCCGGCACCCAGGGAACGGTCTCGGTGACCTCGCCGCCGCCTCCGGTCACGCCCGTCAGCCGGGTCAGGATCCAGCCGAGCGAGGCCGCCGGCACGAGGGCCAGCGCGAGGAAGGCGTTCCTGCCCCAGCACCGCACGAGGACCGGCGCCAGCACGGCGGCCACCAGGTGGAGGAGCAGGAGTGCGAGCACGGGTCTCCGGGAGTCTCGATGGCTCGGGGACGACCACAGACGTCCGGGGACGAGCGGCGGGCGGCGCCTGCAGATTACCTGGGGCACCACCCATCGGCCGCCCGCTGATGATCAGGAGACCTGATCATCAAGGGTCCTGGCTCACGGTCGACGGTGAGCCAGGACCCGTGGTGGTGAGCCAGGACGCGGCGGCGGCGGTCAGCCCTCGGAGAGCTCCGCGGCAGCGAGCCACTCCTCCTCGACCTGCTCCTTCTCCGCCTGCACCGCGCGCAGCTGCGCGTCGAGCTCGGCCGCCCTGCCGTAGTCGGCGGCCGCGGCGGCCAGCTGCTCGTGCAGCTTCTTCTCGTCGGCGTCCAGCTTTAGCATCCGCCGCTCCAGCTTGGCCGCCTCCTTCTTGGCCGCGCGCGCCTCGGCGGCGGAGACGGCCGGTGCGGCGGTCGACGGCGTGCCGACGGCGCGGGTGCCGCCGTCGCCGGCCGACGTCAGCGGCGCACCACCCGCGGCCCGCCGCCGGAGGTACTCGTCGACCCCGCCCGGCAGCTCGGCCAGCGAGCCGTCGCCGAGCAGGGCGACGACCTTGTCGCAGACGCGGTCGACGAAGTACCGGTCGTGGCTGACCACCAGCACCGTGCCCGGGAAGCCGTCGAGCAGGTCCTCCAGCGCGGTGAGGGTGTCGATGTCCAGGTCGTTGGTCGGCTCGTCGAGCACCAGCACGTTGGGCTCGGCCATGAGCAGGCGCAGCAGCTGCAGACGACGTCGTTCGCCGCCGGAGAGGTCACCGACCGGCGTCCACTGCCGGTTGGCCGCGAAACCGAACCGCTCGGCCAGCGACGACGCGGAGATCTCCTGGTTGCCGATCCGCGCGATGCGGGCGACGTCCTGCACCGCCTCCACCACGCGGAGTGTGCGCGGCAGCTCCGTGACGTGCTGCGACAGGTACGCCGGCGCCACCGTCTGGCCGACGACGATCGTGCCCGAGTCCGGCTTCGTCTCCCCCACCAGCAGCTTCAGCAGCGAGGTCTTGCCCGCGCCGTTGACGCCCACGATGCCGATCCGGTCGCCGGGCCCGACGTTCCAGGTCAGGTCCTTGAACAGGGTGCGGGGACCGTCCTCGGTCGGGACGGCGTAGTCGACGTCCTCGACGTCGTAGACGGTCTTGCCGAGCCGACGGGCGGCGAAGCCCTTGAGCGCCATCGTGTCCCGCGCCGGGGGCTCGTCGGCGATCAGCGCCTGGGCGGCCTCGATGCGGAACTTGGGCTTGCTGGTGCGGGCCGGCGGGCCACGGCGCAGCCAGGCCAGTTCCTTGCGGACCAGGTTCAGCCGCCGCTCCTCGGTCACGGAGGAGATGCGGGCGCGCTCGGCCCGGGCGAGCGTGTAGGCGGAGTAGCCGCCGTCGTAGGAGTGCACGCTGCCGTCGGCGACCTCCCACGTGGTGGTGCAGACCTCGTCGAGGAACCACCGGTCGTGGGTGACGACCACCATCCCGCCGGCCCGCTGCTTCACGTACTCGGCGAGCCACGCGACGCCCTCGACGTCGAGGTGGTTGGTCGGCTCGTCGAGGATCAGCAGGTCCAGCGGCCGGATCAGCTGGGCGGCCAGCGCGACCCGGCGGCGCTCGCCACCGGACATCGGGGCGACCGGGGCGTCGAGGCCCAGCCGGTCGAGCTCGAGGCCGGTCAGCACCGAGCGGACGGCCGGGTCGCCGGCCCACTCGTGCTCCGCGGCGAACATCGAGGCGGGGAGCACGACGTCGCGCACCGTCGTCCCGGGCGGGAGCGTGCCGGTCTGGTCGAGGACGCCCATCGCCAGGTCGCCGCGGCGGGTGACCCGCCCGGAGTCGGGGTCGTCGGTGCCGGTCAGCAGGGACAGCAGGGTGCTCTTGCCGCCGCCGTTGCGCCCGACGACGCCGATCCGCTCACCCGCGGCGACGCCCAGGGAGACGTCGTCGAGGATCACGGTCGTCCCGTGGGCCTTGGACACCCGCTCGAGGTTGACCAGGTTCAGGGGCGCGCTCATCGGCGGTCAGCAGCAGTCATGGGCCCTCAGTATCCGACGGACTGCTCCCCCGTGACGACGGCGGTGTCCCGGGCGGTCGTCCGCGGCAGCCGGAGACAGGCCAGCGCGCCCAGTCCCACGACTCCCGCGACGACGAGGAACCCGGAGTCCGGGCCGGCCCGGTCGACCAGCGGCGGGATCGCGAGGTTGCCGAGGATGCCGCCGAGCGCCATGGCGAGCGACATCGCGGAGACCGCGGTGGCGCGCTGGGCCGCGGTGACCCGCGTGTGCAGGACCGCGCTCAGCAGCGGCCAGGCCGACCCGTGCGCCACGTAGTGCAGGACGAACCCGGTGGCGACGACGACCAACACGTCCGGGCCGGCCACCGCCGCCAGGGCGAGCCCGCCGAGGACCGACAGCGCGGCGCACGTGGCCCGGGTGGACCCGCGCAGCAGCCGCCGCAGGGCCGGGGTGGCCATCGCGCCGGCCGCCGCCGCGGCGAACGCGATGGCGAGGACGACGCCGTAGACCGCCGCTCCGTCGTCCGGGCCCCCGGCGAGCTCGCCGAACCGCACCGGACCCAGGAGCTCGCACGCCACGAGCCCGACGCCGCCGATGCCGGTGACCAGCAGGACCAGCCGCATCGGCCCGTCGCCCACCGAGAGCCGGACGGCTCCGCCGACGGTTGCCGGGACAGCGCGGAGCCCCTGCGCCAGGGCGGTGCGGGCGCTGCCCACGCGTGGCGGACGCGATTCGGACAGCAGCCGGAGCACCGCGCCGATGAAGACCAGGTCGAGCACCGCGGCGGCCAGGTACGGCGCCGCGAGGGCGTTCCCTCCGCCCAGCAACCCGGGCAGTGACCCGCCCACGACCGCGCCGAGCGCCAGTCCTCCGCCGTCGGCCGCGGAGTGCCTGGCGAGGCCGGGCGCGACGTCGGCGTCGGGATCGATGCCGTGGACGGTGTCGACGTACCAGGCCTCGACAGGGCCGGAGTCCAGCACGCGCCCCAGGCCCAGGAGCAGGACGCCGACGAGGAAGCCGCCGACGCTGCTGGCCGTGGCGTGGACGAGGCACGAGACCAGGTGCAGGACGGCGCCGGCGATCACGACCGGACGGCGACCGAGCACGTCGGCGAGCCCGCCGGTGGGCAGCTCCAGCAGGATGACCACGGCGCCGTGGACGGTGAACAGCAGCCCGATCTCGGCCAGCGAGAGCCCGCGTGACTGCGCCAGCAGCACCATGATCGGCGTGGTCAGGCCGACCGGGAGCCAGCGCAGGGCGGTGAGGCCCACCAGCCGCCGGGTGGCGGCCAGGACCGTCTGCGGCGCGCTCACGTCGGCCACTCGCGCAGCGGGACGACGTCGAGCAGCACGCAGACCTGTGCGGCGTCCTCGGTGGGGGCGGCGTCGGCGGGGTGGTCGGTCAGCCAGCGCTGGAGGACGGCGTGCAGTTCGTCGGTGAGTTCGCGGGCCTGGCCCGGGGTGAGCCGCAAGCCGTAGTCGTTGAGCGAGGCGGCGGCCGTCCACTCGGGGGTGAGCTCGGCGTTCTGCTCGTGCCAGGCGTCGAGAACCCGGGCCTGCTGGTCGATCTGGAGCCGCGCCATCTCCTCCTGCACCTCGGCGCCGCCCTCCTGGCCGGCCAGGTCGGCGGTGCGCCAGCTCGTCATGCGGTGCCGGGCCCGCCACCAGCGCTCGCGTGCGGTCCCCTGCCCCTCGGCCTCCTCGACGAAGCCGTAGGCGGCGAGCTGCCGCAGGTGGTAGCTGGTGGACCCGCTGCTCTCACCCACGGCCCGGGCCAGCCGGCTGGCGGTGGCGGGGCCGTTCAGGCGCAGCTCGCCGAGCAGGCGACTGCGCAGGGGGTGGGACAGCGCCCGCAGTGCGCGGACGTCGGTCACCTGGACCGCGAGCTCGGGACCGGTCGGCACGCCGCCATCATAGGAATGCAAAGGAAGCTTTGCAACCCTTCTTTGCATCAGCGACCCGCGGGCATCCGTCGCGCGGAACAACGGGAGCCCCGATCGCGCTGCAGTCATCAATAGTTGAACTCTCAACGAGGAGCCAGCCATGCCTGCAGTGACCGTCGAGGACACCACCGCCCTGCCGCGCGTGCCACTGCCGGCCCCGCGCACCGTCCGCCGTCGGACGCGGACGGTCACCACGGCCCCGTCGGGCTTCGAGGGCGAGGGCTTCCCGGTCCGGCGCGCGTTCGCCGGCGTCGACCTGCGCGCCCTGGACCCGTTCATCCACATGGACCAGATGGGCGAGGTCGAGTACGCACCGGGCGAGCCGAAGGGCACCAGCTGGCATCCGCACCGGGGCTTCGAGACCGTCACCTACATCATCGACGGCACCTTCGAGCACGCCGACTCCCACGGCGGTGGCGGCACGATCAGCAACGGCGACACCCAGTGGATGACCGCCGGGGGCGGCGTCCTGCACATCGAGCGCCCGCCGGAGCAGCTGGTCGCGAGCGGGGGGCTGTTCCACGGGCTGCAGCTGTGGGTCAACCTTCCGCGCGCGCAGAAGTGGGTCGAGCCGCGCTACCAGGACCTGCGCGCGGAGTCCTCGGTGCTGCTGGCCAGCCCGGACGCCGGGGCCTTCCTGCGGGTGATCGCCGGCGACGTCGCCGGGCAGCGCGGCCCCGGCTCGACGTACACGCCCATGGCGATGGTGCACGCCACCGTCTCCCCCGGTGCCACGCTCGACCTGCCGTGGCGGCCCGACTTCAACGCGCTCGTCTACGTCCTCTCCGGCGCCGGATCGGTGGGCATCGACGGCGCCCCCGTGCGCACCGGCCAGCTCGCCGTCCTGGGCCCCGGGGACACGGTGACCGTCCGCGGTGCCCTGCACCAGGAGTCGCGCACGCCCGCGCTGGACGTCGTCATCCTCGGCGGGCGGCCGATCCGCGAGCCCATCGCCATGTACGGGCCGTTCGTCATGAACAGCCGGCAGGAGGTCATGGACGCGTTCACCGACCACCAGGCCGGGCGTCTCGGTTCCATACCGGCGCAGTACGGCCGCCGCGAGTCGGTTCCCCACGGCGACCTCCGGGGCGAGACTGGGCAGACGACGGACGCCGACGCGTGATGCGCACGCCGTCCGTGCCGGGACCCGAGGTCCTGGCGGACGGCCGATCGAGAGCTGGGGTCCGATCCCGGCAGGAGGGACCGTCATGAGCAACCTGGATCCGCGTCCACCCGCCCGCGAACTCGGCGGGCTGCAGCAGACGTCCGCCGGCCCGGCACTGGACCTTCTGCCGGGCAAGGAGGTGCTGCTCGGCGAGTCCACCCGTGTCCGCCGGCTGCTGCCCACGCTCGGCCGGCGCATGGTCGGTGCCTGGGTGTTCGTCGACCACTACGGCCCCGACGACCTCGCCTCGGGCCCCGGCATGCAGGTGGCGCCGCATCCGCACACCGGCCTGCAGACCGTGTCCTGGCTGCTCGAGGGCGAGGTGCACCACCGGGACTCGCTCGGCAGCGACGTGCTGGTGCAGCCCGGCGAGCTGGCGCTGATGACGGCGGGCCACGGCATCGCCCACTCGGAGCAGTCCCCCGCCACCCACCCGCGGTTCCTGCACGGCGCCCAGCTCTGGGTCGCCCTGCCCGACGCCGATCGCGAGGTGGCACCGCACTTCGAGCACCACGACGCACTGCCGGGCTTCAGTTCCGACGGTCTGCGCGCCACGGTCCTGATGGGCGGTCTCGCCGGCACCACCTCGCCCGGCCGCGCATACTCGCCGCTGATGGGCGCCGACCTCGACCTCGCGTCCGGCGCGGACGTGGAGATCCCGCTCGAGCCGGACTTCGAGTACGCCCTGCTGGCCTCCTCGGGCTCCGCCTCGGTCGAGGACGTGTCCCTCGAGCGCGGCGCGATGCTTTACCTGGGCACCGGGCGTCGCTCGCTGCGGCTGCGCGCGCCGGAGACGGCACGGCTGCTGCTGCTCGGTGGCGAGCCGTTCGAGGAGCGCCTGGTCATGTGGTGGAACTTCGTGGGCCGCTCCAGCGAGGAGATCGCGAGCTACGCCGAGCAGTGGAACGCCGAGGACGACCGGTTCGGCGTCGTCGTGGGTTACGAGGGTGACCGGTTGACCGCTCCGCCGCTGCCCCCGGTACCGCTCGTGGCCCGCGGACGGGTCCGGTGATGGCCGCCGACCCGGCGCTGCTCCGGTTCGTCGCGGACCAGCGTTGGGGAGTGCTCGCCACCATCCAGCGGGACGGCCGGCCGCAGCTGTCCAACGTCGGTTACAGCTGGGACGACGGTCTGATCCGCGTCTCGGTCACCGCTGACCGGGCCAAGACCCGCAACCTGCAGCGCGACCCCCGCGTCACGCTGCACGTGGCCTCGCGGGACTTCTGGTCGTGGGTAGCCGTCGAGGGCACCGCGGAGCTCACGCCGGTCGCGCAGGACCCGTACGACGCCACGGTCGAGGAGCTGATCACCTACTACCGCGGCCTGTCCGGCGAGCACGAGAACTGGGACGAATACCGGGCGGCGATGGTCGCCGACCACCGGCTGGTCGTCCGGTTCCGCCCCGAGCACGCGTACGGGCAGCTGCCCGGCTGACGGCAGGACTACCTGACGTCGTGGCCGGTGCGCCCCGTCCGCACCGTCGGTCAAGGGGCTCGCCTCCCGAGCCGGCGAGGGGTGGGATGACAGGGGCCTCCTCATCCATGACCGAGAAAGCCGCCTCCCTCGGATCCTGGACCACCCCGTGGGGTCACCGGTGCCCAGGCCGCCCAGTCCGCCGAGCGGATCGCCGGTCGTGGCGAAGGCGCTGTGGTCCGTCTCCGTGTCGGCCGGTCCCCACCGGAAGCCGAAGACCGCCGTGCAGAACGCCCCAGGGGTCGGCGCGCCGCCGGATCAGAAGCGGCCACCCCCGGAGCTGCGGCCGCCACCGCCGCCGAACGAGCCGCCACCGGACCTCCGCCCGCCGAACCCGCCACCGCCGCCGAACCCGCCACCGAAGCCCCCGCCGAACCCACCGGAGGATCGGCCGCCGCCCAGCAGGATGCCGCCGAGCACCAGGCTGCCCAGGTCCACGCCCCCGCGCCGGTACCCGCCGCCGCCGAAGCCCCCCGGCATCCCCGGGCCGTAGCCGCCGCCGGAGTTCCAGCGGCCGACGTCGTCCTGGGCCAGATCCAGGGCGTGCTGGGCGAGCAGCCCGGCCTGCTGCGCCGACCGCAGCGCCGACACCGGATCGGTCCGGCCCTGGTCGACCGCGGCCTCCAGGTGGCGGCGGGCCTCCGCGAGCCGGGTGCGCGCCTCGGGCCCGACCGCACCCCGCCGGGTGTCGATGAAGTCGGTGGCGGCAGCGATCGTCGACCGGGCGGTCAGCAGCGCCTGGTCCAGGGCGCCGGCCGCGCGGCGGGCCTGGGTCTGCGCGTCGCGGGCCGCGCCGAGGGCCTGCTCGAGGGCGGCATCGGCGTCCTCCAGCTGGCGCAGCGCGGCCAGCGGGTCACCGGGCGAGCCGTCAGCCGGACGCAGCGCCGTGTCGGCCGCCGCGAGCGCCGTCTCGGCCCGCGCGATCTGCGGCTCCAGCCCGCTGCGGTCACCTCCGCGGACCAGGACGCGGGCCTCGGCGAGGTCCTTCTCGGTCTCCGCGCGTGCGGCCGCGACCCGGCCCGCGGCGGCATCGAGATCGGCGGCCAGCCGGCCCACGCCGTCCAGCAGGATCTCGGTCTGGGCCACGGCGTCCTCAGCGGCCCGGAGGTCGCCGACGGCGTCGCCACCCCGGCCCTCGGCCAGCGCCTGCCGGGCCTCCCGGATTTCCTGCTCGGCCGCGTCCAGCCGGGCGCCGGCCTGCGCGACGTTGTCGACGACGGCCGCGACGGCGGGCCCGGCGAAGCGCTGCCGCAGCCCGGCGAGGCGCAGCTCCTCCTGCGGCAGCCGGGTGCGCAGCCCCGCGATGCGGGGGCCGAGCGCGTCCAGAACCTGCGGGGCGTTCTTCTCCAGGTCCCGGAGCTGCTGGAAGGCCGCGCTCTGCTCGTCCAGCCGCGCGTCGGCGGCCGCGGTGAGGGAGAGGATCTCGGCGAGCATGCGGCGGGCCGTCGGCTCGTCCTCCTGCGTCTCGTCGTCCAGCTGCTGCCGGATCGTGAACGCTTGCCCGAGGTCGGCCTTCGACTGCTCGAGCGCCGCGCCGAACCCCGCCACGGTCTGCTCGCCGTACTGCACGCGGGCGAAGTCCAGGTCCAGTTGCGAGGTCTTGACCGCCTCGTCCAGCTCCAGCAGCGCCTCGCTGGCCCGACCCTGCAGCCGGTCGGTCGGCACGCCCTCGTACGGATCGCGCTCCCGCCGCCGGCCCGGGGGCAGCGCCGCTCCGCCGCGCGTCCGGCGCGACCGGCTCACCAGGTAGGCACCCCCGCCGACGACAGCGATGCCGCCCAGCACGAGCAGGACCGACCCGCCGCCCCCCGACGAGCCGGTGTCGGAACCGCCGGCGGCGGTGTCGTCCCCGCGCAGGAGGGCGGCGAACGCGCTGACCCCGCCGGCCCAGTCGTCCTCGGCGAGGTAGGGCTCGACCTCCTCGGCGGCTCGGTCCTCCAGCTCCGCCTGCGACAGGGTGGCCGCGGGCGGGCGCGAGAACCCGTACGCGCGGTCCTCGACGGCGACCGCCAGCAGCGCGTCGTTGCGACCGAGCTGGCTCAGTTCGGCCGTGGCGCTGGCCCAGTCCTCGGCCTCGGCCCCGTCGAAGCTGGCGACGAACACCACGAACAGCTGGATGCCGTTGGCCCGGCGCAGAGCGTCCACGGCGTCGTCGACCTCGTCCTCGCGGCCCTGCAGCGCCCCCACCTGGTCGGTGACCTGGTCGGCCAGCCGGAAGGGGGGCACCGCGTACGCCGGACCGCCGGTGAGGACCAGCAGGGCGAGCACCCCCAGGACGACGCACCAGCGGCGCACGGATACCTCCTGGACGGCGGGCGGGACCTCCGGGACCCTACCGACGGCCGAGGGGTCCGGCCCGGTCGCCGCGGGTAGGGCGATCGGCGACGTCCGTCCCGACCCAGGAGGTCCTGTGCCCGACCGCGACTCCGTGCCCGCTGCCGACCTGCCCGCCGGGGCCGTGCGCCGCGTCGGCGACTGGGCGGTGGGCAACCGCGGACCGGGGCCCGACGGCGAGGACCGGCACTTCGCCGTCTCCCGCGTCTGCCGGCACCAGCTCGCCGACCTCTCCAAGGGGACCCTGGACGCCGACGGCTGCCTGGTCTGCCCCTGGCACCAGAGCCGCTACGACGTCCGCACCGGCGAGATGGTCGAGGGGCCGCGCGGCTTCCTCGGCTACCACGGGCCCACGCCCGGCTACACCCAGCTGGTGCGGCTGCTCGGCTCGGTGGCCCGGCTGCGCGTGCGCCGGGCCACCCGCCAGGGCGACGACGTCGTCCTGGAGTGACCGAGGCATGGGAAGCGATGCACCCGGATTGCGAGCCAAAACGGGTGTATCGCTTCCCATGCCCGGGTCCTCAGCCGTTCAGCTGTTCCCAGGCGGCCCGGCGGCGGGCCTGCTCCGCCGGGTCGGGAACGGGCAGCGAGGCCAGCAGCCGCTGCGTGTAGGGGTGCTGCGGATTGCCCAGCACCTCCGCGCCGGTGCCCTCCTCGACCAGCGAGCCCCGGTAGAGCACCGCGATCCGGTCGGCGAGCAGGTCCACGACGGCGAGGTCGTGGCTGATGAACAGCGCGGCGAACCCGAACTCGCGCTGCAGCTCGTCGAAGAGCTCCAGCACCCGTGCCTGCACCGACACGTCCAGCGCCGAGGTGGGCTCGTCGGCGATGAGCAGCTCGGGCTGCAGGGCCAGCGCCCGGGCCAGGCTCGCGCGCTGCCGCTGCCCGCCGGAGAGCTCGTGCGGGAAGCGGTCCCCGAAGGCCTTGGGCAGCTGCACCGCTTCGAGCAGCTCGTCGACCCGGCTCCGCGCCCCGCGGGCGTCGCCGGCGCGCTTGTGCACGACCAGGGGTTCGGCCACCGCCTCGGCGATGGTGAGCAGAGGGTTGAAGCTCGACGCCGGGTCCTGGAAGACGAACCCGATCCGCTCGCGCACCGGGCGGAAGGCCTTCTCCCGGACGCCGTTCATCTCGGTGCCCAGCACCTGCAGCGAACCGCCGGTGACCTTGGTCAGCCCGGCGATCGCCCGGCCGATCGTCGTCTTGCCGCTGCCGCTCTCCCCGACCAAACCCAGCACCTCGCCGGGACGGATGGCCAGGCTGACGCCGTCGACGGCGACGAAGTCGGGCTTGCGCAGCCGGCCGGGGTAGACGATCCGGAGGTCGCGGGCCTCGACCACCGGCTCGCTGTCGGCCCAGCCGGCCTGCCGACGGGAGGCCCGCTCGACCGCGCGGGCCGAGCCCTCGCCCAGCCGCGGCACCGAGGCCAGCAGCTTCTGCGTGTAGGGGTCCTGCGGAGCCGCGAACAGCGAGGCGACGTCGGCCTGCTCCACGATCCGCCCGTGGTACATGACGGCCACCCGGTCGGCGAGGTCGGCGACCACGCCCATGTTGTGCGTGATCAGCACGATGGCGGTGCCGAACTCGTCGCGGCAGCGCCGCAGCAGCTCGAGGATCTCCGCCTGCACGGTCACGTCGAGCGCCGTCGTCGGCTCGTCGGCGATGATCACGCCGGGGTCGAGCACGAGCGCCTGGGCGATGACGATGCGCTGCTTCTGGCCGCCGGAGAACTGGTGCGGGTAGTGGTCCACCCGGATCTCGGGGTCGGGGATGCCGACCCGGCGCATCACGTCGATGACCTTGGCGCGGGCCTCGGCGCGGGTGTACTTGCCGTGCGCGCGCAGGCCCTCGGCGATCTGCCAGCCCACCGGGTAGACCGGGTTGAGCGCGGTGGAGGGCTCCTGGAACACCATGGCGGCGTCGACCCCGCGGATGTCGCCCAGCTGCCGGGACGACAGGCTGACCACGTCGGAGGTGCTGCCGCCGTCCTTGCTGGTGAGCAGCACCGCGCCGCGGGTGGTCGCCGTCTCGGGCAGCAGGCCCAGGATGCTGCGGGCGGTCACGGTCTTGCCGCTGCCGCTCTCGCCCACGATGGCCAGCACCTCGCCGGCGGCCACCGACAGGGTCACGCCCGTGACGGCGGCGACGTCCCCGGCGTCGGTGGCGAAGGAGACCGTGAGGTCCTCGATGCCGACGACGTGGCGGGCAGGGGTGGTGGTCACAGTCCGGGCTCCCTCGCGGGGTCGAGCAGGGTGGGAACGGCAGCGGCCGCCGGCACCACGGAGGTCTCGGCGACGTCGGCCGGTGCCGCGCCGCCCCGCCGGCGGGTGCGCAACCGCGGGTCGGCCAGGTCGTTGAGGCTCTCGCCGACGAGCGTCAGGCCGAGCACGACCAGCACGATCGCCAGGCCGGGGAACACCGAGGTCCACCAGATGCCGCTGGTGACGTCGGACAGCGACTTCTGCAGGTCGTAGCCCCACTCGGCCGCGGCCGTGGGCTCGATGCCGAAGCCGAGGAAGCCCAGGCCGGCCAGCGTCAGGATCGCCTCGGAGGCGTTCAGCGTGAGGATCAGCGGCAGCGTCCGCGTCGCGTTGCGGAAGACGTGCCTCGACATGATCCGCCAGTGGCCGGCGCCGATCACGCGGGCGGACTCGACGTAGGCCTCGGCCTTGATCCGCACGGTCTCCGCGCGCACCACCCGCAGGTACTGCGGCACGAAGACGACGGTGATCGAGATGGCGGCCGCCATGATGCCGCCGAGCAGGCTGGACTCACCGCCGTTGAGCACGATGCCGACGACGATCGCCAGCAGCAGCGACGGGAACGCGTAGATGGCGTCGGCCACGACGACGAGCACGCGGTCCAGCCAGCCACCGAAGTACCCCGAGACGAGCCCGAGCAGGACGCCGAGCACGATCGACATCAGCACGGCGGCGACGATGACGAACAGCGCGGTGCGCGATCCCCAGATGACCCGCGACAGCACGTCGTAGCCGCCGACCGTCGTCCCCAGCCAGTGCTCGGCCGACGGCGGCTGCTGGGCGCCGAACGGGCCGGAGGGGTCGCGGAGCTGGTTGTACTCGTAGGGCGCGAGCAGCGGCGCCAGCAGCGCCGTCAGCAGGAAGATCCCGGTGAGCACCAGCCCGGCGACGAGCATGCCCCGCTGGAGACCGACGCTCTGCCGCAGCTGGCGGACGACGGGCAGCCCGCGCCAGCCGCGGGGCCGGCGTCCGGCGCCGGTGTCCACGGCGGACGTCCCGGGGGCCGCGACGGTGGCCATCTCAGTACCTCACCCGGGGGTCGATGAGCGCGGCGATGACGTCGACGACGAAGTTGACGACGGCCACGATCACGGCCGCCAGCACGACGATGCCCTGGACGGCGACGAAGTCGCGCGCCTGCAGGTACTCGACGAGCTGGAAGCCCAGCCCCTTCCACTCGAAGGTCGTCTCGGTGAGCACGGCGCCGCCGAGCAGCAGCGCGATCTGCAGACCGATGACGGTGACGATCGGGATCAGCGCCGGGCGGTAGGCGTGCTTGCGCAGCAGCCGCCGCTCGCTGACCCCGCGGGACCGCGCGGCCTCGACGTAGCCGGTGCCGAGCGTGCCGATGACGTTGGTGCGCACGAGCCGCAGGAAGACGCCGGCGGTGAGTAGTCCGAGCGCGATGGCGGGCAGCACCGCGTGCTCCAGGACGTCGGAGATGACCTCGCCGTCGCCCAGCCGGATCGCGTCGATCAGGTAGATGCCGCTGCGGCCCTCCAGCGTCTGCAGCTGGATCTCCGCCCCCGTCGAGGCGCGCCCGGCGACCGGGAGCCAGCCGAGGTTGACGGCGAAGACCAGCTTGAGCACCAGACCCGCGAAGAAGACGGGGGTGGCGTAGCAGAGGATGGCGAAGACCCGCAGGAGGGCGTCGGGCCAGCGGTCGCGCAGGTAGGCGGCCAGCCGGCCGAGCGGGATGCCCACGACGAAGGCGACGAGCAGGGCGTAGAAGGCCAGCTCGAGGGTCGCGGCGCCGAACGTGGTCAGCACCTCGGTGACCTTGCGGCCGTCGCTCAGCGCCGTGCCGAAGTCGCCCTGGACGATCGAGGTCAGGTACTCCCAGTACTGCACCAGGATCGGCCGGTCGTACCCGGCCTCCTTGATGCGCGCGGCCAGCTCGTCGGCGGGCAGCCGGCCGCCCTGTGCGGCGGTGATCGGGTCACCGGTCAGCCGCATGAGCACGAAGACCGTCGTCACCAGGATGAAGACGGTGGGGAAGATCAGCAGGAACCGGACGAGCAAGTAGCTGCCCAGTCCACCGCCGCCGTGGCGGGTCTTCGCCGCGGGTGCGGCCTCCGGAGCGGCACCGCCCCCGGTGGGCTCCATGGTGGTCGTGGTCATGTCTCCTGCTCGTCTGTCCCGTACGAAGGTCGGCCCCGGGTGATCCGCGCGCAGCGGGTCACCCGGGGCCGTGGTGCCTTCAGTTTCTCAGAGGCTGGGATCAGCCCTTGCTGAGGGCGCCGTACCGGAACTTGAAGGACGCGTCGAGCGTGTCCTCCGTGCCCTCGACGTCGGCACCGGTGACGGCGACCTGCGCACCCTGCAGGTACGGCACGGTGGAGAGGTCGTCGGCCACCGCGTCCTGGATCTGGCCCAGGATCGCGGTGCGCTCGGCCTCGTCGGCGGTCGTCGCCTGCTGGAGGATCAGGTCGTTGACCGCCTGGTCGGCGTAGTGGTTGCTGAGGAAGTTCTCCAGGAGGAAGAACGGCGTCAGGTAGTTGTCGGCGTCGGAGTAGTCCGGGAACCAGCCGAGCTGGTAGGCCGGGTACGCGTCAGCGGTGCGCTGCTTGGAGTACTGCGTCCACTCCGTGGTCTGCAGGTCGACGGCGAACAGGCCGTCGGCCTCCAGCTGGTCCTTGATCAGCGCGTACTCGTCGGCCGACGAGGGACCGTAGTGGTCGTTGGAGTACTGCAGGCTCAGCTGGACCGGCGTCTGGACGCCGGCGGCCTCGAGGCGCTGCTTGGCCTTGGCGGCGTCGGGACCACCGGAGCCGTCGCCGTACTTCTCCATGAGCGGCTCGGTCGCGCCGGTCAGGCCCTCGGGGACGAAGGAGTACAGCGGGGTGTAGGTGCCCTTGTAGACCTGGTCGGCGATCTCCTCGCGGTCGAGGAGGTCGGCGACGGCCTGGCGGACGGCCTGGGCCTTGGCCGGGTCGGCCTCGGGGGTCGTGGCGCCGAAGGGCTGGGTGTTGAAGTTGAAGACGACGTAGCGGATCTCGCCGCCGGGGCCGTCCACGACCTTGACGTCGTCGTTGCCGCGCAGGTCCTCGACGTCGGTCGCGGTCAGGCTGCGGAAGGCGACGTCGATGTTGCCCTGCTGGATGTCCAGCTTCAGGTTCGAGGACTCGGCGTAGTACTTGACGTTGATCTCGTCGGTCCTCGGCGCGCCGAGGAGGCCCTCGTAGCCGTCGTAGGCCTCGTAGGAGACCAGGTTGTTCTGGTCGTAGCTGGTGATCGTGTACGGGCCGTGGAATGCCTTGCCGTCGACGATCTCCTGGTCCGGGGTGACGGCGTCGGCGGAGAAGACGTCCTCGTCGACGATGGGGCCCGCCGGGCTCGAGAGGATCTGCGGGAAGACCTGGTCGTTCTCGCTCTTCAGGTTGAACACGACCGTGGTGTCGTCCGGGGTCTCGACGCTGTCGAGGTTGTAGAGCAGCGACGACGGGCCGTTCTCGTCGGCGATGGCCAGCTGACGGTCGAAGGTGAACTTCACGTCGGAGCTGGTCAGGTCGTTGCCGTTGGCCCACTTCAGACCCGGCTTCAGGGTGACCGTGTACTGGGTCGGCGCGGTGAACTCGGCCGACTCGGCGATGTCGGGCTCGACGTCGGGGCTGCCGAAGGGGGTGTTCAGCAGGAAGGGGAACACCTGGTTCATCACCGCGAACGAGCCGTTGTCGTACGAACCGGCCGGGTCGAGGAAGGTGATCTTGTCGGTGGTGCCGATCGTCAGGGTGCCGCCGCCGTCACCGCCGCCGGAACCGCCGCCGCCGTCGCCGCCACCGCAGGCGCTGAGCACCAGCGCCGCCGCCGCGAGGCCCGCCGTGGCGACGGTGCGCCGACGGCTGATCGAACCGGAAGTCATCCACTACCTCGTTCTCATCACAGCGGACGCCGATGTCGCGCGCGTCCGCCGCTGGTCAGGGGGATCAAGGTCTAACACAGGATTTCCCGCCCGCGAGAGGCCGCCGGAGCACCGTTACCGCGATGTGACTGCTCCCGGGGGACACGACCCTCCCGGCGCGGTCGTCAGGCGTCGATGCGGCGGCGGCCCTCGAATGCCCGGCCCAACGTCACCTCGTCGGCGTACTCCAGGTCGCCGCCCACCGGCAGCCCGCTCGCCAGCCGGGAGACCGCGAGCCCCATCGGACCGACCAGCCTGGCGAGGTACGCCGCCGTCGCCTCGCCCTCGAGGTTCGGGTCGGTGGCGATGATCATCTCCTTGACGGTGCCGTCCATCAGCCGCGTCATGAGCTCCTTGACCTTGAGGTCGTCGGGGCCGACGCCGTCGATCGGGCTGATCGCGCCGCCGAGCACGTGGTAGCGGCCACGGAACTCGCGGGTGCGCTCGATCGCGACGACGTCCTTGGGCTCCTCGACGACGCACAGGACGTCGTCGGAGCGGCGCGGGTCACGGCAGATGCGGCACTGCTCGGCCTCGGCGACGTTGAAGCAGGTGACGCAGAAGCGGACCGACTCCTGGACGCGCGTCAGCGCGGCCACCAGCCGGCTCACGTCGGCCGACTCGGACGACAGCAGGTGGAACGCGATGCGCTGGGCACTCTTGGGCCCCACGCCGGGCAGGCGACCGAGCTCGTCGATCAGGTCCTGGACCGCACCCTCGTACACGGTGCTCCTCGGTTCGTGAAGGGGATCGGGCGGACGCGGCCGGTCAGAAGCCGGGCAGGCCCAGTCCCCCGCCGGGGCCGCCCAGGCCGCCGGCGAGCGGGCCCATGCGGCTGGCGGCCAGGTCGTCGGCCGCCCGCTTGGCGTCGCGGACCGCGGCGACGACGAGGTCCTGCAGCGTCTCCAGGTCCGCCGGGTCGACGGCGGCCGGCGCGATCGTCAGCGCGGTGAGCTCACCGTCGCCGGTCATCGTCGCGGAGACGAGGCCGCCGCCGGCGGTGCCGGTGACCTCGGTGGCGGCCAGCTCCTCCTGAGCGGCGACGAGCTGCTGCTGCATCTCCTGCGCCTGCTTCATCAGCTGCGACAGGTCGGGCTGGCCTCCGGGGAACATGCCACGAGCGTAGGCCGCGGAGCCGACAGCCGAGGGACCTGCGGACCCGTGGCCCCCTGCAGGGTCCCGCCGCCGGCCCCGTCCCGGGCCCCGCCCTGAGCGTGCGAAGGGTGGGGAG
>NZ_POQU01000043.1 GCF_002938425.1 Blastococcus atacamensis | reverse complement strand
ATGGTTATACGGCACAGGGCGTTACCCCGGGTGGGCAGGAGCGAGTTCCATGTCCTCGGACCAGCCCTCGCCGGCCGCGGTCGTGCTCTCGTCGTCGGGGGTCGCGGTGCTCATCGCCGCCCAGTGTCCCACCGACCCGGCCCACCGCTGGCCACGGGACGAGAGACCACCGCTGAAGAGGGTGACGACGGGGCGAGCTGGTGGCGCAGGGCATTCCGCTCGGCCACGATTCGCGCCATGGACTCGATGCGGAGGACCGGCCTGGTCCTCGCCGCGGTCGCGAGTGCGCTGTGGATCCTCTTCGCAGCACTGTTCCTCGGCACCGATCCGGACGACGGGGCGAACATCGGAGCCGGGCTGGCGGCGATCCTGGCCGTCCTGCTCTCGGTCGCGTCGCTGACCGTGCTGCTGTTCTCGCTCCGGTCCCCCGGGAGCGACCCGGCTCCGAAGGGCCGCGACGCGCGCGTCGGTGCTCCCGTGGCGGTCGTCTCGCTGGTGCTGTTCGTCGGGGCCTGGGTCTTCAGCTCGTCGGCGGACACGGACGCGACCGGGACCGTGCTGCTCGCCGTCGTCGCCGCCGCCGTCCTCACCTTCGTCGCGGCCGCGGTCCTCTTCGTCCCTCCGCGCCGCGGTCGCTCGTGACGACGCCCCGCTCCCTGGGCCGGTGTGCCGGCAGGACCGAACCGGCCACGCCGCGCACGCTGCGTGCCTGGCGGCGGATCGGGCTGCTCCTGGGCGTCCCCGCCGCGGGCCTGCTCACGGCCGCGGTCGCGATCCGGCTGGCCGTGGGCCGCGACGACGCCTGGTACGCCGCGCTGGCCGTGCCGGGCGTGCTCCTCGGCCTGCTCGCGGGAGTCTTCCTGCGCCGGGTCTGGTCGGAGCCGGGGCACCCGACCGGCGCCGTCAGTGTCTGGGGTCACCGGCTGTCGTCGGCCTTCCTGACCCTGTGGGGCCTGGGCGTGGTCCTGAACCTCGTCGCGGAAGAGGTCGCCGTCCCCTCCTGGCTGCGCTCGACCGTGGCGCTGGCGATGTCCGCGTCCCTCCTCGCCACGGTCGCCCTGGCGCTGGGCGAGCGGCCGGGCTACGCGCGCCGCTGACCGCGCTCAGACGTCGGGGTGCTCGTCCAGCACCGTCGCGGGCTCCGGCAGCAGCGGCGCGAGCGGCGGGAGCTCCTCGAGGCTGGTGAGCCCGAGGCGCTCCAGGAAGAGCGGGGTGGTGACGTACAGCCCGCCGCCGGTGTCCGGATCGGACCCGACCTCCCGCACCAGCCCGCGGGTGATCAGCGTGCGCATGACGCCGTCGACACCCACACCGCGGATCCCCGATACCCGGGCCCGCGTGACCGGCTGGCGGTAGGCGATGACAGCGAGGGTCTCCAGCGCCGCCTGGGAGAGCCGGCCGCGCTGGCCCTCCCCGAGGTAGCGCTCGACGACGCCGGCGTGGTCCTCGCGGGTGTAGAGCCGCCACCCCTCCCCCACCCGGCGCAGCGAGATGCCGGCCGAACGCTCGTCGTAGCCCGCCGCGAGCGCGCGCAGGCCCTCGCGCACCTGCTCCTCCGAGCACCGCAATGCCGCGGCCAGCGTCTCCTCGTCGACCGGGTCGTCGACCACGAACAGCAGTGCCTCGAGGCCGCCGAGCAGCTCGACGGGGTCCAGCAGCTCGAGCGGCTCGGCCTCGGGCTCGGCCTCCGGCTCCGGCTCGGCGGGCGGTGGCCCGGGCGGCGGCAGCTCCTCCTCGGGGGGCAGCGCCGGCACCGGCTGCTCCTCGGCCGGCCGCTCCCCCACCCGGGCCGCCAGTTCCGCGGCGACGGCGTCCCAGGTGCCGGGGTCGGCCTCCCCCCGTTCCTCGGCCTCCCGCCGGGTGGCCTCCAGCTCGGCGGCGAGCGCGTCCCAGGAGATGGGCGCCCGCTCCTGGTCGGGTCGGTCCTCGGTCACCGGTACTCCTCGTCGGCGTCAGGGGCTGCCTCGTCGTCGGCCTGCGGCCCGGGCACACCGGTCCACCGCACGTGCAGTTCACCCAGCGGGGTCAGCTGCTCGAAGACCACCCGCTGCTGGCGGTAGAGCTCCAGCAGCGCCAGGAACCGCGCCACCACCTCCAACGTGTGCTCGCAGTCCGCCGACAGCGCGCGGAAGCTCGCCGTCCCCGCCCGGACGAGGCGCTCGCGCACCAGCACCATCTGCTCGGAGACGCTGACGGGCGGCGCGTGGAGGTGCGAGACGCTCACCGTCTCGGGCACCTTCGGTGCGAGCGCCCGGGCGGCGAGCGCGGCGAACTGCTCCGGCGTCAGGTCGAGGAACACCTCGGGCACGAGTTCGGCGAAGCGCGGCTCGAGCGCTGCCTGCCGGGGGTGGCGGAGCGCGGCCCGCGCCTCGCGGTCGCGCAGGAACCCGGCCGCCAGCTTGTAGGCCTTGTACTGCAGCAGCCGGGCGAAGAGGAGGTCCCGCGCCTCCAGGAGCTCCAGGTCGTCCTCGTCGTCGACCTCCGCGGCCGGTAGCAGGCGCGCGGCCTTGAGGTCCAGCAGCGTGGAGGCGACCACCAGGAACTCGCTGGCCTGGCCCAGGTCCAGCTCGTCCCCGAGGGCCCGCAGGTGGGCGATGAACTCGTCGGTGACCTGCGACAACGCGATCTCGGTGACGTCGAGCCGGTGCTTGCCGATCAGTTGCAGCAGCAGGTCGAACGGGCCCTCGAAGTTGGTGAGCCGGACGGTGAACCGCGGTGGGGACGGCGCCTCGGTCACCAACGCAGCCTAGTGAACGTGTCGCCCCGGGCGCGGGGGCCGGAGGCCTCCCGGCCGGGACGACGAACGCGCTCAGCGCGTCAGGGGCACGGCTCCCGGCCGCGGTGTCGTCCGGAGGACGACGATGTCAGTGCCCGCGCAGACGGCGGACCAGGACGGAGTCCTCGCCGCGCTCGGTGAGGTCGGCGAGCAGGACGGAGACCGCCTCCCGCACGATGCGCCCGCGGTCGGCGGCCAGGCCGTGCTCGGCGCGCAGCGTCAGCCGGGCGGACTCCAGGGCCAGCAGCTCGTCGGCCGAGATGTAGACGGTGATCTTCTCGTCGTGCTTCGTGCGCTCGGCCTTGCCGCGGGCCGGACGGCCACGCGTGGCCACCCGCGGCTGGAGGACCGGAGCCGGCTGCTGCTCGGCCGGGCCGGCGCGGAACGCGGCCAGGGCGTCGCCGCCGTCGGCCTCGGCAGCGCCGCCGGGGACCAGGGTGAGCGGCATGGCCGGCTCGGCCGCACCCTCGGGGGCGCGACGGGCGCTGCGCAGCGCCGGCGAACTGGCCGTCGTGGGCAGGCTCGGCAGCTCCGTCACCTCGGATGCGGCGGCGGTGTCGGTGCGGCGGAACAACTCCGAGGCACCGGGCAGGACGGGCCGACGCGTCACAGCGCGAGAACCTCCTTGGCGAGGTCCCGGTACGCCGAGGCGCCCGTGGAGGTGGGGGCCCACGTGGTGATCGGCTGTCCGGCGACGGTCGTCTCCGGGAACCGCACGGTGCGGGTGATGACGGTCTGGAAGACGGTGTCGCCGAAGGCCTCGACGACCCGGCTGAACACCTCCCGGCAGTGCACGGTCCGGGAGTCGTACATGGTCGCGAGGATCCCGTTGATCTCCAGGTCGGGGTTCAGCCGCTCCTTGACCTTGTCGATCGTGTCGACGAGCAGCGCGACGCCGCGCAGCGAGAAGAACTCGCACTCCAGCGGGATCACCACGCCCTGGGCGGCCGTGAGCGCGTTGACGGTCAGCAGCCCGAGCGAGGGCTGGCAGTCGATGAGGACGTAGTCGTAGTCGTCCCGCACGTCGGCGAGCACGCGCAGCAGCGTCTGCTCACGGGCGACCTCGCTGACCAGCTGCACCTCGGCGGCGGAGAGGTCGATGTTGCTGGGCACGAGGTCCAGGCCCGGGATGTCGGTGTGCACCAGGACGTCGCGCAGGCTGGTGCGCCGCTCCATGAGGGCGTTGTAGATGGTCCGGTCCATGTTCTGCGCCGGCACACCCAGGCCCACGGACAACGCACCCTGCGGGTCGAGGTCGATGAGGAGGACCTTGCGGCCGAACTCCACCAGCGCGGCGCCCAGGTTGATGGTCGACGTGGTCTTGCCGACGCCGCCCTTCTGATTGCACATCGCGATGATGTGCGCCGGGCCGTGCTGGGTCAGCGGCTTCGGGTCCGGCAGCCGGCGCTGGCGCGCCTTGGCCGGGTCCAGTCGCAGTGCCGCCGCCCCCATCTCGGGGTCGGTGTCGTGCGGGCGCGCGACGGCGTGAGCCGCGTCCGCTCGGATCGCCATGGGTCTGTCGCCTCCACCTCGTACCCGTTCCGGACGTTCCGGGTGCGGTCAGCCGTCAGCGTCCGCTCGGGTGACACAGACGGTAGGGAGACGACGAAAGGTTCCCAAGGCGGCGCGCCGTCGACGTGTCGACATGGCGACGAATGCCAACAGGTGGGACTGCTCAAGCCGAGTCGGTCACAGATAGTGCCCAACATCCACGGTCTTGGATGTCAGGTCAATGCGCGCGGGTGGCTGGTGGCGTAGACCTCGCGGAGCCGGTCGACTGTGACCAGCGTGTACACCTGCGTGGTCGTCACCGACGCGTGCCCGAGCAGCTCCTGGACGACGCGCACGTCGGCACCGCCGTCGAGCAGGTGGGTGGCGAAGCAGTGCCGCAGGGTGTGCGGGGAGATCGCCGACGCGTCCATCCCGCCGGCGCGCTCGGCCGCGGTCCGCAGGATCGACCACGCGCTCTGCCGCGACAGCGGCCCACCGCGCACGTTGAGGAACAAGGCGCCGCCGCGTACCCCGCCGGCGCCGGCGGCCGCCAGGGCCGGGCGGGCCCGCACCAGGTACTCCTCCACCGCCCGCAGCGCGAAGCTGCCGACGGGCACGATCCGCTCCTTGCCGCCCTTGCCCGACAAGCGCACGGTGGCCTGGCCGCGGTCCAGGTCGTCGACGGCCAGCCCCACGGCCTCGGAGATGCGTGCCCCCGTGCCGTAGAGCACCTCCAGCAGCGCCCGGTCCCGTAGGCCCCGCGGCCCCTCCAGCGATCCGGCGGCCTCGATCAGCGCGACCACCGATTCCACGGGCACCGCCTTGGGCAGCCGCCGAGCCGGGCTCGGGGGCCGCACCTCGTGCGCCACGTCGTCGACGACGAGGCCGTCGAGCAGGGCGAACTTGTGCAGTCCCCGGACGGCGACGACCGCCCGCGCGGCCGACGTCGCCGACAGGGGCGGGTGGTCGTCGTCGCCTCTCCGCAGGGCGGCGAGGAAGCCCGCGACGTCGGATTCGGCCACCTCGCCCAGCCCCCGGACGCCGGCCGCGGCCAGGTACTCGGTGTAGCGCCGGAGGTCGCGCCGGTAGGAGGCGATGGTGTTCGTCGCCAGTCCCCGCTCGACGGTCAGGTGGTCGAGGTAGCCGGTGACGACCCGTTCGACGTCGGGTCCGGCGTCCAGCTGCGATGCTCCCGTCGCTGTCGTCAGGACAGCACCTCCTCCAGCCGGACCGCGTCCATGCCGTGGGCCTCGGCGACCTCGGGCAGCACCACGTTCCCACCCACGACGTTCACCCCGTGCGCCAGGGCCCGGTTGCGCCCGACGGCGGCCGCGGTGCCCTCGTTGGCCAGGGCCATCACGTAGGGCAGCGTCACGTTGGTCAGGGCGTGCGTGGAGGTGTTCGGCACCGCCCCCGGCATGTTGGCCACGCAGTAGAACACCGACTCGTGCACCCGGAACGTGGGGTCGTCGTGCGTGGTCGGGCGGGTGTCCTCGAAGCAGCCGCCCTGGTCGACGGCGATGTCGACGAGCACCGAGCCGGGCTTCATGCGCGACACCAGCTCGTTGCTGACCAGCGTCGGCGCCTTGGCGCCGGGCACCAGCACCGCGCCGATGACCAGGTCGGCGTCGATCACGGCGCGCTCGACCTCGTAGGCGTTGGAGGCCACGGTCTGCAGGTGCCCCTGGTAGATCCGGTCGGCCGCACGGAGCTTGTCGATGTCGCGGTCGAGGACGACGACCTCGGCCTGCATGCCGAGGGCGATCGCGGCGGCGTTCATGCCGGACACGCCCGCGCCGATGACGACGACCTTCGCCGCGTAGACGCCGGAGACCCCGCCGAGCAGGACCCCGCGCCCGCCGTGCGCCCGCTCGAGGCTGTGCGCCCCGACCTGGGGGGCCATCCGGCCGGCGACCTCCGACATGGGGGCCAGCAGCGGCAGCGCGCCGTCGGGGGTCTGCACCGTCTCGTAGGCGATCGCCGTGGTGCCCGAGGCGACGAGCGCGTCGGTGCACTCGCGGGAGGCCGCGAGGTGCAGGTAGGTGAAGAGGGTCTGGTCGGCACGCAGCCGGCCGTACTCCTCGGCGATCGGCTCCTTGACCTTGAGCAGCAGGTCGGCGTCGGCCCAGACGTCGTCGGCCGAGTCCACGATGCGGGCACCGGCGGCGACGAAGTCCTCGTCCGGGATCGACGAGCCCTCCCCCGCGCCGCGCTCCACGAGCACCGCGTGCCCGGCCCGCGTCAGCTCGGTCACCCCGGCGGGGGTGAGCGCCACCCGGTACTCGCGGTTCTTGACCTCTCGGGGAACTCCGACCCGCATCGCTCGTCTCCTGGTCCCGGCGGGTCGACCCCGAGGATGACGGAGCCCCCACCGCGTCGTGGGCGGCCCGGTCGGGGCGCGCCTCGGCCGGAGTCTAGGCACGGACCGGGGCTGGATCACCGCACGTGCACCGTTTCGCAACTCCCCGGGATCGCCGGGCCGCGCTGCCGGAGGGCGCGTGCTGGCCGACGATGACGAGGTCCCACCGCCTCCCGGAGGACCGTCCATGCGCTTCTACGCCCAGCACCCCGCCCTCCGCGCCCGTCAGGTGGCCGCGGACGTCGGAGTGCTGCTCTGGACCCTCCTGTGGGTACTCGTCGCCCGGGCGGTGCACGGCGCCGTCCTCGCGCTGGCCGAGCCGGGGCGGGCGGTCGAGGACCTCGGCCGCTCGGTCGCCGGGTCGATGGGCTCGGCGGCGGAGGTCGCGGAGGACGTGCCGGTCGTCGGCGACGAGCTGGCCGGCCCGTTCGACGCACTGGCGGGCTCCGCCGGCTCGGTCCGCGGGGCGGGGCGGTCCGCGCAGGACGCGGTGGACACCCTGGCGCTCGTGCTCGCCGTCGTCCTGGTCGTGCTGCCGGTCGGCTGGTTGGTGCTGCGCTGGCTGCCGTCACGGCTGCACTACGCCCGGGAGGCCGCCGCTGCCCGGCGGATGCTCACCGGCGTCCCGGAGGTGGAGCTGCTGGCCGCCCGGGCCGTGGCGACGGCCCCGCTCCCCCGGCTCGCCGCGCTCCCGCCGGGGACCGGCGCCGCCTGGCGGGCCGGCGACCCGGCCGCGACCCGCTCGCTGGCCGCGCTGGAGCTGGCCCGCCTCGGGCTGCGGCTGCCCGACGCGCCCGAGCGCCCCGTCACCGGAGACGATCGGCCCGGGACAGCCTCTGCATGCTGATCGCCCCGAGCACCGGCCCCATCGCCAGCAGCAGCACGGCAACCCTCCAGCCGGCGACGCCCACCACGACCGGGAACATCTGGATGCTGACCACCGTGATCGTGTAGCCGATCGCCGTCTGGATGGTCAGCGCGGTGCCGACGTACCGGTGGTCGACGGTGCGGCTCAGCGCCGTGGAGAACATCGCGGAGTCGGCGATGACCGATGCTCCCCAGACGAGGCAGACGAGCAGCAGCAGGTACGGGGACCGGCCGAACGAGAGGGCCGCGGCCACACAGCTGCCCGCGCTGACGACCATGGCGACCACCGCGGTGTGCACCGCGCCGTGGCGGGAACTCCACCTGCCGGCCAGGAGGCAGCCGGCGAACCCTGCGACGCCGATGGACATGAACGCCACGACCCCGGCGGAGAGGGCGAACGGAAGGGTGCCCCGGCCGGCCGCCAGGCTGGCGGCCACGATGGCGGGCAGCCAGGTCCACATCGCGTAGAGCTCCCACATGTGCCCGAAGTACCCGAGGCTGACCAGCCGGGATGGCCGCTCGCGGAACACCGTGACGGCGTAGCGGACGTCGATGGGCGGAGCCGGTGCGCCGAGTGGCCCCGGCCGGACCCCGAGCAACGCGACGACGCCGGCCGTCGCGGCGGCCGCACTCGCGCCGACCAGCACCAGCTCCCAGCGCAGCGCGAGGCCGCTGAGCAGCTGGGGCAGCGCGCTGCCCAGTGTCAGGGCACCGACCATCACCGCCAGCGCCAGACCTCGGCCGCGGGCGAACCAGGTCGTGACGAGCTTCAGCCCGGTCGGATAGACCCCGGCCAGCGCGACGCCCGTGAGGAAGCGCAGCGGCAGCGCGGACGGCAGCCCGTCCGCGAGGACAGCCGCGAGCGCCGTGGTCGCGGCCGCGACGACCGCCGAGCCGGCCATGAGCCGGTGCGCCGGCACGACGTCGGGCAGGTTTCCCAGCGCCGACCCCAGGGCGCCGGCGACGAAACCCAGCTGCACGGCAACGGTCAGGAGTCCCGCGGCACCGGAGCCGAGTCCCCAGTCGTGCCGCAGCGAGGGCACGACGGCCGACACGGAGAACCACGTCGCCATCGCCAGCACCTGGACGGCGGCGATCAGGGTCAGCTGCCAGGCGGCTTCCGCCGTGATCCGTGCGCCGCCGCGCAGGTCGCCGGTCTTCCTCACGGCCGACCGGGCCGACCGGTCAGTCCGCGTCGACCGGACGCAGCTCGGGCGACGTCGCCCGCGCCTGCGCGGCCGCGAGCAGCCCGACGACGGCGGAGGCGTTGCGGATGCCGCCGTCGAAGACGCGCTGCACCGCCTCGGTCAGCGGCACCCGCTCGACGGTCATGTCCAGCTCTTCGTGCTCGACCTCGAAGCCGTCGGGGCGCCCGACGGGCGAGAGGTCCTCGGCGAGGTAGACCAGCACCATCTCGTCGCAGAACCCGGGGCTGCTGTAGTGGGTGGTGAGCAGCGACCAGCGGGCGGCCGCGAGCTTCACCTCCTCCGCCAGCTCGCGCTTCGCCGTCTCCAGCGGCGGCTCGCCGTCGGCGTCGCGGAGCCCGGCCGGCAGCTCCCAGAGGTACTGCCCGACGGGGTGCCGGTACTGACGGAGCAGGACTACGCGGTCCTCGTCGTCCAGCGCGACGACGGCGACCGCTCCCGGATGCCGCACGACCTCGCGGACGCTGTCCCCTCCTCCCGGCATCGCGACGGTGTCACGCAGCAGGGTGATGACGCGGCCCTCGTGGATCGGCTCGCTCTCGAGCACGCGGTACTCGTGCGGAGCCGGGTCGCCCGTCGTCGTCGAGGACATCAGATGCCGACCTTCTCCGCCTCGTCCTCGAACGTCACCGGCAGCCGGGTGGCCTCGGAATAGTCGATGGCGGCCTGCACGAACCCGGCGAACAGCGGGTGCGGGCGCGTCGGCCGGCTCTTCAGCTCCGGGTGCGCCTGGGTGCCCACGAAGAAGGGGTGGGTGTCCTTGGGCAGCTCGGCGAACTCGACCAGCGTGCCGTCGGGCGAGGTGCCGGAAAAGACCAGGCCGGCATCGGTGAGCCGGTCGCGATAGGCGTTGGCCACCTCGTAGCGGTGCCGGTGCCGCTCGGAGATCTCGGTGGAGCCGTAGACGCCGGCCACGACCGAGCCCTTCTGCAGGCTCGCCGGATAGCTTCCCAGCCGCATGGTGCCGCCCATGTCCCCGCGCCCGGCGACGACGTCGAGCTGGGTGGCCATGGTGGAGATGACCGGGTCCGGGGTCTCGGGGTCGAACTCGGTGGAGTTGGCGCCCTCGATGCCGGCCAGGTTCCGCGCCGTCTCGATGACCATGCACTGCAGGCCGAGGCACAGGCCCAGCGTCGGGATGCCGTTGGTCCGGGTGTGCCGGATGGCGCCCAGCTTGCCCTCGATGCCGCGCACGCCGAAGCCACCGGGGATGCAGACGCCGTCCACGCCGGCGAGCGCCTTCTCCGCGCCCTCGGGGGTCTGGCAGTCGTCGGAGGCCACCCAGCGGATCTGCACCCGGCTGCGGTGGGCGAAGCCACCGGCGCGCAGGGCCTCGGTGACCGACAGGTAGGCGTCGGGCAGGTCGATGTACTTGCCGACCAGCGCGATGGTGACCGTCTGCTTGGGCGCGTGGACCCGGTCGAGCAGGTCGCCCCAGACGGTCCAGTCGACGTCGCGGAAGGGCAGCCCCAGCCGGCGGACGACGTAGGCGTCCAGGCCCTCGCGGTGCAGCACCTTGGGGATGTCGTAGATCGACGGCGCGTCGGGGCAGGAGACGACCCCCTCGACGTCGGTGTCGCACATCAGGCTGATCTTGCGCTTCAGCCCCTCGGTGATGTCCCGGTCCGACCGGCACACCAGCGCGTCGGGCTGGATGCCGATGCTGCGCAGCTGGGCGACCGAGTGCTGGGTCGGCTTGGTCTTCAGCTCGCCCGACGGCGCGATGTAGGGGATCAGCGAGATGTGCAGGAAGAAGCAGTTGTCCCGGCCGATCTCGTGCCGCACCTGGCGGGCGGCCTCGAGGAAGGGCAGCGACTCGATGTCGCCGACCGTGCCGCCGATCTCGGTGATGACGACGTCCACGCGGTCCGGACCGTCGGCGCCGGCCAGGATCCGCGCCTTGATCTCGTTGGTGATGTGCGGGATGACCTGCACCGTGTCACCGAGGTACTCGCCGCGGCGCTCCTTGGCGATGACGTCGGAGTACACCTGCCCGGTCGTCACGTTGGCCCGGCCGGAGAGGTCGATGTCGAGGAAGCGCTCGTAGTGGCCGACGTCCAGGTCGGTCTCGGCGCCGTCCTCGGTGACGAAGACCTCACCGTGCTGGAACGGGTTCATCGTTCCGGGATCCACGTTGAGATAGGGATCCAGCTTCTGCATCGTGACCCTCAGTCCTCGACTGGCGAGGAGGGCGCCCAGCGAGCTGGCGGTCAACCCCTTGCCGAGAGAGGACACAACGCCGCCCGTGACGAAGACGAACTTCGTCGGCTGGCTGTTGTGCAAGAGCCCGTGTTCACGTGTTCCAGACGGTCGACCCACGGGAGACGACCGTAACACGGTCCGGGCCGTCGGCCGGACCGGAGTGGGGACCGCCACCCGGAGCCTCCCCCGAACGGGGAGGACCGGCCTCGGGTGCGCTCACCAGCCACACGAGGAGCGGTACGAGCAGGGCCGCCGCGGTGGCCGGCACCGCGACGCCGGAGTCGTTGACGGCAGCGCCGATGGTCAGGCTCAGGGCGGTGGCGAGGAGGGCCGCACGCAGCACCGCCGCGTCGGCCGGCGGCAGTCCGGCACCGCCGCGCAGCGGCCCGCTGCGGCGCAGCAGCCACACCGCGGCGACGCCGGCGACCGGCAGCATCCAGGCCAGCGGGCTGTTGAGCAGGATGCCGACGTTCGCCTCGGCCTTGCGGCTGATCACCGTCCATGCCTCCCCGGTGAGGAGCTGCTCGACGAACCGGCCGAGGTGGGTCCGCTCCCCCGGCGGCCGGGCCCAGTCCAGGACGGCGACGGCGCCGACCGCGACGACCGCGGCCGCGAGCACCGCGAGCAGGCGGGCAACGGTCACCCGGATGCCGGTCAGCAGCATCGCCAGCAGGAGGAAGCCGGGCAGCGCGGCCAGCACGCCGCCGAAGTCGCGGCCCAGCGGCGGCGCACCGATCACGGCCACCGCGGCCACGCCGACCGCCACCACCACCGCCCCGGTGACCCGCCGCCGCCGCGCCGGCGCCGCCCGCCGCCCGGCCCAGGTCGCGACCGCGGCGGTGACCGACAGGGCGCTGACCGAGAGCAGGCCGAAGGTCAGGTTGCCGTAGCCGGTGAACCGGCCGGCCACGACGGCGTCGTACCCCAGGGGGCCGTCGAGCTCGAGGGTGGAGCCGGTGAGCACGTCGCCGACCAGCGTGGCGAGGGTGAGGGCCAGGATCACCAGCGGCGGGCCCAGTGGCCGCCTCCGCCACGGGCCCAGCACCGCTGCGGCGGTGACGACCAGCGCGGCTCCGACCACAGCGGCGACCAACGCCCCCACCGGCGACCCCGCCCGCTCCCACGGCACCAGCCCGGCCAGGTACGTGGCGACCGGGAGCGAGGCGACTCCCAGGCACAGCAGACGCACCGTCCGCCGCAACCCCGGTCGCCCCCGGCGGGGGTTGCGGGTCATCGCGAGGCCGAGGGCGACCACGGCCGCGCCGGCGCCGACGAACATCCAGAAGAAGCCGCCGGTGTTGCGGTGGTGCGTGACGGCCGCGGTGTTCACGAGCTCGAGCTCGGTGACCGCCGCGGCGAGTTCCGGCCGCTCGCCGGTGACCCGCATCGGCTGGCCGTTCATGGACGCCGGGACGTCCAGGCCGAGGGCGCGCAGCGCGGTGGGCGCCAGGTCGATCAGCTGCACGAACGGCGCCCGCCCGGTGCTCGCCGACACCAGCCAGCCACCGTCGAAGCCGGGTCCCTCGGCGATGCCCACGTGCAGCTGGGACCGGCCGTCGTTGACCTCGGAGATCCCGGCGAGGAGCAGCAGCGTCTTCCCCGGCAGCGACTCGACCGCGGTGCGCACCCGGTCCAGCGCCTCGTCGATCCGGCCCAGCGCCGCGGTGCGGGGCAGGGGCTCGGTGCCGTCGTCGGTCTGCTCGGCCCCCGGGCGCCCGGCATCGGTCAGCTGGTCCAGGGACACCAGCGACAGCGGGCAGGCCGTCAGCGCGGCGGCCAGCTCGGCAGGGTCGCCGGGCACCGCGGCGGCCGACGTCAGCTGGACCCCGGGTGCGGCCGCCGCGAGTGCCGCGGCGCGGCCGACGACCGAGCCGCAGCCCACCTGCGCGCCGAGGGCGCCCGGCTCGGCGCCGAAGCGCACGGTGCCCGGGTCCTCCGCGATGCGGCCGACGGTGGCGAGCGGATCGCCCAGCGCGACGGCGGCGACGCGTTCCTGCAGGCCGCAGTGGGTGAGCGAGGTGTCCAGCGGCGGCTCGGCGGGCGGTGCCGCCTCGCCGTCGGGCTCCGCGCCGGGACCGGTGGGCAACGGCACCGGCGGAAGACCCTCGTCCGTGCCCGGGAACCGGGCCCGGTTGCCCGCCCCGAGGGTGGCCCAGCCGTCGAGCAGGCAGCTGGTCGACCGGGCGGCGCGGACCGACAGGGCACCGATGGCCGAGTCCTCGGCCATCGACCAGAGCACCGGTGTGGTCCCGGGGTCGACGTCGGCCCACGTGAGACCGGGGACGCCGACGACCACCACCCGGTCCACGACCGGGTCGTCGGCGGCGGCACCGGTCGAGGGCAGACCGACCAGCAGCGCGAGCAGCGACACGACCAACGCGGCGGCACGGCGGGCCGGACCGCTCATCGCCGCGACCGGGGTAGCGCGTCGATCAGCTCGCGGTAGAGGTCGACCAGGTGCGCGGCGGTGGCGGCCTCGTCGGGCCACCCCGCCGCACGCCGCTGTCCGCGCTCGGTCAGCTCGACGGCGTGCGCGCTGTCGCAGAGCACCCGGACGACGGCCTCGGCCAGTGCCGCGGCGTCGCCGGCCGGGACCAGCTCGGCGGAGTCGCCGAGCAGCTCGGGGAGCCCACCCACCTCGGTGGCGACCAGCGGGACCCCCGTCCGCAGCGCCTCCTGCGCGGTGAGCGAGCGGGCCTCCCAGCGCGAGGGCAGGACGCACAGGTCGGCGGCTCCGAGCAGGTCGGCGACGTCGTCCCGGCGGCCCAGGAGGGTCACCGGCAGCAGCTCGTCGCGGATCCGCGCGGCGAGCTCGTCGTGGAGCGGCCCGTCCCCGGCCACCACGACCAGTGGTGCGGGGCGCAGCCGCTGGTCGGCCGACCAGCGGGCGACCGCGTCCAGCAGCACGTCGTAGCCCTTCTGCGGATGCAGCCGGCCGACGGCGACGACCAGCGCCCGGTCGTCGACCAGTCCCAGCTCCTCCCGCACCTCCGTGCGGGTGCGGGCGGCCGGCGGCAGCGGTGGGGCGGCGACCGGCGCCAGCCGCACGTCGCGGGCTCCGAGGCGCCGCGCGTTCTCCGCGAGATCGGTAGAGGCGGCGAGGACGACGTCGGCGGCACGGACGGTCGCCCGCTCGGCCCGTTCCATGACCCGACGGCGCAGGCCGCCCCCGTCGGGCAGGGCGTTGTGCAACGTGAGCACCAGTCGCGCGGGGCTGGCGGCCAGCCGCCGGGCCGCCGCGGCGACGAGCCCCGCCCGGAGCCCGTGGGCGTGGACCACGTCGGTGCCGGCGAGCGCGCCGCGCAGCGCCGACACCGCGCGGGCGTCGGCGGCCGGGGCGAGGCCGGCGGAGATCTCCACGGGGGTGAAGGCGGCACCGCGGTCGGAGAAGGCGAAGAGCTCGTCGGTCGCCCGCGGGCCGCAGACCTGGACGTGCGCGCCGGCCGAGACGAGGGCCGGGACGACCGACCGGACGTGCGTGCCGACACCGCCGGTGCTGGTCGCCAGCACCTCGGTCACCCGGTGGCCGAGCAGCAGCTGCTCAGCCACCGCGCACCTCCTGCCCGCCCGACGACCGCAACTCCCGCACCGCGCGCGTCAACGGTGTGCGCGCCGTGCCCATCATGACGGCCCCCGCCACCAGGAGCACGGTCCCCCCGACGAGGACCCCGGCTCCCAGCGTCGTCAGCAGGGTCCCGCGGGGCACCGGATCGACGTCGAGGGCGCGGGCCACGACCAGCCCGGCGGCTCCGCCGAGGGCGCCCGCGACGAGCGAGGTGCCGCCTCCGCGGGCCAGGCCCGTCAGCGCACCGCCGCCCGAGATCCGGGCCACGACGGCCAGCAGGCCGGCACCGGCCACCGTGACGCCCAGGGAGTGGCCGGCCGCGAGCGCCAGAGCACGGTCCTCGGCCGGCAGCAGGCCCGCCAGCAGCACGTCGGCTCCCACCGCCAGCACCCATCCTCCGAGCACGCACGCGGTCGGCGCCTTCCACAGCCCGCGGGCGTAGAGCGCGCGGGTCAGCACCGCGACCAGCCCGTAGCCGAGCAGGCCGGGCATGAACGCCACGATGGCGTCGCGGAGCGCGGTGACCTGCCCGGTCGACCCGGTCCCGAGGAAGATCCGCGCGAGCGGCCCGGCCGCCGCGGCGATGGCGGCGGCGGCGATCACGGAGGCCGTCACGGTCAGGACCAGGACCGGCGCCAGCGCCCGCCGGTAACCCGGCTCGTCGCCGCTCTCGGCGCGCTCCACCAACCCCGGGTAGGCCGAGGTGGCCAACGGCACCGCCAGGGCCGCCCACGGCAGCAGGAACACCGTCAGGCCGGCCGTGTAGGCGACCTGGGTGCCGTCGGGGGCGCCGTCGTTGGCCAGCCGGATCGCGACCGCCGCGACGAGCTGCTGTCCGGCGAGGGTGAGGACGCCGGCGACGGCCAGCCGGCGCACCCGCGGCGCGGCGCCCACGGGGAAACGCAGGGTCGGGCGCAGTCCCAGCCGCAGGCCGCGCATCGGCAGCAGCAGGCTGAGGCTCAGCGCCACCACCCCGAGCGTCGTCCCCACTCCGAGGACCAGCTCGGCCGGCGTGCTGAGGCCACCGACGGAGCGGTCGCCCTCCATCCCGGCGAAGGTCAGGTACGCCCCGGCGACGACGACGCTGGAGATCAGCGGCGCGAGGGCGGGGCCGGCGAAGCGGCGGTGGGCCTGCAGGACGCCGGTGAGCACGATGCCGATGCCGTAGAGCACCACCTGGGGGGCGAAGACCAGCAGGAACCGCGCGGCCAGCCGCACCTCGGCGTCCTCCCCGCCGCCCAGCAGCAGCCGGGCGACGGGCTCGGCGAAGAGGGCCAGCAGGACGGCCAGCGGCGTGAGCACCAGCAGCGTCCAGCCGAGCAGCGCCGACGCCGTCCGGCGGACCTCGTCCCGGTCGCCGGAGGCGATGCCACCGGCGAGCATGGGCACGACCAGGCTGGCCAGGGCTCCTCCGGCGACGACCTCGAAGACGATGTTCGGGACGTTGTTGGCGGCCAGGTACACGTCACCGGTGCTGCCGGCACCGACGGTGTTGGTGAAGACCAGCGTGCGGCCGAACCCGGCGAGGCGGGCCAGCACGGTGAGCGCGGCGATCAGGGCCGCGGCCCCGGCCACCCCACGAGCCACCTGGCGGGCGGTCACGAGGGCAGGCGGCCGAGCCGGTCCAGTTCCCGCAGCCCCGGCATCGCCTCGATGACCCGGGTGAAGCTGACCTTCTCGCTGGCCAGCGTGAGGCCGGTGATCACGGCGAGCGCAGCGGTCCGCGCGCCGCGGCCCGGCATCGCCGCGAGCCGCAGCCCGAGCAGGGAACCCAGGGCGTTCGCGCCGCAGTCGCCGAGCATGACCTGCTCGCCGAGGTCGCTGGGCAGCACCGCCAGCGTCGCGCCGAGCGGACCGCTCACCAGACCGCCCGCAGGGCCGCCGAGGGCCGCACCGGCCGCGATCACGCCGACCTTGGCGGCGCGGCCGGGGCGCAGGTCCAGCAGGTTGAGCAGGTTCGCGGTGCCGGCGACCAGCCCGGTGGTGAGCACGCCGTCGACGAGGGCTCCGGCGCCGCGAGCCCGGTCGCGGGTCAGCAGGGCGGCGACGGCGGCGGCCGCGCCGATGCCGGCGACCTTCACCGCGCCGGCGGACACCCGGCCCTCGCGCAGCGCGCGCAGGTGCCCGGCCAGGCCCTTGTCCCGGGCCTGCTCCGGGCGTGCGCCGGCCAGGTCGTCGTACCCGCCGACGAGACCGGAGACGGTGCCGACGACGGCGGCGGCGGCCCGGGTGCCCGCAGGCGCGCCCAGGACCGCGGTGGCGGTGGCCGACAGCGCCAGGGCGGGCCCGCCGAGCAGCGTGACCGGCCGCCCGGCGTAGTTGGTGCGCCGCCAGGGAGCGCCGGCGGGGCGCTCGGTGAACGCACGGGCACCGGCCAGCGCGATGCGGGCCGCACCCGCTCCCGTCAGGGCCAGCACGAGCCGGCGCCGTCCACCCCCGGACGCTCCCGCGGTCACGGGGCCGCGGCGGGCACCGGTGGCACCGGCTGGGTGTCCTCGCCCGTGCCGTACTTGCCGGAGGTCCCCGCGGCCTCGCGCCCGAGAGCGAGCACCGTGCTGATGCGGCCGACGGAAGTGCCGATGTTGTCGACGGTGGAGACCGCCGCGGCGAGCGCCGGATCGGCCCGCACGACACCCACCAGCCCGTTCTCGCCGGCCGACGCGCCGTCACCGGCGACGACCGCACCGGACCCGGCGCCGTCGAGCGCGCGGACCAGGTCCACCAGGGCGGCGTTGCGGCTCTCGGCGTCCTCACCCTCGGCCTCGGCCTCGCCGGAGGTCAGGACGACGGCGTAGTCGGCGGGGCTGACCGAGGAGCTCTCCTGCCGGAGGACATCGAGCGAGCTGAGCCCGGAGACGACCGAGGAGATGGCGGCGGTGTCGGGAGCGGGGCCGCCGGGCGGGGTCATGAGCACCTGGGACAGCAGCGAACCGACCTGGGCGCCCACGTCGCCGTCCTCGGGGAGCTCCACGCCGGCCGGCCGGCCGCTGCCGTTGACGTAGTTCTGCAGGCTGGTGCTCGTCGACGGGTCGCTGTACTCGGCGCGCAGGCGGAGCACGCCGCTGACCGACCCGCCGGCCTGCTGGATCATCGCGGTGACCGATTCCACGGTCTCGGGGGCGACCTTCTCGTCGGCGGCGACGAGCAGGACCGAACGACCGGCGAGGGCACCGCCGACGAGGGCCGGGGCGACGGCCTCCTGGAAGCCCTCCGCGGTGTCGAGCTGGGTCTGCAGCTCCTGGGTGCGGTCCTCCAGCGAGCGCTTGTCCTGCTCCAGGTCGGCGACCTGGCCCTCGATGTCGGCCTGGATCGGCTCGTTCAGCGCGGTGGTCCCGATGACGATGCCCAAGGCGACGGCCAGGAAGACGGCGATCAGCGAGACCAGGTGATAGCGGAAGTCGATCACGAGAGGAGGTTCTCCAGCCAGAAGACGAAGCTGTTCCATTGGTCGAGCAGGAGGTCCAGGTAGACCCGCCCGACGGCCGACACCGCCAGCGTCGCACCGATGGCCACCAGGGCCGCGAGCACCATGACCACCAGCACCGCCGTGGAGATGCGACTGCGGTAGAGCCGGCTGACGCCCTTGGCGTCGACGAGCTTGCCGCCCAGGCGCAGCCGGGTCAGGAAGGTCGAGGCCATGCCGCCGCGGCCCTTGTCGAGGAACTCGATGAGGGTGGCGTGGGTGCCGACGGCGACGATGAGCGTCGCGCCCTTCTCGTCGGCCAGCAACATCGCGATGTCCTCGCTGGTGGCCGAGGCCGGGAAGGTGATGGCCTCCACGCCCAGGTCCTGGACGCGGGAGAGCCCGGGCGCCCGACCGTCGGCGTAGGCGTGCACCACGACCTCCGCGCCGGAGCGCAGGACGTCGTCGCTCACCGAGTCCATGTCGCCGATGATCATGTCCGGCGAGTAGCCCGCCTCGACCAGGGCGTCGGCTCCTCCGTCGACGCCGATCAGGACGGGCCGGTAGTCGCGGATGTAGGGGCGGAGGGCGTGCAGGTCCTCCTTGTAGTCGTAACCGCGGACCACGACGAGGACGTGCCGGCCCTCGATGGAGGTGGTGACGTCGGGGACACCGACACCGTCGAGCAGGAGCGCACGCTCGCGCTTCATGTACTCCATGGTGTTGGCCGCGAACGCCTCGAGCTGCACCGACAGCCCCGCCTTGGCCTCGGTCATCGCCGCGGCCACGGAGTCCGCGTCGTGGACGGTGCCCGCGGCGACGACGGTGCCGTCCTCGGCGATCAGCTGGTTGCCGTCGAGCCGGACCGGGGTGCCTTCCTTGAGCTTGCCGAACACGTCCTTGCCGACGTCGTCGAGAAGCGGGATGCCCGCATCGATCAGGATCTCGGGGCCGAGGTTGGGATAGCGGCCGGAGATGCTGGGAGCCGCGTTCACGACCGCGGCGACCTTGCAGCCGACGAGGGCGTCGGCGCTGACCCGGTCGATGTCCACGTGGTCGATGACGGCGATGTCGCCGGGGCGCAGTCGCTTCGTCAGGTTCTTCGTGCGGCGGTCCAGGCGTGCGGTGCCCGAGACGCCGGGCTCCGCTTCCTGGGCCCGGCCGCGGCGAACGGTGCCGATGCGCATGACACCGCATGCTGCCACGCACGGGTGCCCGGGCCACCCTTCGACGCGCGTCAGCGATCCCTCAGTCACGCACAGTGTCCGACACCACGTCCTGCCGACACGCCAGTCGCGGCCGCGCCGACGACCCGGCGGGACCGTTACCGACTCGTGACTAACGTTGCGCACGTGACTGGAGTGGCGGGTGCCCTGACGACCCCGATGACCCTTCTGCAGGACGGGGAGGACGTCGACGGCCCGGTCGGCCCTGCCGTCATCCGGGCGGTTCCCCGACCTGAGCAGGCCGAACGGGAGGAGAGCGCGGCCGCGACCCCCGCCGTCGAGGCGCCCCCGGTCGAGCAGCCGGCACCGGTCGCACCCGAGGTGCCGGCTCCGTCGGCCGCGGTACCCGATCCGGTGGCCGGCGCCGCCGTCGCCGAGGGCGCGCCCGCCACCCCGGCACCGGCGTCCCCGGTCGCCGTGACCGACGGTGAACCGACCGGGCCCCGGCGCGCCCGGCGCACGCGCGGCGGAGGCATCCGGGAACGCCGTCGCCAGCAGACCCGGGCGCGCATCGTCGATGCTGCCACCGACCTGTTCGCCGAGCGCGGCTTCGACTCGGTGAGCGTCGTGGAGATCGCCCAGCGCGCCGGCGTGGTGGAGAAGACGGTGTTCAACCACTTCCCGGTCAAGGAGGGGCTGGTCTTCGACGCCGACCCGCCGATGCGCGCGGCGCTCCTGGACGCGGTGCGCCGGAGGCCGGCAGGCGAGTCGGTGGCCGCGGCCGCCGGCAGCTTCGTGGTGGCGGCGGTGAGCCTGCTCGGGACGCCCGCGGCCGCCGACGGCGTGGCGCAGATGGCGCGGGTCATCCGCAGCAGCCGCACGCTTCTGACCCGCGAGCGGGAGATCCTGGGCGAGCTCACCGACTCGCTCGCCGAGCTGATCGCCGAGGAGACCGGGGCGCGCGCCGGGCAGATCGAGCCGTGGCTGGCCGCTCACGCGGTGCTCGGCCTGTACGCATCGCTGTTGGAGCTGGCCCGCGACCGGGTGCTGTCCGGGGTGAGCGGGCCGGAGCTCGCGGTGGAGCTGCGCCGTCAGGGACGCCGTGGGCTGGCACTCCTGCAGTTCGGCCTCGCGGGCTACGCCAAGCGGCGGTGAGCTATGCATTGTCGTCCTCCGGACGACGACCGCGGCCAGGAGCCGTTCCCCTGTTGCGTTGAGCCCCTTCCCCGGCACTCCTCGGGGACCCTCCGGGCCCCCGCTCGTCGCGCCGCCTCGCAGGGCGGCTCCCAGGTCCTCCTCGGGAGGCCCTCCGGGCCCCGCTCGAGAGGTCAGACCTGCAGCGCCCGCAACAGCTGGCCGCCGCGGTCACCGGGCAGGTCGGCGTCCCGGGTGAACAGGGCGACGGCGACCATGTACCCGTCCTCGCCCGCCCAGCCGTCGCCGTCCGCGCAGAGCCGGCGGATGTGCTCCCGGACCTTCGGCTCGTTGCTGTAGGGCCCGAAGTCCAGGCCCATGGCGAGGAAGTTGACGACCCGGTAGCCGAGGTCCTCGGCCACGCGCACGGTGCCCTCGGGGTCTGAGTAGCTGGCCACCGCGGCGATCACGTTGTCGTATCCGGCCTTGAGCAGCTGCAGCAGCAGGTCGTTGCCGCGCACACCGCCCCAGAGCTCGGGCATGAGGATGTCGCGGTCGGGCGCCGGGATGTAGGGCGGGTTGGAGATGACGGTGCGGGCCTGCGCTCCCCCGGCCGAGTCGGCCTGGTCGAAGAAGTCGCCCAGCTCGACGGTGTAGCGGTCGGGCACGCCGCGCTCGGCGATGTTCGCCCGCGCCTTCTCCACCGACGGCGAGCTGATGTCGTAGCCGTGCACCCGCAGCCCCGGCAGCGAGCGGACGACGTCGGCGATGACCGTGGCGTCCCCACTTCCGAGCTCGTCGACACCACCGTCCTCCCACCGCAGCTGCTCGCGGTACTGGTCGAGCAGCATGCAGACCGAGAAACCGTAGTGCGCCGACTCGTCGACGGAGGAGAAGCAACTCACCGAGGCTCCCTACCCCGGGCCGGCCCTGCGCAAGCCCGTGGTCACCCGACGGGGGAACCGGTCAGCGAGCGGTTGCAGCGACCGCCAGGAGCTCACGGGCGTGCGCCTGACCGGTGTCGCTGTCGGCCAGCCCGGAGAGCATCCGGGCCAGCTCGCGAACCCGGTCCTCGTCCTGGACCGACCGGATGTCGGTGGCGGTGACCCCCGCGCCGGTGTCGGGCGACTTGTCCACGACGAGGTGGGTGTCGGCGAAGGCGGCGACCTGCGCGAGGTGGGTGACGACGACGACCTGGTGGTCCCGCGCCAGGCGCGCCAGGCGTCGGCCGATCTCGCCGGCCGCCTGCCCGCCGACGCCGGCGTCGACCTCGTCGAAGACCATGACCGGCACCGGGTCGGCGCCGGCGAACACCACCTCGATCGCCAGCATCACGCGGGAGAGCTCACCGCCGGACGCTCCCTTGTGCACCGGCCGCGCGGGTGCGCCCGGGTGCGCGGCCAGCAGGAGGGCGACGTCGTCGATGCCGTCGGGCCCCGGCTCGTCCGGGTGGCTGTCGACGGAGAAGGAGACCCGGGCGCTCTTCATGGCCAGGCCAGCCAGCTCGGCGCCGACCTCGGCGGCGAACCCCTCGGCGGCGGCGCGGCGACCCGTGGAGAGCTCGGCGGCGAGCCGGTCGACCTGGGCTCGGGCGGCGTCGCGCTCGGCGGCGAGGGCCTCGAGCGCCTCGTCGGAGACGTCGAGCTGGGCGAGCTTCTGCTGCGCCTGCTCGGCCCAGGCGAGCACGCCGGAGGCGCCCTGCCCGACCTCGGCGTACTTGCGGACGAGCGCGGTGATCGCCGCCCGGCGGTCGAGGACCTCCGCCAGCCGTGCGGGGTCGGCGTCGAGGTCGGAGACGTAGCCGGAGAGCTGGGCGGACACGTCGGACACGACCGCGACGGCGTCGGCCAGGTCCTGCGCGAGCATGACCAGCGTCGGGTCGTCGGAGGAGGCGAGAGCCCGCTCGGCGATGGCCAGGGCTGCGGCGGCGTCCTGCGGCGCCTCGTCCCCACCAAGGTCGCCGGTGACGTCGCCGACCAGCGCGAGCCGCGCCTCGTCGGCGGCCGCCCGCAGCGCATCGGCGTCGCTGAGCCGCTTGGCCTGCGTGTCGAGGGCCTCGTCCTCGCCGGGCTCCGGTGCGACGGCGGCGATCTCCTCCAGCCCGTGGCGGAGCACATCGGCGGCCTGGGCGAGTTCGCGGGCCTGTCCGCGGCGGCGGTCCAGGTCGGCGGACAGCGCCCGCCAGCGCTGGTGGGCCTCCCGGTACCGCTCGAGGAGGTCCAGGTGCGCGGGACCGGCGTAGCGGTCCAGCGCGCGACGCTGCTCCGCCGGACGGGACAGGCGGAGCTGGTCGGTCTGGCCGTGCACGGCGAGCAGGCTCTCGGACAGCTCGGCGACCACCCCGACCGGCACGCTGCGCCCGCCCAGGTAGGCGCGGGACCGCCCTTCCGCGCTGACCGTGCGAGCCAGGATCAGGCTGCCGTCGTCGTCGGGATCGGCACCGGCGTCGGCCGCCCGCTCCCAGACCGGTGAGCCGGGCGGGAGCTCGAGACGGCCCTCCACGCCGGCGCGACCGCTGGCCCGGACCCGGCCGGGGTCGGCCCGGCCACCGAACAGCAGGGTCAGCCCGGTGACGACCATGGTCTTGCCCGCCCCGGTCTCGCCGGTCACGACCGTCAGCCCCTGGCCCAGCTCGAGGGTGACGTCGTCGATGGCGCCGAGCCCCCGGATGCGCAGCTCGGAGAGACGCCCGAGCGACGTGCTGGAACGCACCTCCCGCGAGGCCCCGCGCCGGGCGTCGGCGAGGCGTGGGGGTCGGGAGGACCCTCCGTCAGGCGTCGCCGTGCGGGGCGCCACTGCTCACCTCTCCCCCACCGGAGCCGTCCGCGGTCAGGACGTCGCGGGCCAGCACGTTGCGGCTGGTGAACAGCTCGTGGCCGGGCCCCGCGTGCCGGGCGTCGCGGAAGCCGCGCACGGGGAGTCCGAACTTGGCCACCAGCCGGTCGCCGAACGTGGCGGCGTGCACCCGCGCGATCCGGACCGGGCGGTTGGCGCGGCGCACGTCGACCCGTCCGCCGTCGGGGATCGCGACGATGCGGCGGCCGTCGGCCGACACGCGGGCGCGGTTGCCGTCGGCGGGGATCGCGACGGTGAGCACCGAGTTCGGCGAGGTGACCAGCGGGCGCGCGAACAGCGCGTGCGCGTTGGTGGGGACCAGGAGCAGCGCCTCGACGTCGGGCCAGACCACCGGGCCGCCGGCGGAGAAGGCGTATGCCGTCGAGCCGGTGGGCGTCGCGCAGAGCACCCCGTCGCACCCGAAGCTGGTCAGCGGCCGGCCGTCGATGGCGATGACGACGTCGAGCACCCGCGAGCGCTCGGCCTTCTCCACCGAGACCTCGTTGAGCGCCCAGGTGCCGCCGACGACGGTGCCGTCGCGGTCGAGGACGTCGACGCGGATGGCCAGCCGCTCCTCCACCGAGTACTCGCAGCGCTCGATGGCGATGAGTGTCTCCTCGACCGCTTCGGGCTCGGTCTCGGCGAGGAAGCCGACGCGGCCGAGGTTGACGCCCATGAGGGCCGCGTCGGTGTACCGGGCCAGCTCGGCGGCCCGCAGGAAGGTGCCGTCGCCGCCGAAGACCATGACGATCTCGGCGTCCCGGGCCGCGGCCTCGTCGGGTGCCACCACCTCGGCGCCCGGGATGTCCAGCTCCTCGGCCTCGTCGTCCAGCAGCCGCACGCCGATGCCGCCCTCCATCAGACGCGCAGCGGAGGTGCGGGCGAGGTCGACGATGTCGCGCCGGCCGGTGTGCACGGTCAGCAGGACGCGGCGCTCCCGCTCCTGCCGCCCTGCCGTGCTCGAGTCGCTCACTGCGGTCCCTCCTGGACTGCTCGACGGACGGCGTCCTCCTGGATGGGCCCGGCGTCGGACCGCAGCCAGAGGAAGAACTCCACGTTCCCGGCCGGACCGGGCAGCGGGCTGGCGACCACCCCGGCGGTACCCCAGCCCAGTCCCTGGGCGGCGCGCCCGACCTCGAGGACGGCCTGCACCCGCAGCTCGGGGTCGCGCACCACCCCGCCGGCGGGCAGCCGTTGCTTCCCGACCTCGAACTGCGGCTTCACCATGGGCAGCAGGTCGGCACCGGGGCGGGTGCAGGCGGACAGCGCCGGCAGGACCTTGTGCAGGGAGATGAAGGAGAGGTCGGCGACGACGAGGTCCACCGGGCCGTCGATCGCCTCGGGGGTGAGGGTGCGGACGTTGGTGCGCTCGTGCAGCCGGACCCGCTCGTCGGTGCGCAGCGACCAGGCCAGCTCCCCGTAGCCGACGTCGACGGCCACGACCTCGGCGGCTCCGCGGCGCAGCAGCACCTCGGTGAACCCCCCGGTCGAGGCGCCGGCGTCCAGCGCCCGCCGCCCCTCCACGGTCACCGGGAGCGCATCGAGCGCGCCGAGCAGCTTGTGCGCGCCCCGCGACACCCAGGTGGGCTTGTCGGGATCGGTGCGCACGACCACCGGTGTCCCGGACTCGACGCCGGTGGCCGGCTTGGTGGCGGCCTGCCCGCCGACGGCGACACGCCCCTCGGCGATGAGCGTGACGGCGTGCTCCCGGGACCGGGCCAGGCCGCGGCGGACGAGTTCGGCGTCGAGCCGGTTGCGGCGAGCCATCAGAGGGCGTCGATCGTGCCGAGTTCGCGTCGGAGCCGCTCGTGCTCCGCCTCGAAGACGGCGACGTGCTCGGCGACGGGGACCCCCTCCAGGCCGGTGATCCGGGTCGCGGACGCTGCGTCGGACACGACGTCGGCGCGCTCGTCCCGGGCGATGCGCGGCTCCTGGCCCTGCGCGGCACCCGAGACGGACGCGGCACCGTGAACCGGCGCAGGCGTCGGCGAGGGCCCGGGCCGGGGCGGCCCCGGCACCGGTCGCTGCACGCTCGGCTCGGTCATGATGTGCCTCTCGGGTGGTCGGTGCGGTCGTCTCGACGGAGTCGGAGGTCCGGCCGGTGCGCCCGTCGTCCCCTGCGGAGGTTACCGGCCGGGCACGACGGGAGGAGTCCGGCGGCAGGGCGCGATAGCGTCCAGCGGACCGTTGCCGCCGCCCACCCTCGGGAGACCCGCCTCCGTGGCCACCATGGACCAGTGCATGACCGCCCTCACGGGGATCCTCGGTGGGCTGGCCGCCAACCCGGCAGCCGCCGGACTGGATCGCACGCTCTCCTGCCGGCTCACCGATCTCGACCAGGTGGTCGTCGGCCGGCTCAGCTCCGGCTCGGTACGGGACATGCGGGCGGTGGCCGACGGACCCGAGGTGCCCCGGGCCGACATCCGGCTGACCATGACCAGCGACGACCTCGTCGCGCTCACCGACGGCCGGCTGTCCTTCGGCTCCGCGTGGAAGGACGGTCGGGTCAAGCTCGAGGCGGGACTGCGCGACCTGCTGAGGCTGCGCAAGCTGCTCTGACGCGCGAGGGCGGTTCAGCGGCGGGCCGGCACCAGTCCCCAGGCCCCCAGCGCCTCCGCGGCCCGGCCGTCCGCCGCCACGACGCGAGCAGCCACCCCGTCGTCGGGGTTCATGCTCCAGTTGGCCACGCAGAGCGCCCGGAGCCCGTCGAGGCCGTCGCCGCCGCTCGGCCGGTCGCCGGAGCTCGCCAGTTCGAGCGCCCTGTGCCCCTCGGCCGTGCGGACGAGCCACGCCCCGCAACGCCAGGACCGCCCGGTGTCCTCGACCGCTGGGTGCGGGACGAGGAGTCCGGCGGCGTCCGGGGCGAGCAGATCGGGACGTCGCTGCGGTCCGGCCGCGAGGAGGGAAGTCGGATCGGTGACCCCGGTGAGCACGAGCAGGCTCGCTGCCTCCGCTCGCCGCGCTCCCTCGATGTCGGTGTCGAGACGGTCGCCGACGACGAGCGGCTGCCGGGCGCCGGTCCGCCGCACGCACTCGGCGTGCATCGCCGGGTCCGGCTTGCCGGTGACCAGCGGCGGCACACCGGTGACCCCCTGGACGACCGCCACCAGGGCGCCGTTGCCGGGCAGCGGCCCCCGCGGGGACGGAACGGTCAGGTCGCCGTTCGTCGCGACGTGCCGCGCCCCGTTGCGGACCGCGACGACCGCTTCGGCGATCTGGGCCCAGCCCACCTCCTTGCCGTATCCCTGGACCACCGCGTCCGGGTGGTCGTCGGCGGAGTCCACCACCGTCAGCCCCGCCGCGATGAGGGCGACGGCCACGCCCGGTCCACCGACGGGGAGCACCCGGCCCCCCGGGCCGAGCAGTCCGGCCACCACGGTCGCCGCCGCCTGGGAGCTGGTGATGACGTCCTCCGGCGCGGCCGCGACACCCAGGTCGGTGAGGTGTGCGGCGACCTCCTCGGGGGTCCGTGAAGCGTTGTTCGTGACATAGCCCAGCCCCATCCCGTCGCGACGCGCCGACGCGAGCGCGTCCGGTACCCCGGGGACGGCGTCCGGCCCGATGTAGACGACACCGTCCAGGTCGAGCAGGGCGACGTCGTACTCCGTGCTCGGCGGGCGCTCCGCGCCGGCTGCCAGCGGCACGGGGCCGGTGCCCGCGCTCACGCCGTCCCCCGCAGGAGCCGCGCACGGACACCACGGAGGGCTCGTGCGTAGTGGGGCAGATCGGGTCGCATGGCCGCGGCGAGAGCCAGGTGCTCGGCCGCGAGGTTGAGCTCGCCCGCCCGGTCGGCGGCCAGCCCGAGCCCGAACTGCGCGTAGTCGTCGGTCGGGTTGAGGGCGATGAGGCTGCTGAAGCTGTCGATGGAGTCCTGGTAGCGCCCGGCGTCGTACTGCGCCCGGGCCAGCGCCTCACGGATGCTCCGGGATCCCGGCTCGGCGGCCGCGGCACGTGCCAGCAACGTGGCCGCCGCGTCAGGATGCCGATCGGCGAGCAGTCTGAGGCCGCGCTGGTACCACTCGTAGACGTCGCCGTCGGGCAACGGTCCTGCCGCGTCCTGAGGCGGTTGCGACTCCGGCACCGCGGTCCCTTCCCTCGGCTGGCAGCGGCCCGTCGCACACCGTCGGCGTGATCGCCTGTCGGTGCCCGGACGTGCCCCTCCTACGATTCTGGTCGTGCACCCGTCGTCGGCAGGATCCCCCTCGCTCCGGCCGGGACCGGGTCTGCTGGTCCGGCCCTTCCGGGCGCTGACCTACCGGCAGCGAGACCCGGCCTACCTGGCCCGCGTCAGCTCGCCAGCCTACGACCTGGTCACGCCCACCGGGCGGGACCGCCTGGCCGACGCCGACCCGCACAACGTCGTCCGGCTGATCCTGCCGCGCGTGGCCGCCTCGGAGCGGGACGGCGCCACCTCCGCCCAGCTGGCCGCCGCGACGCTGAACGCCTGGGAGTCCGAGGGCGTGCTGGAGCGGGACGACGTCGCGGCGCTGTGGCTGTACGACCTGGCGCCTGCCGACGGTGGTGCGGTGACCAGCGGCTGGCTGGGTGCGGTCGCGCTGCCACCGCCGGAGTCGACGGCCGTGCTTCCGCACGAGGACACCTTTCCCGATGCGGTGGAGGGCCGGCGGGCTCTGCTCGCGGCCACCGGCACCGACCTGGAGCCGATCGTCCTGGCGCACGACCCCGAACCGGCCCTCCTGCAGCTCGCCGCGAGCGTGCGCGATGTGACGCCGACGCTGGAAGTCAGGGACGCCGACGGGGTGCGGCACAGCCTCTGGCGCGTCGCCGACCCCGGGATGGTCGCCGCCGTGCACGAGGCCCTGAGGCGCACCGAGGCGGTCATCGCCGACGGTCACCACCGGTTCGCGGCCGCCCGCGCCCACGCCCGAGCAGAACACGGCGCCCGCGGCAGCGACGCGGTCCTGGCACTGGTCACCCCGATGGGCCCCGGTGGCCTGCGGGTGGACCCGATCCACCGCGTCGTGCCGGGACTGGCGCTCTCGGCCGCGCTCGAGGCCGCTGGACGGGGCTTCGTCACGGCCGACGTGCCCGTCGGGGCCGACGGGGCGCCCGCCGCCGTCGCCGCTGCCGCCCATTCCTGGCTGGGTGATCCGGCCGAGCGGGGCTTCCTCGTCACCGACGGCCGACGGCTGGTCCGGCTCAGCGCTCCGTCGCAGGAGGTGCGCGACGCCGTTCCGGCCGAGGCGCCGCCTGCCTGGCGCGACCTCGACGTCGTCCTGGCCCATCACGGCCTCATCGGGTTTCTCTGGCAGCGGCCGGACACGGTGGACTCCGTCGTGATCGCGCACGGGCTCGAGGAGGCGCTGCGCGTGGCCGCCGACACCGACGGCGTCGCGCTGCTGCTGCGGGCCCCCTCCCCCACCGACGTCGCCGCCGTGGCGCGGGCCGGGGTCCGGATGCCCCGGAAGTCCACCCTTTTCGTGCCCAAGCCGCGCACCGGGCTGGTGTTCCGGCCGCTGGCGGACTGAACGCACCGGTCAGGCTGTCTCTTCGGCGTTCCGGGCGGCGGACCCCGGCACTTTCCGCCCGCGACGGCAGTTCACCTCGCAGACCGAGGCGGTGCCCGAGCCCGTGCGCCAGAAGCGCCGCTGCAACGCCCCCTCGACCTCGACCACGTCGCCGGGTTGCCAGGCTGCCATGCGCCGCTGGAGGCCCCGGTCGTAGGTGATGCAGGTGAGGACGTCGACGGACTGGCCCCGGACGCGCGGAACCGGCCGGCGCACGATCAGCCGAAAGGTCAGGAGCGTGTCACCACTGGGCAGCGTCCGCAGTTCCGCCGGGGCGGACACCCGCCCACGCAGCACCACGTCGTTGCGATCGATCACGGCCACGGTCATGACCGGAGCCTGACCGGTCGGGCCCCCGATGTGGCGTGCTCGGAACGGACTGTGGATGCCGCGTCCGCATGTGGACGGACGCGGCATCCCGTCCCGTGCTCAGTGCTCGTTGCCGCCGGCGTCGGGGTCGGTCTCGCCGAGCAGCTCGGCGACTTCGGCCTCGACCTCCTCGTCGAAGCTCATGCCCTGGACGCCGGGAACGTCCTCGATCTCGTCGGCGTCGACGTCCTCGTGGGTGACCACGTCACCGTCCGAGGCCTCTCCGAGGTCGTCGTGGGTGTCGTCCTCGTCGTCGGCGTCCTCGGCGGAGTCGTCGCTGGTGACGTCGTCGGCCTCGGTGTCGAGCTCCGCAAGTTCCCCGAGGTCGGTGAACTCGACTCCCAGGTCCTCGCCGGCAAGTTCGGGATCGATGGCCGCGACGGCGTCCAGCCACTGCTCCGCCCGCTCCTCATCGCCCTGCGCACGCAGCAGGTCGGCGTAGGCGGCCGCCAGGCGCAGCTGCCCCTCGTCAGCCGCGTCCAACTGCTCGGGCTCGGGACGTCCTCCGAGGGCGGTCTCCAGCACGATGCGGGCCGCTGCGTCCTCGCCGAGGTCGCGCCGCGCACCGGCCTCGACGAGCCTGAGCTCGACCATCTCCTCGGCATCCGGGTGAGCCACCAGGGCCTCGCCGACGAGGCGCAGCGCGACCTCCGGCCGGCCCAGCGCGCGCTCGCAGTCGGCGAGCACCGCTCGATAGGCCTCGTCGCCGCTCATGCGGCGGTAGGCGCGGAGTTCACGAGCCGCCTCCGCGTAGTCCTCCGCGTGGTAGGCAGCGACACCGACGGCCTCCCGGACGACGGCGAGGCGCGATGCGCGGTCGCGCGCCGCACGCGCGTGAGCCAGAGCCGTCACGGGGTCCTCGTCGACGAGCGTCCCTGCCACGACGAGGTGGCCGGCGACCTGCGCCGCGTTCCGCGCATCCAGGCCCCGCAGCGCGGAACGGATGCTGGCGTCGAGCTCGCGAGGGTCCGCCCACTCGGGGATCTCAGGGCCTGCCGGCACCGGCGGCCGCCGATCGGTGGCCTGGGGCCCACCGCGGCGATCGTCGGACGGCCGGCGGTCCTGCCAGTCACCACGCGGCCGGTCACCCTGCGGGCGGTCGGAGCGCTGGGGCCGGTCACCCTGCGGACGACGGTCCTGCCAGTCACCACGCGGCCGGTCACCCTGCGGACGATCCGAGCGCTGGGGCCGGTCACCCTGCGGCCGGCGGTCCTGCCAGTCACCACGGGGTCGATCGCCCTGCGGGCGGTCGGAGCGCTGGGGTCGGTCACCCTGCGGACGGCGGCCCTGCCAGTCACCACGCGGCCGATCACCCTGCAAGCGGTCGGAGCGCTGCGGCCGGTCACCCTGCGGCCGGCGGTCCTGCCAGTCACCACGGGGCCGATCGCCCTGCGGGCGGCGGTCCTGCCAGTCACCACGGGGTCGATCGCCCTGCGGGCGGTCGGAGCGCTGGGGTCGGTCACCCTGCGGACGACGGTCCTGCAAGTCACCACGCGGCCGATCACCCTGCGGGCGGTCGGAGCGCTGCGGCCGGTCACCCTGCGGACGACGGTCCTGCAAGTCACCACGCGGCCGATCACCCTGCGGACGGTCGGAGCGCTGCGGCCGGTCACCCTGCGGCCGGCGATCCTGCCAGTCACCACGGGGTCGATCGCCCTGCGGGCGGCGGTCCTGCCAGTCACCACGCGGCCGGTCACCCTGCGGACGATCCGAGCGCTGCGGCCGGTCACCCTGCGGACGACGGTCCTGCCAGTCACCACGGGGTCGATCGCCCTGCGGGCGGCGGTCCTGCCAGTCACCACGCGGCCGGTCACCCTGCGGGCGGCGGTCCTGCCAGTCACCACGCGGCCGGTCACCCTGCGGACGATCCGAGCGCTGCGGCCGGTCACCCTGCGGACGACGGTCCTGCCAGTCACCACGCGGCCGGTCACCCTGCGGGCGGTCCGAGCGCTGCGGCCGGTCACCCTGCGGACGATCCGAGCGCTGCGGCCGGTCACCCTGCGGACGACGGTCCTGCCAGTCACCACGCGGCCGGTCACCCTGCGGGCGGTCCGAGCGCTGCGGCCGGTCACCCTGCGGACGATCCGAGCGCTGCGGCCGGTCACCCTGCGGACGACGGTCCTGCCAGTCACCACGCGGCCGGTCACCCTGCGGGCGGTCCGAGCGCTGCGGCCGGTCACCCTGCGGACGACGGTCCTGCCAGTCACCACGGGGTCGATCGCTCTGCTGACGATCCGAACGCTGGGGACGATCACCCTGCGGGGGGTCGGAGCGCTGCGGCCGGTCACCCTGCGGACGACGGTCCTGCCAGTCACCACGCGGCCGATCACCCTGCGGGCGGCGGTCCTGCCAATCACCGCGTGAACGATCCGAGGCCTGAGGCCGTCCACTCCGTGAGCTGCCTCCTACCGCCCCGCGGGAGCCGTCCTGCGGCCGATCGCCCCGGTATGGCTGGCGCGCCTCACGAGGACCGCGCCCCGACCCGGAATCACTGGAACCGCGTCGCGGAGCAGTCATGTTCTCTTGTTACCTCTTCGCTGGACGCCGCGCTCAGCCTCATGCCGGCAGCGGACGGAAAAGACGAACGGGGGTCAGAGCGCGTGGCTCTGACCCCCGTTCGTCGAAGTGTTGTCCGGCGGCGTCCTACTCTCCCACCCCGTCTCCAGGGCAGTACCATCGGCGCTGAGAGGCTTAGCTTCCGGGTTCGGAATGTTACCGGGCGTTTCCCTCTCGCCATGGCCGCCGTAACTCTGT
>NZ_POQU01000042.1 GCF_002938425.1 Blastococcus atacamensis | reverse complement strand
TGACTGTAGGTTCTGTTGGTAGTGATTTGTTTTCATTGCTTTTTTTTTTAATTGCTATGGGTATGTCCGAGATTTAGCTGTGCCTCGTCGTCGGAAGCGGCAGAGGTGTATAAGGGACAGGCCGTGCACGCCCAGCCCGGCGATCACGCCGTCCGCGGCGCGAGAGACGTAGGAGTGCTGCCGGAACTCCTCGCGCCGGTGGATGTTGCTGATGTGCACCTCGACGACGGGCGCGGTCACCGCAGCGATCGCGTCGTGCAGCACCACCGACGTGTGCGTCCAGCCGCCCGGGTTCACCACCACCGGGCCGCCGGCGTCGGTGGCCTCGTGGATCCAGCGCAGCAGCTGGCCCTCGTCGTCGGTCTGGCGCACCTGCACCTCGATGCCGAGCTCGCGGGCGGCGGTCTCCAGCAGGTCCACCAGCTGGGCGTACGTCGTCGTCCCGTAGATCTCCGGCTCGCGGGTGCCGAGCCGTCCGAGATTGGCGCCGTTGAGCACGTGGATGGTCATGCGTTCACTCCTGATACGGCGGCCCATGCGGCGTCGAGCCAGGCCTGGTCGGGGTCGGTCAGGATCCGAGGGTTGCCCAGCCCGTCGAGGACGACGAAGCGCAGCGACGCACCGCGGGCCTTCTTGTCCACCCGCATCACCGCCTGCAGCCGGTCCCAGTCGCCGGCGTAGCTGGTCGGGAGCCCCATGGCAGCGATCAGGTCGCGGTGCCGCGTGACCTCGTCGGGCGTCAGCAGCCCGGCCTCCCCGGCGAGCGCCGCGGCGAAGACCAGACCGACGGCGACCGCCTCGCCGTGCCGCCAGCCGAAGTCCTCGACCCGCTCGATGGCGTGGCCCAGGGTGTGGCCGTAGTTGAGGAACTCCCGGACGCCGGTGTCGAGCAGGTCCTCCCCCACCGCCGTCGCCTTGACCCGCACCGCGCGCTCGATGAGCTCCTCGGTGTGCCGCCGTCCGGTGGGATCGGCGTCGAGCAGCTCGAGGATCGCACCGTCGGCGATGAAGCCGCACTTGACGACCTCGGCCATGCCGGAGCGGAACTCCGCCTCGGGCAGCCCGGCCAGCGAGTCGGTGTCGGCGAGCACGGCGGCCGGCGGGTGGAAGGCGCCGACCAGGTTCTTGCCCGCGGCGGTGTTGATGCCGGTCTTGCCGCCGACCGCGGCGTCGACCATGCCGAGCAGGCTGGTGGGGACCTGGACCACGCGGATGCCCCGGGTCCAGGTGGCGGCCAGGAAGCCGGCCAGGTCGGTGACCGCTCCCCCGCCGATCCCGACGACGGCGTCGGACCGGGTGAGGCCGAGCCGACCGAACTCCTCCCACACCTCGGCCGCGACCCGAGCGGTCTTCGCCGCCTCCCCGTCGGGGACGACGACCGCCTCGGCGGCCACCCCGGCGGTCTGGAGGGTCTCGACGGCGGCGCCGGCGGCCGCGGCCAGCGGTGGCGCGTGGACGACGGCCACCTTCGGCGTACCGGCCAGCACGAGCGCGAGCTCGGTCTGCGCGCCGGCGCCGATGACCACCTCGTAGGGCTTCTCCCCGGCGACCGGGACCCGGCGGGTCACCGGTCTCCCCGCGGGGTCAGGACGGCGAGCACCTCGGCGACGACCTCCTCCGGCGCACGCCCCGCGGTGGGGACCCGCTGGGTGGCCACCTCCGTGTAGAGCGGGGCGCGCTCCTCCAGCATGGTGCGCAGCATCGCGCGGGGGTTGACCGCGAGCAGCGGCCGGTCGCGGGACAACCCGGCGCGACGGGCCGCCGAGGCGACGTCGACGTCCAGCCACACGACGGTGCCGCCGACGCGACCGTGGGCGACCAGCAGTTCGCGGGTCGCGGCGCTGGTCACCGCACCACCGCCGAGCGCCAGCACCCCGCGGTGCTCGGTGAGCGCCCGGGCGACCGCCTTCTCCTCCAGCGCCCGGAAGTGCGGCTCACCGTGCTGGACGAAGAGGTCGGCGACCGTCGAACCGGTCTCCGCCTCGACGTCGCGGTCGGTGTCCCGGAACGGGAGCCCGCAGGCCTCCGACACCGCCGTCCCGACCGTCGTCTTCCCCGACGCCGGGGGGCCGACCAGGACCAGCGCCGGACCCGTCACCGGTAGGTCAGGGAGTCGAGGTATGCCTGCGCGTTGCGCCGCGTCTCCGTGACCGAGTCGCCACCGAACTTCTCCAGCACCGCGTCGGCGATCACCAGGGCGACCATCGCCTCCATGACGACGCTGCCCCGGGGCACCGCGCAGGCGTCGCTGCGCTGGTTGATCGCCACGGCGGCCTCACCGGTGGCGACGTCGATGGTCTGCAGCGCCCGGGGCACGGTGCTGATCGGCTTCATGGCGGCGCGCACCCGCAGCACCTCGCCGTTGGTCATGCCGCCCTCGATGCCACCGGCCCGGTCGGTGAGCCGCTGGATGCGTGGCCCCCCGTCCGCGGAGTCCACGGCGACGATCTCGTCGTGCGCCACCGAACCCCGCCGGCGCGCGGTCTCCAGCCCGTCACCGACCTCCACGGCCTTGACCGACTGGACCCCCATGAGCGCGGCGGCCAGGCGGGCGTCGAGGCGCCGGTCCCAGTGCACGTGGCTGCCCAGACCCGGCGGCAGACCGTGCACGACGACCTCGATGACCCCGCCGAGGGTGTCGCCACCCCTCCGGGCGTCGTCGATCTCGGCGGTCATCCGCTCGCTCGTTGCGGGGTCGGCGCAGCGCACGGGATCCTCGTCCAGGCGCGGGTTGTCGTCGGGGCCGGGCACGATGCCGTCGGGTGCGACGACCGGCCCGATGCCGACGACGTGGCTGACGACCGAGGCGCCGACGGTCTGGCGCAGGAAGGCCTGGGCGATGGCCCCCAGCGCGACCCGGGCCGCGGTCTCGCGCGCGCTGGCCCGCTCGAGGACGGGGCGCGCGTCGTCGAAGCCGTACTTCTGCATGCCGGCCAGGTCCGCGTGCCCGGGGCGCGGCCGGGTGAGCGGGGCGTTGCGCGCCTGCCCGGCGAGGACCTCGGGGTCGACGGGATCGGCGGACATGACCGTCTCCCACTTGGGCCACTCGGTGTTGCCCACCTGCACGGCGATCGGACCGCCCTGGGTGCGGCCGTGCCGGACGCCCCCGGTCAGCGTGACGACGTCCTGCTCGAAGGACATGCGAGCGCCCCGGCCGTGCCCCAGCCGGCGGCGGGCCAGCTGCAGGTCGAGGTCGGAGGTCTGGACCTCGACCCCGGCCGGGAGTCCCTCGAGGATGGCGGTGAGCTGCTGGCCGTGCGACTCACCGGCGGTCAGCCAGCGCAACATGCACGGGAGTCTAGAAGGACCCCTCCCACCGCCTCCCTCGCAGGCTCGGGCGGGTCCCGGGGAGGGGCCCTTCCAGCCGTTCACCCGGGGGGAACGGCGCCGATCACGAGGGCCAGAACCGCCCCTGCCAGCAGCGGCGGCCCGAACGGCACCGTGCTGCGCCAGCCCGCCCGGCCGGTCACCACCAGCAGCACCGACACGCCGGCTCCGACGAGCAGGCCGAGGAAGATGCCGGCCAGGAGCACCCCCCAGCCGAACCAGCCGAGCACCAGGCCCAGCAGGCCCAGGAGCTTGACGTCCCCGAACCCGAGGGCGGCCGGCGAGATCGCCGCGGCCCCGGCCGAGAGGGCGAGAGCGGCCGCGGCGGCCAGCACGGCGCGGACCAGCGCCCACCAGGTGTCGAGCACGGCAGCGTCGACGACCGCCGCCCCGGCGAAGACGCCGGCCGCCGGCACGAGGACGCGGTCGGGCAGCCGGTGGAGCGGCGAGGTCGACCGCGCCAAGGACCACGGCCGCGCCGGCGACCCACAGCAGGCCGACGGTGACCGGTCGGGGGCCGGCGAACAGCGCCGCGGCGCAGAGCAGGCCCGCGGTGAGGGCGGTGACCACCACGTCGCGGCGGGGCGCGGCGGGCGCCGGGGCGTCCCGGGCAGCCAGGCGACCGGCGGTCCGGGACAGCCACGGTCCGAGGACGAGCCCGAGCAGGACCGCGGTCCCGGCGAGCACCGGGTGGGGAACGTCCATGCCCGCGTCAGCGGCCGGCGAGCGCCGCGTCCAGGGCCGCGCGCATGGCGCCGATCGGGGCCGGCATCCCGGTGATCAGCTCGACCTGCTCGGTGGCCTGCCAGAACAGGACCTCCAGGCCGCCGATCACGGTGCCGCCCCCGGCCGACACCCGCTCGGCCAGCGGGGTCGGCCAGGGTGCGTAGAGGACGTCGAGCACCGTCTGCCCGGCCTCCCAGGCCAGCGCGGCGACGGCGGGCTGGCCGTCCACCGGCACGGTGCTCACCACGACGGGCGCGGCCACCCGGGCGCCATCCAGCGGCAGCACGGTGGCGGCCACGTCGAGCGCCTCCAGCACGCGGATGACGTCCCCGGCGCGCCGCGGGTTGCGCACGACGACGTCCACCCGGCGGGCACCCAGCGAGGCGAGCGCCACGGCGGCCGCCGCGGCCGTCCCACCGGCGCCCAGGATCGCCGCGTGCGGGGCGGACTCCACGCCGGCCAGCGAGAGCGCGGTGCCGATCCCGCCGACGTCGGTGTTCTCGGCCCGCCAGCCGGTGTCGGTGCGGACCAGGGTGTTCGCCGCGCGCAGCAGGGCCGGGAGCGGCTCCACCCGGTCGGCGACGTCCACCGCGGTCTGCTTGTTGGGCATGGTGACCGAGAAGCCCCGCCACTCCGGGCCGAGCCCCGCCAGCAGGTCGGGGAGTTCCTCGGGCCCGACGTCGAGGGCGTCGTAGGTCCAGTCGCCCAGCCCCAGCGCGGTGTAGGCCGCGCGGTGCAGCAGCGGGGAGAGCGAATGCGACACCGGCCGGCCGAGGACGGCGGCCCTCATTCGCCCGGGTTCTCCCGCAGCCACTGCCGGAAGATCTCGACGTTCGCGTCGTGCTCGGCCTTGGTGGCGGCGAAGCGGGTGTCGCCGTTGTCGGGGTTGACCACCACGAAGAACCGCCAGTCGCCGTCGGCCGGTGCCAGCACCGCGCGGAGGGCGTCCTCGCCCGGGTTGCTGATGGCGCCCGGGGGCAGTCCGGTGTGGACGTAGGTGTTGTACGGCGACTCGTTGGCCCGGTCGACCGCCGTCGTCGTGATGCCGCCCTTGCCGTTGGCGTAGTTCACCGTGGTGTCGAGCTGCAGGGGCATGCCGTCGGCGAGCCGGTTCTCCAGCACCCGGGCGACCTTGGCCATGTCCTCGGCGCCGGCCGCCTCGGCCTGCACGATGCTGGCCTTGGTGATCCAGGTGAGCCGGTCGCTCTCGGGCACGCCCAGGCCGTCGAAGGCCTGCTCGGCCCGGGCCACCATGGCGGTCAGCATGTCGACGGCGGTGTCGCCGGGCTCGAAGTCGTAGGTGGCGGGGAACAGGAAGCCCTCGAGCATCCCGTTGGCGTAGGCGGGCAGACCGAGCGCGGCCGGGTTCGCCGCCGCGGCCTGGAGCTCCTCCAGCGGGGTCCCGGTGTCCTCCGCGACGCGGGCCAGGACCTGCACCACGGTGAGCCCCTCGCGCAGCGTGACCCGCGAGACCTGGCGGGACGCCGGGTCCAGCAGCAGGTCCAGCGCCGACTCGCCGCTCATCTGCAACCGCAGCGTGTAGACGCCGGGCTGGATGCCGGTGGCGTCCGGGTGGTCCTTCGCGGCGCTGACGAACGGCCCGGTGGAGGCGACCACGTCGGCGTCGTCGAGGGTCTGGGCGATGTCGCTGAGCGTGTCGCCCTGGTTCACCCGGACGTCGACGCTGCCGGTGCCGCTGCCGGTGTAGTCCTGCGAGGTCGGGTCGAGCAGCGCGAGCAGCTTCTGGCCGCCCAGCACGATGCCCGCGACGATGGTGCCGAGCACCAGGAAGGCGAGCAGCATGGCGAAGGGGCGGCGGCGGCGGCGCCGGCGGGCACGGTCGGTGCGCGGGTCGTAGGGGGCGACGGGGATCTCGTCGTCGGTCAGCGGGCCGGCCGGCTCGCCGAGGAACTCGTGCTCGTCGGGGAAGAAGTCCTCGTCGTGCGCGGCCGCGGGGTGCTGCTCGGGAAGCGCGACGGTGGCCGGGTGGTCGTCGGCCGGCTCGGCGCGGCGGGACCGCCGGAGGCCACGTCGCCGCGGAGCCTCCTCGTCCACGTTGGCTCCGATGACGTCGAAGGCGCCGGTCTGCTCCTCCCACGACGCGGGGCTCCCACCCGGGAGGTCCTCGCCGGCCGCGTCGCCGGAGCGACCGCCGAGCCGCGGCGTGGCCACGGTCGCGTCGTCGTCGGGACCGTTGCCGCCCTGGCCGAGCCGGTCCCAGATGCCCATCGGCATCGGGGGCAGCGGGCCGGAGGGGTGCTGCCGGGTGAAGCCGTGCTGGTCGGGACGGCCACCGGCGTGCGGGTGGTCCGGCTGGTCGGTGGACCCGGAGGACCACCAGTCCGGCTCGACGAGCGGGCCGGTGCGGTCGTTCCCGCGGTCGATCAGGCCCGATCCGGGGCGGATGCCGCCGCGGTCGGTGGGCCGCGGTGGGCGGACGGGCGAGCCCGGCGGGTAGCTGCCGCCGGTGGGGGTGCCGGGACCGGTCCACATGGACGCGGGGAACCCACCGGTTGCGTCGTCGGAGGAGTGCCTCCCCCGACGCGACGGCCCGCCGGGCGCGCTCACGTGGGCGACCGTCGGCTGTCGAGATACTGCTGCAGGATGACCACGGCGGCCGCCTGGTCGATCACCGGGCGCGAGCGGCGGCTGTCGATGCCACCCTCACGGAGGTGACTGGCTGCGGTCACGGTGGAGAGCCTTTCGTCGATCATGTGGACGGGCACATCCGCTATGCGGTCGGCTAGTTCCTGAGCGTAGTTGCCCGCGTCGACGGCAGACGCGCCCGACGCACCTGACAGATGCCTCGGCTCTCCCACCACCACCTCGGTCACCTCGTGTTCCACGACCAACGCCACGAGCCGGTCCAGGTCGGCGCCGTTCTTGGCCCGGTTCAACGTCTCCAAGGGGCTGGCGAGGGTGCCGGTGGGATCCGACAGCGCCACTCCGACCCGCACGGTGCCGACGTCGATCCCCAGCACCCGGCCCCGCGGCGCGCCCCCTCCGGACCGGCGCGGCGGCACCTTGAGGTGCTGCGGCCAGCCGCCGGACAGGTCGATCTCCGACGTCTCGTGACTGACCGGCGGGAAGCCCTGCCGCAGGTCGATCTCGGTGGTCGGGTGGTAGGTCGGCTGCTCGCCGGTCGCACCGGACGGACGCGGGCGCGCCGGCGGCACGGCCGGCAACGACCTGCGCCTCCTCCCGACGGGCCCGGTGTCCTCCGGGTTCTGCCCGAAGTCGGAGTGCTCGGTACCGCTGTCGTCGGAGCTCCCCACGGTGCTCACCTCCCAGTGGCGGCCGCAACCGCCTGCTCGCCGGCCTGCAGTCCCGCGGGGATACCCGCGGGATCGGTGCCGCCCCCCTGGGCGACGTCGGACTTGCCGCCACCGCGGCCGCCGACAGGGGCCGAGGCCGCCTTGAGGACGTCGTTGGCCGACAATCCCTGGGCGACCGCGGCCGGGTTCAGTGCCGCGACCAGTGCCACCTTGCCACCGGACTCCGATGCCAGCAGCACGACCGAGGGCCGGTCCGCGGCCAGCCGGCCGCGGATGTCGAGGGCGAGCGTGCGCAGCTCGCCGCCGCCCAGACCCGACGGGGAACCGGTGACCACGGCGACGCCGCCGATGTCCTTCGCGGAGCCGGCCAGCTGACCGGCGACGGCCACGCTCTGCTGGGCGCGCAGTTCGGCCAGCTCGCGGTCCAGGTCGCGCAGCCGGGAGACCATGCCGCTCACCCGCTCCACGAGCCCGTCCTGGGGTGCCTTGAGGAGATCGGCCAGCTGGCGCACGAGGTCGCGCTCGCGCGCCAGGTACCGGAAGCCCTCCAGGCCCACGACCGCCTCGACGCGCCGTGAGCCGGATCCGACCGAGGACTCGCCGGTGAGCGCCAGCGTGCCGATCTGGGAGCTGCCGCGCACGTGCGTGCCACCGCAGAGCTCCCGGGACCAGGGGCCACCGATCTCCACGACGCGCACCTGCTCGCCGTAGGTCTCCCCGAACAGCGCGATGGCGCCGAACGCCTTCGCCTCGGGCAGCGTCATCCAGGAGGCGGTGACCTTGTGGTCGGCACGGACGGCGGCGTTGGCGACGTCCTCGATGTCGGTGCGCTGCTGGGCGCTGAGCGCGCCCTGCCAGGCGAAGTCCAGCCGCAGGTAGCCCGGCCGGTTGTAGGAGCCCGACTGCAGCGCCTGCGGGCCCAGCACCTCGCGCAGCGCGGCGTGCACCACGTGGGTGCCCGAGTGCGCCTGGCAGGCCGAGAGCCGCCACTCGTAGTCCACCTCGGCGGTCAGCTCGGCACCCTGGCGCAGCTCGCCGTCCAGCACCCGGATCTGGTGGGCGACCAGGCCCTTGACCGGACGCTGCACGTCGATGACCTCGGCGCGACCGCCGTCCCAGGTGAGGAGGCCGGCGTCGGCGATCTGGCCACCGGACTCCGCGTAGAACGGCGTGCGGTCGAGCACGACGCGGACGATGTCACCCTGCGCCGCCACCTCCGGACCCTCCTCGTCCCCCACCAGCGCGAGCACCCGGGAGTCGGTGCGCAGGGTGTCGTAGGCACGCCAGTCGGTGGGGCCGTGCTCGGCCAGCAGCCGGCGGTAGGCCAGGACGTCGACGGAACCGGTGCGCTTGGCGCGGGCGTCGGCCCGGGCGCGGTCGCGCTGCTCCTTCATGAGGGCGCGGAAACCCTCCTCGTCGACGGTCACGCCCTGCTCGGCGGCCATCTCGAGCGTGACGTCGATCGGGAAACCGAACGTGTCGTGCAGGCTGAACGCCTGCTCACCCGACAGCATCGGCGTCCCGGCCTTCTTCGCTTGCGTGACCGCGGTGTCGAACAGCGCGGTGCCCGAGGTGAGGGTGCGCCGGAAGGCCTCCTCCTCGGCGTAGGCGACGCTGCTGATCCGGGCGAAGTCGGTCTCCAACTCGGGGTAGCTGGCCTTCATCGCCTCCTTCGACACCGGCAGGAGCTCCGGGAGCGTGGCGTCCTCGACGCCGAGGAGCTTCATCGACCGGACGGCGCGACGCAGCAGCCGGCGGAGGATGTACCCACGACCCTCGTTGCCGGGGGTGACGCCGTCGCCGATGAGCATCAGACCGCTGCGCACGTGGTCGGCGACGACCCGCAGCCGCACGTCGGCGTCGTTGTCCTTGCCGTAGGTGACGCCGGAGAGCTCGGCGGCGCGGCGGAGCACCGGGGCCACCTCGTCGATCTCGTACATGTTGTCGACGCCCTGCAGCAGGTAGGCCACGCGCTCCAGGCCCATGCCGGTGTCGATGTTCTTCTTCGGCAGCTCGCCGAGGATCGGGAAGTCCTTGCCCTCCCCGTCACCTCGCTCGTACTGCATGAAGACGAGGTTCCAGATCTCCAGGTACCGGTCGCCGGTCGGGTCGGCCTCGGGACCGCCGCCCGGTCCGAACTCCGGCCCGCGGTCGTAGTGGATCTCCGAGCAGGGACCGGCCGGGCCGGCCGCGCCGGTGGACCAGTAGTTGTCGTCCATCCCGCGGCGCTGGATGCGCTCGGCCGGGACGTAGGCGCGCCAGGCGTCGAAGGCCTCGTCGTCGTCGAGGTAGACCGTCGGCCAGATCCGCTCGGGGTCCAACCCCAGCCCGCCGTCCTCGACCTTCCCGGTCACGAGGTCCCAGGCGAACTGGATGGCCTCGGCCTTGAAGTAGTCCCCGAAGGAGAAGTTGCCGTTCATCTGGAAGAACGTGCCGTGGCGGGTCGTCTTGCCCACCTCCTCGATGTCGAGGGTGCGCACGCACTTCTGGACGCTCGTGGCCCGCGGGAACGGTGCGGGCTCGCGGCCGGTCAGATACGGGATGAACGGCACCATGCCGGCCACGGTGAACAGCAACGACGGGTCCGGGGAGACCAGCGAGGCACTGGGGACGACGGTGTGGCCGCGCTGCTCGAAGTGCTGCAGGAAGCGGCGGCGGATCTCGGCGGTCTGCATCAGCGATCTACTCGGTTCGACAGGACCGGGACGGAGAGCGTCCGGCCGGAGGGGTCAGGAATCGGCGGAGTGCGCGCCGCGGCGCAGCGCGGCGGCGTCACCGGCCTCGGGCAGCGGCGCGTCCAGGCCTGTGCCCGCGCGCAGCTCGAGCTCGCGCTCGGACATCGCGTCGCGCACGTCGGCGCCGAAGTCACCGATCGCGTCGGCGACGTCGCGCAGCCCGGCGGCGATCGAGGCACCGATGCCGGCGGGGGTCATCTTCTCGGCCGCGGCCGAGAGCTTGCGGACGACGAGGGCGCCGATGGTGATGCCCATGGCCAGCCAGAAGAGCCGGCGCATCAGGCGGTCCGCCGGGCGGAGCGGCGGGCGCGGCGCTCGGCCTTGTCACGGGCGGCGGCGTCGGCGATGGCCTGGCCCTCGCGCTTCTTGCGGGTGGCGCTGCGCACGCCGTAGCTGAAGGCGGCCACCTTGATCAGCGGGCTGCCCAGCGTGGCGGCGACGACGCTGGTGAGGGCGGCGACGTTGCTGGAGACGTTGGCGGCGTTGCCGGTGATGTCGTCGACCCGCTCGAGGTTGCTGTTCACGTGCGCGACGGTGGTGCCGGCCTGGCTCAGGATCGGCGCGCTCTGCTCGCGGACCTGACGGATGGTCAGGGTGGTCTCGTCGAGCGTCCGGCCGAGCTTGAGCAGCGGTACGGCGACCAGCACCACCAGCAGCACCAGGGCCCCGGCTGCGACCAGCCCGGCGATCTCTCCTACGGACACGCGTGCTCCTGTTTCTCGGGGGACTCGACGCCGGCGGCGACACACCGACCCGATCACCCTAGTCGCGGGCCCCCGCCGCCGTCCGTCCCCCGCCGGGCGCTCAGCGGGTCCGGCGGATGATCGCGCGGAGCTTGGCCAGCCGCTCCCCCAGCCGCGCCTCGGCGCCCCGGCTGGTAGGCCGGTAGTAGTCCTTCCCGACCAGCGCGTCCGGCGGGTACTGCTGTGGCACGACGCCGTCGGGATGGGAGTGCGGGTAGACGTAGGTCTTCCCGTGACCCAGCTTCTTCGCCCCGCCGTAGTGGGCGTCCCGCAGACCCGGCGGCACCGGCCCGGCCAGCCCGGCGCGGACGTCGGCCACCGACTCCCCCATCGCCGCGGTCACGGCGTTGGACTTGGGTGCCGTCGCCAGGTGGACGACGGCCTGCGCGAGCGGGAAGTGCCCCTCGGGCATGCCGATGAAGGCGACCGCGTCCGCCGCGGCGACGGCGGTCAGCAGCGCCGTCGGGTCGGCCATGCCGATGTCCTCGCTGGCGGAGATGACCAGCCGCCGGGCGATGAAGCGCGGGTCCTCCCCCGCCTCCACCATGCGGGCCAGGTAGTGCAGGGCGGCGTCGACGTCGCTGCCGCGGATGGACTTGATCAGCGCGCTGGCGACGTCGTAGTGCATGTCGCCCTGCCGGTCGTAGCGAACCGCCGCCTGGGCCACCGCCGTCTCCAGCGTGGCCAGGTCGATCTCGGTCGCGCCCACGGCCCGCGCCGCCCCGGCACCGGACTCCAGGGCGGTCAGCGACTTGCGGCCGTCACCGCCGGCGATGCGGATCAGGTGCTCCTCCGCCTCGTCGCTGAGCGTGAACTCGCCGGCCAGCCCCCGCTCGCTGGCCAGCGCGCGGCGCAGCAGGGTGCGGACGTCGTCGTCGGTGAGCGGCTGCAGCGCGAGGACCAGGCTGCGACTGAGCAGGGGGCTGACCACGGAGAAGAACGGGTTCTCGGTGGTGGCCGCGATCAGGCTGACGATCCGGTCCTCGACGGCGGACAGGAGGCTGTCCTGCTGGGTCTTGGAGAAGCGGTGCACCTCGTCGATGAACAGCACCGTGCGGCGGCCGGCGTAGGTCAGCTCCTGCTTGGCGCTGGAGATGACCGCCCGGACCTCCTTGACGCCGGAGTCCAGTGCCGAGAGCTGGACGAACTGGCGCTTCGTGGCCAGGGAGATGACGTGGGCGAGGGTCGTCTTCCCCGTTCCGGGTGGGCCGTAGAGCACCAGCGACATCGGCTCGTCGGACTCGACCAGCCGGCGCAGCGGCGCCCGGTCGCCCAGCAGGTGCTGCTGCCCGACGACCTCCTCCAGCGAGCGCGGCCGCATGCGCACGGCCAGCGGCGCGCCCGGGTCGACGGCGGCGGGCCCGTCGTCCGGGGCGTCGAACAGGGATGTCATGGCGCCAGCTCGCTCCCGCGGCGCGCTCCGCTCCTCGCTCCTCTGCCCAGGCCGCCTCCGCGCTCGCTCCGCTCCTCGCTCGTTCCGCGCTGCGATGCTCCCTCGCTGTCAGCGACCGCTTCGCTGCGATGCTCACGCGCCTGTCCGCTCACGGGTGGGAACGCTACCCGCGGGGCACGACACCCCTCATGCATCAGCGACGCATCGGGGACATGCAGGTCAGCGCCATCGGACTGGGCGCGATGCCTCTCTCCAGCAAGGACGACCGGCCATCGGAGGACGACGCCGTCGCCGTGGTGCACGCCGCACTCGACGCCGGCGTCACCCTCATCGACACAGCGGACGCCTACGCCCACGACGAGGCGGAGTTCGGGCACAACGAATCGCTGGTGGCGCGGGCGCTGGCGGCCTACGGATCGCCCGAGGTCCTGGTGGCGACGAAGGGCGGGCACACCCGGCGCGGCGCCGAGTGGGAGCTCGACGGGTCGCCGGCGTACCTGCGCAGCGCCTGCGAGGGATCGCTGCGCCGGCTCGGCGTGGAGGCCATCGGGCTGTACCAGTTCCACCGCCCCGACCCCGCGACGCCGTGGGAGGACTCGATGGGCGCCCTGCGGCAGCTGGCGGACGACGGGCTGGTGCGGATGGTCGGCATCTCCAACGCCGACATCACGCAGATCGACGCGGCGCGGGCGATCGTGGGCGATGCGCTGGTGGCCGTGCAGAACCAGTTCTCGCCCGGCTGGCGGTCCTCGGCCGACGAGCTGGCGCACTGCGCGGCGCACGGCCTGGCGTTCCTGCCGTGGAGCCCGTTCGGCGGGGTGCCGGCGGCGGGCTCCCTGGACTCGACCGCGCCGGCGTTCGCCGAGGTGGCCGACGAGCTGGGGGTGTCGGTGTACCGGGTGACGCTGGCCTGGCACCTGGCGCAGAGCGACACCGTCGTCCCGATCCCGGGGGCCTCGCGGGTCGCCTCGATCGTCGACTCCGCGGCCGCCGCCGACCTGCGCCTCTCCTCCGAGCAGCTCGCCCGCTTGAACGCCGCCTGACCCCCCACCCCCTGGCCGAGTGAGCAGTTGGTGCCACTCGACACGCCGTCACCCGGCGTGCCGGGCGACCGCGACTGCTCGCTCGGCTGTCCCCAACCCCGCTGGCTGTCCACGGAACCGCTCGCGAGCCGCTGCGCTCCCCGGCGGCCATCGATGGTCGTCGCGTGACGAAGCATCTGCTGCCGCCGGTCTACACGCTCGCCGCCGCGGAGGTGGCCGAGCTCACTCGGGCCGAGCTCCGGGACGACGGGGTCCGGGTGTTCCGCGGCGTCTACCGCTCGCGAGCGCTACCGGCGGACTTGGCCACCACCGTCGAGGCGGCGCTCAGCGTCCTGCCGCCGCGGGCATCGGTGTCCCACCGGACGGCGGCCGCCCTGCTCGGCGCTCCCATCCGACCGGGACCACTGCTCGAGTTCGCGGTGCCACCAGGCGTCCACCGGGCCAGGCGCCGGGGTCTGCGGGTCCACGTCCGCGATCTGGCAGGGGTCGACGAGACGCTGCTCGACGGGCTGCGCGTGACCAGCGGCCCGCAGACGTGGCTCGACCTGGCGGCGTCGCTCACCGCCGGTGAGCTCGTCGCGGTGGGAGATGCGCTGTACCGGGGTGGCCACCTCGACGGCGGCAACCTGACCGAACGGCTCGCCCGGGCGGACGGCGTCCGTGGGGTCGTGCAGGCGCGTGCATGCGCGCCGCTGCTCACACCGCTGGCCGCGTCCCGACCGGAGAGCCTGGTCCGCTACGCGGTGGTCAGCGGCGGCCTCCCGCATCCGGTGGTGCAGGTGCCGGTGCTCGACCGGTGGGGCCGCGCGGTCGCGCACGCCGACCTCGGCTGGCCGCAGTGGAAGGTGGCGCTGGAGTACGAGGGCCGGCAGCACGCCGACTCCGAGCAGTTCGGGCGGGACATCGACCGGTACTCGCTCATGGCGGCAGACGGATGGCTGACCGTGCGCTTCGCCGCCCGTCACCTGGACCGTCTGGACGTCGTCGTGGCCCGGGCGGCCGGCGCTCTCCGGAGCCGCGGCGCCCGCTGGTGACCGTCGAGTGACCGCCGAGTGAGCAGTTGTCGTTGCGCGACACGCCGACCCAGGGCGTGTCCCGCGCCAGGAAGTGCTCACTCGGGAGCCGACCACGGCAGCAGCGCCCACCACGGCAGCCGGCGGAGCACCACCGGAGCGGACAGGACCTGGGTCACGGGACACCTCCGGGTTACGGAACGTGCCGGGACACTAGCGGCCGAGGACGTCCTTGAGGGCGGCGAGCACGAGGGCGACCTTCGCCGGCGAGGCGTTCGGGCCCATGAGCCCGATCCGCCACACGCTCGCGGCGTACGCGCCGGCGCCGGCCCCGATCTCCAGGTCGAACCGCTCCAGCAGCTCCTTGCGCACCGCGGCCGAGTCGACGCCCTCGGGCACTTTCACGGTGGTCAGCTCCGGCAGCCGGTGGCCCTCGGCGGCGAACAGCTCCAGCCCGAGCTCGGCCAGCCCCTCGTGCAGCAACCGACCGGCAGCGGCATGCCGTGCATGGACGGCGTCGAGCCCCTCGTCGAGGATCCGGCCCAGCCCGGCGTGCAGTGACACGACCATCCCGGTGGGCGCCGTGTGGTGGTAGGTACGGCCACCCGACCCTGCGGCCTCCCCTGCGTATCCGCCGAGCATGCCGAGGTCGAGGTACCAGCTCTGCGGCTTCTCGATCCGGCGCTCCCACGCCCGGTCGTTGATCGTGAACGGCGCGAGCCCCGGTGCGACGCCCAGGCACTTCTGCGACCCGGAGTAGGCCAGGTCGACGCCCCACTCGTCCAGCTCGACCGGGATGCCGCCGAGCGAGGTGACGCAGTCGGCCAGCAGCAGGGCGTCGCCCTTGCCGGCGGCCAGCGGCTCGAGGTCCGAGCGGACGCCCGTGGACGTCTCGGCGTGGACGGCGGCGATGAGCTTCGGCGAGGGGTGCGCGGCCAGCACGCGCTCGGCGTCGACCGGCTGCCCCCACTCGTGCTCGACCGCGACGACCTCGGCCCCGCACCGTGCGGCGACGTCGATCATCCGCTGCCCGAACAGGCCGTTCACCGCGACGACGACGACGTCGCCGGGGCCGACGGTGTTGACGAACGCCGCCTCCATGCCTGCGGAGCCGGTGGCCGACAGCGGCAGGGTGCGCCGGTTCGCCGTCCCGAACACCTGGCGGAGCCGGTCGGACGTCTCGTCCAGGACCTGCAGGAACAGCGGGTCGAGGTGGCCCAGCAACGGGAACCCGAGCGCGGCGGTCGCCTCCGGGTACGGGTTGGAGGGGCCGGGTCCGAGGAGGGTGCGGGCACGCAGCGGCATGCCCGCACCCTACGAGCCGGGCTGGCCGTTCGCCGGGTTCGTCGGCCCCGGGGCCCCGGGCTGACCGGGCAGCGCCGGCTCCTCGGGCGTGGCGTCGATGCCGGCTTCCTTGCGCTGGGCGTCGGTGATCGGCGTCGGCGCACCGGTCAGCGGGTCGAACCCGGCACCGGTCTTCGGGAAGGCGATGACCTCGCGGATCGAGTCGACCCCCGACAGCAGCGCGGACAGGCGGTCCCAGCCCAGGGCGGCGCCGGCGTGCGGCGGCGGGCCGTAGGCGAAGGCCTCGAGGAAGAAGCCGAAGCGCTCGCGGGCCTCCTCGCGGGACATGCCGAGGGTCTCGAACACCCGCTCCTGCAGGTCGGCGTCGTGGATACGCACCGAGCCGCTCATGACCTCGTTGCCGTTGATCACCATGTCGTAGGCGTCGGACAGCGCCGCGCCCTTGTCCTCGGCGAACCGGTCGCGCCATTCGGGCGTGGGCGAGGTGAACGGGTGGTGCATGAAGGTCCAGTCGCCGTCCTCGGTCTCCTCGAACATCGGGAAGTCGACGACGAACAGGAACGACCACGAGCCGGGTTCGATGAGCTCGAGCCGCTTGGCGATCTCGTTGCGGGCCGCGCCGAGCAGCTCCTGCGAGGAGCGGCGCTGGCCGGCGGCGAAGAAGACGCAGTCGCCCGGCTTCGCGCCGACGGCCTCGACCAGGCCCTCGCGCTCGGCGTCGGAGATGTTCTTGGCGACCGGACCGCCGAGGGTGCCGTCCTCGGCGATGGTCACGTAGGCCAGGCCCCTGGCGCCGCGCGACTTCGCCCAGTCCTGCCAGGCGTCGAACGCCCGCCGCGGCTGCGAGCCGCCACCGGGCATGACGACGGCGCCGACGTAGGGCGACTGGAAGACGCGGAACGGCGTCCCGGCGAAGTAGGAGGTCAGCTCGGTCAGCTCGATGCCGAAGCGCAGGTCGGGCTTGTCGGAGCCGAAGCGGTCCATCGCCTCGCGGTAGGTCATCCGCGGGATCTCGGGCACCTCGTAGCCCGCCAGCTCGCGCCACAGCGAGCGGACGACGTCCTCGGCGATGGCGAGCACGTCGTCGCGCTCGACGAAGCTCATCTCGAAGTCGAGCTGGGTGAACTCCGGCTGCCGGTCGGCGCGGAAGTCCTCGTCCCGGAAGCAGCGCGCGATCTGGTAGTACCGCTCGAGGCCACCGATCATCAGCAGCTGCTTGAACAGCTGCGGCGACTGGGGCAGCGCGTACCACTTGCCCTGCTGCAGGCGGACCGGCACCAGGAAGTCGCGGGCGCCCTCGGGGGTCGAGCGGGTCAGCGACGGAGTCTCCACCTCGGTGAAGCCGTGGCCGGCCATGACGCCGCGGGCGATCCGGCTGATCTCCGACCGCAGCCGGATCACGCGGGCCGGGCCCTGCCGGCGCAGGTCGAGGTAGCGGTACTTGTAGCGGACGTCGTCGGACGCCGCCTGGTCGGTCTCGATCGGGAACGGCAGCGGGGCCGACGACGACAGGACCCGCAGCTCCGACGTCGCGACCTCGATCTCGCCGGTCGGCAGCTCCGGGTTCTCGTTGCCCTCCGGACGGCGGCGCACCTCACCGGTGACGAGCACGCAGTACTCGTTGCGGAGGTGGTGGGCCTCCTCCTCGCGGACGACGACCTGCACGTACCCGGAGGCGTCGCGGAGGTCGAGGAAGACCACGCCGCCGTGGTCGCGGCGGCGGGCGACCCAGCCGGCGAGGGTGACGGTGGTACCGGCGTCGGACGCGCGGAGCGCGCCGGCGTCGTGGGTGCGGAGCACTGAGGTGCCTTTCGGGTGGAGGTGGTTACCAGCGGTCGTGCACGTGCGCGCGGATGCGCTCGTCGTACAGCCGCTCGAGATCGGAGAGCTGGGAGTCCGACAGCGGCGCCATCGAGGCGGCGGCAACGTTGCCGCGCACCTGCGTGACGGTGCGGGCGCCGGGGATGACGGTGGTGACGCCGGGCTGGTCGATGACCCAGCGCAGCGCGAAGGCCGCGGTCGGCACGGCGTCGCCGGCGATGACGGCCACCTCGCGGGCGGCCGCGACGCCGACCTCGAACGGCACGCCGGCGAACGTCTCACCGACGTCGAAGGCCTCACCGTTGCGGTTGAAGTTCCGGTGGTCGTCGGCGGGGAACGTCGTCGACTCGTCGTACTTGCCGGTCAGCAGGCCGCTGGCCAGGGGCACCCGGGCGAGGATGCCGACGCCGGCGCGCTGGGCGGCGGGCAGCAGCTCCTCGAGCGGCTTGCGCCGGAAGATGTTGAGGATGACCTGGATGGTGGCGACGCCCTCGTGCTGCAGCGCGGTCAGCCCCTCCTGCACCGTCTCCACCGAGACGCCGTAGGCGGCGATGGCGCCGTCGGCCACGAACGAGTCCAGGGCGTCGTACACGCGCTCGTCGGAGTAGACCGCGGGCGGGGGGCAGTGCAACTGGACCAGGTCCAGGGTGTCGACGCCGAGGTTGCGGCGGGACCGGTCGATCCAGGCGCGCAGGTTCTCGGGCGTGTACTGCTCGGCCTCGAACGGGTCGGCGCGGCGGCCGGCCTTGGTCGCGACGAAGGGCCGGTCCGAGCGCGGCGCGAGGGCCTTGCGGATCCGCTCCTCCGACCGGCCGTCGCCGTAGACGTCGGCGGTGTCGAGCAGGGTCACCCCGGCGTCGAGGGCGGCGTCGAGGACGTCGGCGGCGTCGTCCTCGGACACGTCGCCCCAGTCACCGCCCAGCTGCCAGGTGCCCAGGCCGATCACGCTGACGTCTGCCCCGGTCCGCCCCAGCGGCCGCTGCTCCATCGAGGAAGTCACCTCTCCACACTCGCACGCAGCCGGTCGAACAGCTCACCCACGGGGACGGCCACCTGCTCGCCGGTGCGCAGATCCTTGAGCTGTCCCACGCCCTCGGCCAGGTCCCGCTCCCCGATGACGACGACATGCGAGGCCCCCGACCGGTCTGCCGCCTTCATCGCGCCCTTGAGCCCGCGGTCGCCGTACACGGTGTCGGCCGCGACGCCGGCCGAGCGCAGCTGCCCGACCAGCCGGACGGCCAGCCGCTTGGCCTCGGCGCCCAGCGGCACCACGAACGCCTGCACGCCGGCGGTCGCCCCGATGTCGAGCCCCTCGGCCTGCACGGCCAGCAGCGTCCGGTCGACGCCGACGGCGTAGCCGATCCCCGACAGATCCGGCCCGCCGAGCGCCGCCGACAGCCCGTCGTAGCGCCCGCCGCCGCCGATCGCCGACTGCGCGCCCAGGCCCCTGTGCACGAACTCGAAGGTCGTCTTCGTGTAGTAGTCCAGGCCCCGGACCAGCTTCGGCGCCTCGGTCCAGGTCACCCCGAGGTCGGTCAGGTGCTGGCGGACGGCGTCGTAGTGCGCCTTGGTGGAGTCCGAGAGGTGGTCGACCATCAGCGGGGCGTCGCCGAGCTGCGCCTGCACCTCGGGCCGCTTGTCGTCCAGCACCCGCAGCGGGTTGATCGCCGCGCGCCGGCGGGTCTCCTCGTCGAGGTCCAGCTTGTCCAGGTAGGCGACGAGCAGCTCGCGGTACTGCGGCCGGCAGGTGCTGTCGCCGAGCGAGGTGAGCAGCAGCTCGAAGTCGGTCAGCCCCAGGTCGCGGAAGCCCTGCACGCCCAGGGCCACGACCTCGGCGTCCAGCGCCGGGTCGTCGGTGCCGAGGGCCTCCATGTCCACCTGGGTGAAGTGGCGGTACCGACCGGCCTGCGGGCGCTCGTAGCGGAACGCCGAGCCGACGGTCCACAGCTTCACCGGCAGCGCGCCGTCGTGCAGGCGGTGCTCGATGAAGGCCCGCATCAGCCCGGCGGTGAGCTCGGGACGGAGGGTCAGCGAGCGACCGCCCCGGTCGGAGAAGGTGTACATCTCCTTGGTGACGACGTCGGTGGACTCACCGACGCCGCGGGAGAAGACGGCGGTCTCCTCGAACACCGGCGTCTCGACGTAGCCGTAGCCCGCCCGCCGCAGCGGCGCGGTGAGGGTGTCGCGGACGGCGAGGAACCGCGCGGAGTCCGGCGGCAGCGTGTCGAACGTGCCCTTGGGGGCGGTCATGCCGGCCATCTAGAGACCTCGTCCCTTCGGTGCGGAGGTGGCCTCGGCCAGGTAGGGATTGCTCGCGCGCTCGCGGCCGATCGTCGTCGCCGGGCCGTGGCCGGGCAGCACGACCGTCTCGTCGTCCAGCGGCAGGACGACGTCGCGCAGCGAGCGGAGCATGTCGTCCCACGAGCCGCCCGGGAGGTCGACGCGGCCCACCGATCCGGCGAAGAGGACGTCGCCGGCCAGCAGCCCGGGCGCCTCGCCCAGGTCGACGCTGAACATCACCGACCCGCGGGTGTGCCCGGGGGCGTGCCGCACGGTCAGGTCCACCCCGGCCAGCGACAGGACGGCGCCGTCGTCCAGCGGCAGCACGTCGGTCGGGTCGGGCAGCGCGACGCCGCTGATCAGCGGGGCGAGCTGCGGACCGTGCCAGCGGGCCGGGTCCGACAGCATCCCGGAGTCCAGCGGGTGCAGGTAGGCGGGGATGTCGTAGCCGTCGCACACGGGGAGCACGGAGAACGTGTGGTCCAGGTGCCCGTGGGTGAGGACGACCGCGACCGGCTTGAGCCCGTCGTCGGCCAGCATGCGGGCCAGGGGCTCGACCGCGTCCATGCCGGGGTCGACGACGACGCACTCCTGCCCGGGCCCGGAGGCGACGGCGTAGCAGTTGGTGCCGAACGCGCCGGCGGGGAAGGAGCGGATGAGCACCCGTGCAGGTTACGCGGGTGCGCCGGGGCTCCCTGGTGCTGCCAGGGAGCGCCCAGGGGCGCCGCCTAGACTCCGAGCCCGAACCGCGCTCGACGGCCGCTCGCCGGCCGCACCCTCCGCACCACGCATGCCCGAGGAGTTCGCACCCGTGCCCACGAACAAGCAGCGGCGGGAAGCCGCGCAGCGCCACCTGCAGCGTCAGCTGGAGCGCCGCGCAGAGCTCGCCAAGAAGCGCCGTCGCAACCTGGGCATCCTGCTGACCGCGCTCGCCGTCGTCGTGGTCGTCGGCGCCGCGCTGCTGATCACCGGCGTCTTCAGTGGCGACGACGACGAGAACCAGGCCGCCGACCCGTCGAAGCCGGTCGCCACGTCGTCCGCGGCGCGCACCACCAACCCCGACGGCACGGTGAGCTGCGAGTACCTGCCCGACGAGAGCGGCAACCCGAACCTCGCCGACGTCGGCACCCCGGCCACCCCCGAGGCGACGCCGACGCAGGGCACCGCCACCCTGCGCATGGCCACCGACCAGGGCGACCTCACCCTGACCCTGGACCGCGCCAAGGCCCCGTGCGCGGCGGCCAGCTTCGTGCACCTCACGCAGGCGGACTTCTACGACAACACGCCCTGCCACCGGCTGAGCACCGCGGAGTCCTTCGGCCTCCTGCAGTGCGGCGACCCGACGGGCACCGGCTCCGGCGGGCCGACCTACAAGTACGCCGAAGAGGTCACGCCGGAGACGACCTACCCGCGCGGCACGATCGCGATGGCGAAGACCAGCGCGCCGAACACCACCGGCGGCCAGTTCTTCCTCTGCTTCACCGACGTCACCCTGCCCCCGGAGTACACGGTGGTCGGGACCATCGACGAGGCCGGGCTCGCCGTTCTCGACAAGGTCGCGGCCGGCGGCGTGCAGGGCGCGGAGGGTCCCGGCGACGGCCCACCGAACATCCCGGTGACGATCACCGACATGTCCGTCGTCTGACCCCACCGCTCGAACGACGAGAGCGCCGGTACCCCTGTGGGTACCGGCGCTCTCGTCATCGGGAGGCGGGCTAGGCGGTGACGCGCTCCACGTCGAAGACGCCGTCGACGTTGCGCACCGTCTGCAGCACCGCGCCGAGGTGCGCGGGGTCGGCCAGCTCGAAGGTGAACCGGCTGATCGCCACGCGGTCGCGGCTCGTCTGCACCGACGCCGACAGGATGTTCACCCGCTCGTCGGCCAGCGCCTTGGTCACGTCGGAGAGCAGCCGGTGCCGGTCCAGCGCCTCGACCTGGATCGCCACGAGGAACATCGCGCCCGGCTGGTTGCCCCACTCGACCTCGACCAGCCGCTCGGGCTTGCTCCGCAGATCCCCGGCGTTGGTGCAGTCGGTGCGGTGCACGCTGACCCCGCCGCCCCGGGTGACGAACCCGAGGATGGCGTCACCGGGCACCGGCGTGCAGCACTTGGCCAGCTTGGCCCACACGTCGGTCATCCCGTGGACGACGACGCCCGGGTCCCCGCTGGCGCTGCGCCGCGGCGTGGGCCGGCGGGTCGGGATCGCGGTCTCGGCGATGTCCTCGGTGGCGCCCTCGCTGCCGCCGAGCGCCACCATGAGCTTCTCGACCACCGACGCGGCCGACACCTGGTTTTCCCCCACCGCCGCGTACAGCGCGGTGACGTCGGCGAAGCGCAGGTCCTTCGCCAGCGTCGACAGCGCCTCGCCACCGAGCAGCCGCTGCAGCGGCAGGCCCGCCTTGCGCATGGCGCGGGTCAGGGCCTCCTTGCCGGCCTCGACGGCGTCCTCGCGGCGCTCCTTGGTGAACCACTGGCGGATCTTGGTGCGGGCCCGGGACGAGCCGACGAACGACAGCCAGTCCTTCGACGGGCCGGCCGTCGGCGACTTGGAGGTGAAGATCTCCACGACGTCGCCGTTGGTGAGCTTGCTGTCCAGCGACACCAGGGAGCCGTTCACCCGGGCGCCGATGGTCCGGTAGCCGACCTCGGTGTGCACCGCGAACGCGAAGTCCACCGGCGTCGACTCGCCGGGCAGGCTGACGACGTCGCCCTTCGGCGTGAAGACGAAGACCTCCTGCGGCCCGAGGTCGTACCGCAGGGTCTCCAGGAACTCGCCGGGCTCCTGCGCCTCGCGCTGCCAGTCCAGCAGCTGGCGCAGCCACAGCATGTCGTCGGGCGTGCCGGGCTTGGCCGGAGCGCCGAACTCACCGGCGCTGGGCTTGCCGCCGGCGCGGGCCTTCTCCTTGTACTTCCAGTGCGCCGCGATGCCGAAGTCGGCGGTGCGGTGCATGTCGTGCGTGCGGATCTGCAGCTCCACGGGCTTGCCGTGCGGGCCGATGACCGTCGTGTGCAGCGACTGGTACATGTTGAACTTCGGCATGGCCACGAAGTCCTTGAAGCGGCCGGGGACCGGCTGCCAGTGGGCGTGCATGATGCCCAGCGCGGCGTAGCAGTCGCGCACCGAGTCGACCAGGATGCGGATCCCGACGAGGTCCCAGATGTCGGTGAAGTCGCGGCCGCGCACGATCATCTTCTGGTAGATCGAGTAGTAGTGCTTGGGCCGGCCGGTGACGACGGCCTCGATCTTCGCGGCCTTGAGCTGCTCGCTGACCGACGACGTCACCTCGGCCAGGTAGGTGTCCCGGGACGGCGCCCGCTCGGCGACCAGGCGGACGATCTCGTCGTAACGCTTGGGGTACAGCGTGGCGAACGCGAGGTCCTCGAGCTCCCACTTGATGGTGTTCATGCCCAGCCGGTGGGCCAGCGGGGCGAGGATCTCCAGCGTCTCGCGCGCCTTCTTCTCCTGCTTCTCGGGCGGGAGGAAGCGCAGCGTGCGCATGTTGTGCAGCCGGTCGGCCAGCTTGATCACGAGCACCCGCGGGTCCCGGGCCATCGCCACGATCATCTTGCGGATCGTCTCGGCCTGGGCGGCGTCGCCCAGCTTGACCCGGTCGATCTTGGTGACGCCGTCGACGAGGTGCGCGACCTCCGAGCCGAAGTCGGTGGTGATCGTCTCCAGCGTGACGCCGGTGTCCTCGACGGTGTCGTGCAGCAGGGCCGCGATCAGCGTCGTCGTGTCCATCCCGAGCCCGGCCAGGATGGTGGCCACGGCGAGCGGATGGGTGATGTAGGGGTCGCCGCTCTTGCGTTTCTGGTTGCTGTGCGCCGCCTCGGCCACGTCGTAGGCCCGCTGCAGGAGGCCGAGATCGGCCTTCGGATGGCTCTGCCGGTGCAGCGCCGCCAGCGGCTCGAGCACCGGCCGCACCAGCGCGCTGCGCTGCCCGGCCACGATACGGCGGGCCAGGCGGTCGCGCACCCGGCGGCGGGGCGCACCGGACTCCGGGTCGACCGGCTCGGCGCCCACGTCGTCGGGACGGCGCACGACGGGGCGCTCGGGGAGCGGGCTCCGGACGGGCGGTTCCCCATCGGTCTCCACCGCGCCGGGCCGCGCGGGAGCCGCGTCAGCGGCTACTTCGGAGGCCACGGCTGCTCCTACAGGTTTCGAGGAGGGAAGAACCCTTCCCCATGCTACCGGGACGGCGTGCCCCATGGCCGCGCCCGGCGGTCAGGTCAGCCAGAGCGAGTGCACCGTGTGCGGCACCAGCTTCTCGCGTCCGCTCAGGGCGGCCAGCTCCACCACGACAGCCACCGCACTCACGACACCGCCCAGCTGCTCCACCAGCGAGACGGCGGCGCCGAGCGTGCCGCCGGTGGCCAGCACGTCGTCGACGACCAGCACCCGCTGTCCGGGTCGGATCGAGTCGGCGTGCAGCTCCAGCGTCGCGGTTCCGTACTCGAGGTCGTAGTCGGCCGCGATGCGCTCGCGCGGCAGCTTTCCCGCCTTGCGGACCGGCACCACACCGACGCCCGCATCGAGCGCGACCGCGGCGGCGAGCAGGAAGCCGCGCGCCTCCACCCCCACGACGACGTCGAAGGCGCGCTCCCCCGCCCGGGACCCGGCCAGCGCCGCCGCCCGCGGATCGGAGTCCCCCGGCGCGGCCAGCCCCTCGACGACCCGGCGGAACGCGGGACCGTCGGCGAACACCGGCGTGAGGTCCCGGAACAGCACCCCGGGTTCCGGGTAGTCCTGGATGTCGACGGTGAGGCTCGCGATGAGCTCGTCGAGCGGCTGGACCGGCTGGTCGGTCACCGCCGGCGCTTGCCCGGACGCTGCGGCCGTGCCCCCGGTCGCGGCGCGGCGGTGGCACCGTGCCCGCGCTCCGGTCGCACCGAGGACGGCGACTCGACGACGACGTCGGCGTCCACGGTCTCGGGCAGCTCCGCCACCGCGACACCGCCACCGCTGCGGCGGCGCCGGGCGCTGGCCACCGGTCCGGCCGGTGCACCCCCGGTGCGGGCCGCCGACGAGCGGCGCGCCTGCACACGCCGGCGGAGGGCCTGCACCTCGGGCTCCCGCTCCTTGAGGTCGGCCACGATCGGCGTCGCCAGGAAGATCGACGAGTAGGCGCCCGCGGCGAGGCCGACGAACAGCACCAGCGCGAGGTCCTTGAGCGTGCCGACGCCGAGCAGCCCGGCGCCCACGAACAGCAGGCCGGCCACCGGCAGCAGCGCGATCACCGAGGTGTTGATCGAGCGCATCAGCGTCTGGTTGACCGCCAGGTTCGCCGCCTCGCCCCACGTCATGCGGGCGCTGCGCTCGAGATCCTTGACGTTCTCGTCGACCTTGTCGAAGACGACGACGGTGTCGTAGAGCGAGAACCCCAGGATGGTGAGGAAGCCGACCACCGTCGACGGCGTCACCTCGAAGCCGATCAGCGAGTAGACGCCCGCGGTGACCACGATGTCGTGCACCAGGGCGGCGATGGCGCCGACGGCCATCTTGGGCTGGAAGCGCACCGCCAGGAAGAGGATCACCGCGACGAGGAACACCGCCAGGGCGATCAGCGCCTGGTCGGTGATGTCCGAGCCCCACTCGGCGCTCACCGACTCGGGGCTCACCTCGTCCGGGGCCACGCCCGCCGCATCGGCGAGGCCCTCGACGACCGCGCGCTCGCCGTCGTTGTCCAGGCTCTCGGTGCGGATCAGCAGCGTGTTGCCACCGACGACCTGCGCGCTGGCCACCTCGGCACCGGCGTCCTCGGCGGCCGTGCGGGCGTCGGCGAGCTGGGCCTCGGTGCCCGGCAGCCGGAAGCTGTTGCCGCCGGCGAAGTCGATGCCGAAGTTGAAGCCGCGGAACACCATCGAGGCGATGCAGAGGATCAGCACCACGGCGGTGATCTTGTAGATCAGCCGGCTGCGCCCGACGACGTCGAGGCCGGCCTCGCCGTTGTAGAGGCGGCGGGTGAGGCCGCCGCGCCGCCGGCGCCCACCGTCGTCGGGCGCCGCCGTCTCGGCGTCGCCGCCCGGGTCCTGGGGCAGCCCGGCGTCGGCGAGGGCGTCCTCGCCGGCCGCCACCGGGACGTCGTCCGGCGTCGGCTGCACCTGGTCGGTGGGGCGGGTCATGAGGTGCTCCTGTCCGTGCGGCCGGTGCCGGCTCCGGCTCCGGCGAGCTCGCGCTCCCGGGCCGGCGGGGCGGACCGGCGGGTGTGCTCCACCTGGCCCAGCCCGGAGAACCGGTTGCTGCCGAAGGACTTGATCCGCGACAGCACCGCCATGAGCGGGTGGGTGAAGAGGAAGACGACGATCAGGTCCAGCACGGTGGACATGCCGAGGGTGAACGCGAAGCCCTTCACGTCACCGATCGCCAGCAGGTACAGGATCGCCGCGGCGAGGAAGCTGACGGCGTCCGCCGAGAGGATGGTGCGCCGGGCCCGGACCCAGGCGCGGGGCACCGCCGACCGCAGCGAGCGGCCCTCACGGATCTCGTCCTTGAGCCGTTCGAAGTAGACGACGAACGAGTCGGCGGTGATGCCGATCGAGACGATGAACCCCGCGATCCCGGCCAGGCTCAGCGTGAAGCCGATCTCCCGGCCCAGCAGCACCAGGCAGCCGTAGACCACGACGGCCGAGAGCAGCAGGCTGGCGATCATCACCAGGCCGAGCAGCCGGTAGTAGATGAGCGCGTACAAGAAGACCAGCGCGATCCCGATGGCACCGGCGATGAGGCCGGCCTGCAGCTGCTCCTCCCCCAGCTCGGTCGAGATGGACTGCGCCGTGGCCTGGGTGAAGGTCAGCGGGAGGGCGCCGTACCTGAGCTGGTTGGCCAGCTCCGTCGCCGACTCCTGGTCGAACTGCCCGGTGATGGTGGTCTGCCCGTTGATGGCGCCCTGGATGGTGGGTGCGGAGATGACCCGGCCGTCGAGGGTGAAGGCGACGTTCTTGCCGACGTTCGCGGCGGTGTAGGCCGCCCAGGTCTCGCGTCCCCCGGTCTTGAAGTCCAGCAGGACGATCCAGCTGCCGTCGGAGGGATCGGTCGCGGCGGCGGCGTCGTCGATCTCGGTGCCCTCGATGATCGTGGGGCCGAGCAGGTACTTCGCGGTGCCGTCCTCGGTGCACGCGGCCACGTGGTCGCCCGGACGCGAGGTCTCGCCGGTGACGTTCTCCGCGTCGCAGGTGAGCGTCGCGTAGGCCGCCGAGGCCTCCTCCAGCGTCACCGCGGGAGCGTCCGGGTCGGGCAGCGCCGGGTCCTCGACCGCACCGTCGGTGTCGGTCGGGGTGGCGGGTGCGGCGGACTCGTCGCCGGTCTCGGCGGCGTCGCCCTCCGCGCTGCCGTCGGCGGTCTCGGCGCCGTCGGTCGGCGGAGCCGCATCGGTCGGCGTGGCCGCGTCACCCTCCGCCGGCTCCTCGGCCGGGGCCGCCGGCTCCGGCCCGGACAGGACCGGGCGGAACCGCAGCTGGGCGGTGGCGCCGAGCTCGCGCGCCTGCTCGCCATCCTCACCCGGGACCGAGATGACGATGTTCGAGTCGCCCTCGGTGACCACCTCGGCCTCGGCGACGCCGAGACCGTTGACCCGCTGCTCGATGATCCGGCGGGCGAGCTCCAGGTCCTCCTGGGCCGGCGCCTGGCCGTCCGGCGTGCGGGCGGACAGCGTGACGGTCGTGCCGCCGCGCAGGTCGAGCCCGAGCTGCGGGGTACGGGTGTCGCCCACGAAGAAGACGAGGCCGTAGATGAGCGCGATGATCGCGATCAGCGCGGCGAAGTAGCCCCTCGCCGGGGCCGGACGGTTGGCCACGGTGTTCTCCTGGTCAGACGGTGCCGTCGGCCGGGCGGGCCGGGTCGTCGGCCACCGCCGTCGGCTCGGCAGGACGGCGCACCTCGAGGATCGCCTGGCGGATGATGGTCACGACGACCCCGGGAGCGATCTCCAGGTCGACCGTGGTGTCACCGAGCCCGGCGATCGTCCCGTGGATGCCGCTGGTGGTCATGACCGGCGTGCCGATCTCCAGAGCGGCCTGCATCGTGGCGGCCTGCTCCTGCATGCGCTTGCGCTGCCGCGCCGGCAGCACGATGAGCACCACCAGCATGACGGCCAGGAGGATGAACGGGAAGAACTGCTCCACGACAGGTGTGCCTCTCTACCGCGTCGGTCGACCGCGGTCGGTGCGGTCCGGGAGGGATCCGCTCGGGTACGTCGGCACCGGCGCGCGCGGCGACCAGACGGGACGCGCACGGCCCGGCCTGCGAGTTGCGCGCCAGCGTCGGGGAGTCTAGGCGTCGAACAGGGCTTCTGACGACGACCCCGGAACCTGTGGGTCTGCTGTGACCCGACCGAGGGGGGCCCCACCGCGGGGTAGCGGCTGCCCGAGGTGCTGCCAGGCCACCTCGGTGGCCACCCGACCTCGGGGCGTGCGCGCCAGCAGACCGGCCCGGACCAGGAACGGCTCGCACACCTCCTCGACGGTGTGCGGCTCCTCCCCCACCGCCACCGCCAGCGTCGCGACGCCGACCGGCCCGCCGCCGAACTTCACGACCAGCGCCTCCAGCACGGCGCGGTCGAGGCGGTCCAGCCCAAGGTGGTCGACGTCGTAGAGCGCGAGCGCCGCCTCGGCCACCTCGCGGGTGACCCGGCCGTCGGCCTCCACCTCCGCGTAGTCGCGGACGCGGCGCAGCAGCCGGTTGGCGATCCGCGGTGTGCCCCGCGACCGGCCGGCGATCTCCGTCGACCCCTCCGCGGTGAGTTCGACCCCCAGCAGGTCGGCGCTGCGCGCCAGCACCCGCTCCAGGTCGGCGGTCTCGTAGAACTCCATCTGGCCGACGAAGCCGAACCGGTCGCGCAGCGGGCCGGTCAGCAGGCCGGCGCGCGTGGTGGCCCCGACGAGCGTGAACGGGTTGATCTCCAGCGGGATGGCCGTGGCCCCGGGCCCCTTGCCGACGACGACGTCGACCCGGAAGTCCTCCATCGCCATGTAGAGCAGTTCCTCGGCCGGCCGGGCGATGCGGTGGATCTCGTCGATGAACAGCACGTCGCCGGGCGCGAGGTTGGACAGCATGGCCGCGAGGTCGCCGGAGCGCTCGATCGCCGGGCCGCTGGTGATCTTCACCGAGGTGCCCAGCTCCGAGCCGATGATCAGCGCGAGGCTGGTCTTGCCCAGCCCGGGCGGACCGGAGAGCAGCACGTGGTCGGGCGTGCGGCCGCGGCGCTTCGCGCCCTCCAGGACCAGCGCCAGCTGGCGGGAGACCTTCGGCTGGCCGATGAAGTCGTGCAGCGAGTGCGGGCGCAGCGCCGACTCGACGACCCGCTCCTCGTCACCGGCCTGCGGGGAGACCGCCCAGTCCTGGCCGTCGCCGACGGCCAGCTCGCCGGTCAGCGACCGGTCGAACGGGGCACTCATGCCCTACCCAGCAGCTGGAGCGCCTGCCGCAGCAGGACGGCGACCTCGACCCCGCCGGTGGCGAGGATCTGCTCGTCGGCGACGGGCGCGAGCTGGACCACCGCACCCTCGGCCTCCTTCGGGCTCCAGCCCAGACCCACGAGCGCCGAGGTCAGCTGGTCCCGCCACGGGGCGACCGGGGTGACGGCCGGCAGCCCGGCCGGGACCGGTGCGTCGAGCGAGGCGTCGACCGACGTGGAGCCCAGCCGGTCACGGAGCTCGAGCACCAGCCGCTCGGCGCCCTTCTTCCCGATGCCGGGCACCTGCATGAGCGCCTTGAGGTCGGCCATCGTGACCGCGCGCCGGACCTCCCGCGGCGGGTGGATCGCGAGGATCGCCTGGGCCAGCCGCGGCCCGACCCCGTTGGCCGTCTGCAGCAGCTCGAACAGCTGCCGCTCGTCGTCGTCGGCGAAGCCGTAGAGGGTGAGCGAGTCCTCGCGCACCACCAGGCTCGTGGCCAGGCGGGCGAACTCCCCCACCTGCAGCCGGGCGATGGTGCCCGGCGTGCACTGCACCGCGAGGCCGATGCCGCCGATCTCGACGACGGCACCGTCGGGGCCGACCGCGGCCACCCGGCCGTTGACCGAGGCGATCATCGGGCCGCCACCCCCTGCCAGCGGGGCAGGGTCCGCTGCACGACGGGTGCGCCGATGCCGCCGGCGATGGCGGCGCTGCGCAGCCGCTGCTGCGCAGGACCGCGCCAGGCATGGCACACGGCCAGCGCCAGGGCGTCCGCGGCGTCGGCGGGCTTCGGGGCGGTGGCGAGCCCCAGCACGCGGGTGACCATGAGGGTGACCTGCTCCTTGTCCGCGCGGCCGTTGCCCGAGATGGCCGCCTTGACCTCGCTGGGCGTGTGCCAGGCGACGGGCCGGTCGGCCTGCGCCGCGGCCAGGGCCGCGACCCCGGCGGCCTGCGCCGTGCCGGTGGCGGTGCCCTTGTTGTTCTGGGTGAAGACGCGCTCGATGGCGACGACGTCGGGCCGGTGCTCGCGCAGCAGCGCGGTCACCGCCGTGTGCAGCTCCAGCAGCCGCAGCTCCAGGTCGAGCTCCGGCATCGTCCGGACGACGCCCACCCCGATCGCCGTCGGTCGGGAGCCGGGTCGTCCGTCGACCACCCCCCACCCGCACCGGGTGAGGCCCGGGTCGATGCCGAGCACCCGCATGGTCACGCTCCCGTCAGCCGAACGCTTGTTCGACCGAGGCTAACCGGGAAAGGGCACGCCGCACGGCGACACGCTGGTGACGTGCTGGAACGGTCCCCGGTGCAGGGCCCCACGACGAGCGGAGCGAGTCGAGGGGGGCACCGGGGTCCTTCTAGGCGTCGGCGGTGACCTTCTCCATGACCTCGTCGGAGACGTCGTAGTTGGCGTAGACGTTCTGCACGTCGTCGAGGTCCTCGAGCGCGTCGATCAGCTTGAAGACCTTCGCCGCACCGTCCTCGTCGAGCTCGACCTGCACGCTGGGCTGGAAACCGGCCTCGGCGGAGTCGTAGTCGATGCCGGCGTCCTGCAGGGCGGTGCGCACGGCGATGAGGTCGCCGGGCTCGCACAGCACCTCGAAGGTGTCGCCGAGGTCACGGACCTCCTCGGCGCCGGCGTCGAGGACCGCCATGAGCACGGTGTCCTCGTCCACCCCGTCGGCGGCGGGCACCACGACGACGCCCTTGCGGGAGAAGAGGTAGGAGACCGAGCCGGGGTCGGCCATCGAGCCGCCGTTGCGGCTCATGGCGGTGCGGACCTCCATGGCCGACCGGTTCTTGTTGTCGGTCAGGCACTCGATGAGCACCGCGACCCCGGCGGCCGCGTAGCCCTCGTAGGTGATGCCCTGGTAGTCGACGCCACCGGCCTCGGCGCCCGAACCGCGCTTGACGGCGCGGTCGATGTTGTCGTTGGGGACCGAGCTCTTCTTGGCCTTCTGGATGGCGTCGAACAGCGTCGGGTTGCCGCTCGGGTCGCCGCCGCCGGTGCGCGCCGCGACCTCGATGTTCTTGATCAGCTTGGCGAAGAGCTTGCCGCGCTTGGCGTCGATCCCGGCCTTCTTGTGCTTCGTCGTCGCCCACTTGGAGTGGCCACTCACGACTGTCCCCTCTCGTCCCCGGCCGGGCCTCCCGTGCCGACGTCGGCCTGCTGGGCCAGGTGACGGCGCACGATGTCGACGAACAGCGCGTGCACCCGGCGGTCCCCGGTCAGTTCCGGGTGGAAGCTGGTGGCCACCACGTTGCGCTGGCGGACCGCGACGATCCTACCGTCGGCCGGTCCGCCCTCGACCCGGCCGAGCACCTCCACGTCCTCGGCGGCCTCCTCGACCCACGGCGCCCGGATGAAGACGGCGTGCAGCGACGGCCCGTCGACACCGGCGAACCGCACGGTCGACTCGAAGGAGTCCGTCTGCCGGCCGAAGGCGTTGCGCCGCACGGTGACGTCCAGCCCGCCCAGGGTCTTCTGGTCCGGCGAGGCGTCGAGCAGCCGGTCGGCGAGCAGGATCATCCCCGCGCAGCTGCCGTACGCGGGCAGCCCGGAGCGCACGGCGTCGCGCAGCGGTTCCAGCAACCCGAACCGGGCGGCCAGGTTGGCGATGGTGGTGGACTCCCCGCCGGGGACGACGATCCCGTCGACACCGGCGAGCTCCTCGGGTCGGCGCACCGGGCGGGCCTCCGCGCCTTCGGCCTGCAGCGCGGCGATGTGCTCGCGCACGTCACCCTGGAGGGCCAGCACCCCGATGACCGGCTCTCTGCCCGCCCGGTGCGCCGACC
>NZ_POQU01000041.1 GCF_002938425.1 Blastococcus atacamensis | reverse complement strand
TGCCCACAGCTGTGTTAACTGTCCTTGTCGTCGGCATCGTCAGGTGGGTATAAGGGCCATGGCTGACCACCTGCAGTCCGGCGTCGGACACGGCGGCGACGAACGGCGGCTGCCCGCCGCCGACCTTCCCGTGGCCGCTCACCGGCGTGGAGACCACCGATCCGGTCGAGCGCCCCGCACTCGCGGTGAAGATCGAGAACTCGCCCGAGTCGCGTCCGCAGTCCGGGCTCGACGCCGCCGACATGGTGTGGGAGGAGGTCGTCGAGGGTGGCATCACCCGCTTCGTCGCCGTCTACCACTCCACGCTGCCGCCGGAGATCGGCCCGATCCGCTCGGTCCGCCCCATGGACGCCCCCATCGCCGCCCCGCTGCGTGGCCTCCTCGCCTTCGCCGGCGGGCAGCCGCCGTTCGTCGCCGCCGTGTCCGACGCCGGACTGCAGGTGGTCAGCCCCGACGCCGGCGACGGTGGCTTCTACCGGATCCCCACCCGCTACGCCCCGCACAACCTCTACGCGAACCCGGCCGACTTCCTCGCCCAGGCCGACGCCACGCACGTGGCCGACCCGATCGAGCAGTTCCGCATGGCCAGCGCAGCCGACCAGCCCAGTGCCCTCGGCACCGGCACGCCGGCCTCCGTCCTCAGGCTGAAGCTGTCGGGGGTGAGCACGCCGACGTGGGGCTGGAACCCCGCGAAGCAGGCCTGGCTGCGCTTCGAGGGCAACGCGCCGGCCGTCCAGGCCGACGGCCAGCAGCTCAGCGCGACGAACGTCGTCGTCCTCCGCGTGGACGTGGTCGACACCCGCTACACCGACCCCGCCGGCAACCCCGTGCCGGAGACCGACATGGTGGGAGGCGGGCAGGCGCTCGTCGCCAGCGGCGGACGCACGCTGCAGGCGAACTGGACCAAGGCGTCGGAGAGCGACCGCGTCGTCCTCACCGATGCCCACGGCGCCCCGATCCTGCTCGCGCCCGGGAACACCTGGGTGGAGCTCGTCCCCAACCGCACGGGATCGGTCACCGTCGGGTAGGACCTGCGCATGATCCGCATCGCCGTCCTCGACGACTACCAGTCCGTCGCCGCCGACTTCTGCGACTGGTCGCAGGTGCCCGGCGAGGTCGACGTCGTCGAGTTCTCCCAGCACCTGGGCGACGAGGACGCCGTCGCCGCCGCGCTGCTGGAGTTCGACGTCGTCGTCGCCATGCGGGAGCGCACCGAGTTCCGGCGCGGCCTGCTGCAGCGGCTGCCGAACCTGAAGCTGCTGGTCACCACCGGCATGCGGAACAAGTCCATCGACACCGAGGCCGCCGCGGAGTGCGGCATCACCGTCTGCGGCACCGGCTCCGGCGCGACCGCCACGGTCGAGCTGACCTGGGGACTGATCCTCGCGGCGGTCCGGCACATCCCGCGCGAGGACGCCGGCATGCGAGCCGGTGGATGGCAGCAGACCATCGGCACGGACCTCGCCGGTGCGCGGCTCGGCGTCGTCGGGCTCGGCCGGCTCGGCAGCAGGGTGGCGACGATCGGCCAGGCGTTCGGGATGGACGTCGTCGCCTGGAGCCAGAACCTCACCGACGAGCGCGCCGCCGAGGTCGGTGTGCGGCGGGTCGAGCGCGAGGAGCTGTTCGCCACCGCCGACGTCGTCACCATCCACCTGCTGCTGTCCGAGCGGACGCGTGGTCTGATCGGCGCCGACGACCTCGCGCTCATGAAGCACACCGCGGTGCTGGTCAACACGAGCCGAGGACCGATCGTCCGGCAGCAGCCGCTGATCGACGCCCTGACCGAGGACCGCATCGCCGGAGCTGCCCTCGACGTCTACGACGAGGAGCCGCTTCCGGCCGACCACCCGCTGCGGACGGCGCCGCGCACGGTGCTCACCCCGCACCTGGGCTACGTCACCCGCGGCACGTACGAGGTGTTCTACGGGGAGGCGGTCGAGGACGTCGCCGCGTTCGTCGCGGGCAGCCCGATCCGGGTGCTCGCCTGACAGGACGGTTCGACCCGGCTCTCGCGGCTACAACCCGGGTCCACGGACCCGCGAGGAGGACTGCCATGACCCAGGCCAACCGACCCTACGGCGGCGCCAACGAGCGCCCCGACGATCCCGACACCCTGCCCGGCGAGACCTCCGAGCCCGGTGAGGTCACCGCGGCTCCCGAGACGACGCCCCGCGCGGCGCAGGGCGGCGGGATGTCCGACGACGTCACCCGCGTCCCCGAGAGCGGTGCGGACAGCAAGGCCGCCGGCGGGCCCGACGCCACGGGCCCGACCGGCTGACCCTCAGGCAGGGCGACAGTCGGCACCGGGGTCTCGGCACCCGGGTCCCGGCACCGGCTGTCGCGGCGGGCCAGCCGGTCCGCGAGGGGTGCTCGTCCCGGGCCGGGATTACGTTGACCGCGGTGAAGACCAGGGAGGAGTGCTGGCAGGAGCGGCTCGCCCTGCCCGTCCTCGTCGCCGCGCTCGCATCCATCCCGGCGATGTTCCTCACCGTCGCCGAAGGGGCGTTGGGCACGGCCGGGCACGTCATCGACATCGTCAGCGGCGCCGTGCTCGTCGCCGAGACGGTCATCCTGCTCGTCGTCGTCGAGAACAAGCGCGCCTGGATCCGCGGGCACCTCGGCCTGATCGTCCTGACCGTGGTGTGGTCGTCGCCGTGGTGCTCGCGCTCGGCCCGGTGCAGGTGCTGCGGCTGGCGCGCACCGTCGGCGCCCTGCGCATCCTCCGCGCCGGGCGGATCGTCAAGGCCGCCCGGTCGGTGGGCTGCGGCACGGTTTCACCGGCCGGCTCTCCCAGCTGCTCGCCGCCGCTGCGGGGGTGCTCGTGGCCGTCTTCGTCGGCGTCGTCCTCGCCGACCCGACGTCGCGGTCGCGCGACCTGCTGACCGCCGTCCTCGGGGAAATCGACACGGCGGTCATCGTCGCGCTGTCCGCCGTGGCGGGGGTCGTCCTCGGGGTTGCGACGTACCTGCTGGCCCGCGACACCGGCAGCGGCGCCGACACGGACGACGACGCCGTCCGACCGGCCTGACCACGTCCGGCATGACGGTCGCGTGACGGTCGGCTCGCCGGCGGATGGCCCCTGCCCGGAACGGGCAGGGAGAGCGAACCCGATACGAGGAGGCGAGCATGGGACTGCTCAGCAAGCTCACCAAGGCCGGTGTGGCCAAGCAGGTGGCGGACGAGGCTCGCAAGCCGGAGAACCAGCGCCGGATCAAGAGTGCGATCGCCAGCTTCACCAACAAGAACAAGGACCGACGCGGCGGCACCGGCCGCGTCTGAGCCCGTCGGCTCCCGCCCGGGCCCGCGGCGTCGGTGCCGCGGCCCGGCCAGGGCCGGGACTTCGGCGGCCGGCCTTACCGGCTGCTGCCCGTCGGAGCGTGACTCGCCAGTGCGTGCGTCGTTGACCACGACAGCCCGTCCGGGCCGGACAACCTGTGCTCGACGACGCCTACGGGAGAACCGATGCGCCCGACCGCCGGACGGCGCCTCGCCGCCGTCCTCACCGCCTGCCTCCTCGCGTTCGCCGGCTCCACCACGACGGCTGCGGCGACGCCGACCACGGCGCCCGGGGACGGCGGGCTGCCGCGGCTGGACATCGGCGAGAACTACGTCGCGGGCATCTCCTCCGGCGGCTACATGGCCACCCAGCTGCAGGTGGCCTTCTCCGAGCGCATCGCCGGAGCAGCGGTCTTCAGCGCCGGCCCGTACTGGTGCGCGATGAACGACGTCGCCGTCGCCCTGCAGTCCTGCGCCGCCTCCACCACGCCGCGGCCCATGCCGGTGCTCTACGAGACCACCGAGCGGTACGAGCGCGAGGGGAAGATCGACCCGCTGGCCAATCTGGCCGACAGCCGCACCTACCTCTTCCACGGCACGCTCGACCCGACCGTCGTGCGGCCGGTCGCCGACGACCTGGCCGCGTATTACCGCCACTACGGCGTGCCGCTGGCCTACCGCGACCAGCTGGCCGCCGGGCACGGCTGGATCAGCCCGCTCGGCCCGGTCGCCTGCGGCGAGACCTCGCCGCCGTACCTCAACGACTGCTCCCCCTACGACGCGCAGGCCGACTCGCTGGCCACGATGTTCGGTTCGGTCAAGGCGCCGAACCCCGGCACGCCGCGCGGCACGCTGCGCACCTTCGACCAGGACCGCTACGCCGTGGCGCCGCAGCCGGGCAACGGCGACGTCACCCGCACCGGCGGGCCGGCCGTCGGCATGGGCAGCACCGGCTACGTGTACGTGCCCGACTCCTGCGCCCGGGGCACGGAGTGCGCCGTCGTCCTCGCGCTGCACGGCTGCCAGCAGACGGCGGAGCAGATCGGTGACACCTTCGCCCGCAACTCCGGCCTGAACGCCTACGCCGACACCAACCGCTTCGTCGTCCTCTACCCGCAGGCCCGCCCCGACCCAGGCCCGGCCATCGTCAACCCCAAGGGCTGCTGGGACTGGTGGGGCTACCTCGGCCCGGGCGACGTCGACTACGCGAACAAGCTGGGCCCGCAGATGCGCACCGTCATGGCCATGGTCGACGCCCTCGGCGGGTGACTCAAACCAGGAAGCGGTAGGCCGTCGAGCCGGGGGCCACGTGCTGGATGCGCAGCGGGCTGGCCTCGATGCGGGCCAGCAGCTCCGGCAGGCCCTCGGCCCGGCCCAGCTCGATGCCGGTGAGCGCCGCCCCGGTCTCGCGGTTGTCCCGCTTGATGTACTCGAACAGCACGATGTCGTCGTCCGGACCGAGCACCTCGTCGAGGAACCGCCGCAGCGCGCCCGGCTCCTGCGGGAACTCGACCAGGAAGTAGTGCTTCAGCCCGCGGTGCACCAGCGAGCGCTCGATCACCTCGGCGTACCGGCTGACGTCGTTGTTGCCGCCCGACAGCACGCACACCACCGTCTGCCGGGGCTCCACGGTGACCAGCCCCCCGCTCAGGGCGGCCGTCGCCAGCGCTCCGGCGGGCTCGGCGATGACCCCGTCGGCCTGGTACAGGTCCAGCATCTCCGTGCAGATCTGCCCCTCGGGCACGGCGACGAGCTCGGCACCGGAGTCCCGCACCAGGGGATAGGTGACCGCTCCGGCCCGGCGCACCGCGGCGCCGTCGACGAAGGTGTCCATCTCCGGCAGGTCCACCGGCTCCCCGGCGGCCAGCGCCGCCGCCATGTTCGCCGCACCCGCGGGCTCCACGCCGACCAGCCGGGTGCCGGGAGAGTGCTCCCGCAGCCAGGTCGCACACCCGGCCAGCAACCCACCTCCCCCGACGGGCAGGACGACGACGTCCGGCGCGGACCCGAGCTGCTCGAGGACCTCTACCGCCACGGTCGCCTGACCGGTCACGGTGGACATCGCGTCGAACGCCGGGACCAGCGTCGCCCCGGTGCCCGCCGCGTGCGCTGCGGCGGCGGCCGCCGCCTCGTCGTAGGAGTCGCCGACGATCACCAGCTGCACCATGTCGCCGCCGAGCGCCGCGATCCGCTCGCGCTTCTGACGCGGCGTCGTCCCCGGCACGAACACGTGGCCGTGCACCTGCAGTGCCCGGCACGCGTAGGCCACACCCTGCCCGTGGTTGCCGGCACTGGCACAGACGACCCCGGCCGAGCGCTCGGCGGGGGACAGGCGGCTGATGGTGTTGTACGCGCCGCGGATCTTGTACGAGCGACCCACCTGCAGGTCCTCGCGCTTGACCCACACGTCGGCACCGGTCAGCGCCGACAGCCGGGCATTGCGCTGCAGCGGCGTCCGCTCGGCGACGCCGGCCAGCCGGGCCACCGCCGCGTCCACCTCGGCGGAGAAGGTCTCGTCGGTCACGTGCTCATCGTCGACGACGGCCGCGCCGGCCCCGGACGCGGGTCAGTCGGCGAGCAGGCGCAGGCGGGGCTGCGGCGAGAGCCGCTTCTCCAGCGTCACGCGGTGCCGACCGTCCTCGGCCTGCACGAACTGCAACCGGTCCACCAGCGCCTGCATGAGGATCAGGCCGCGGCCGCGGTCCTCCAGCGGTGAGCGGGTCGAGCCGTGCGAGGCCTGGTCGAACTCGAAGCCCTGGCCCTCGTCGAGCACGCTGATCCGGCACAGCGCGTCGGTGATCGAGACGTCGACCTGGTACTCCTCGGCCTCGCCGGCGTGGTCGACGACGTTCGCGCACGCCTCGGTCAGCGCCAGCACGATCTCCTCGATGCCGGACTCGGCCACTCCGAGGTGCTCGAGCGCCTGCCGCAGCAGCCCCCGCATGAGGGGCACGCTCTGCGCGTCGGTCGGCAGCCGCACGCTGAACTCGATGTTCACCGCGGCGCACCTCCTCGGATTCGCGTGGCCTACGCTCGTTCCACCGGCGGCGGCGATGGTGAGGGAGGCGACACGGTGCTGTTCGACATCGGACGTACGACGGTCGCCGGACGCGCGGCCCTCACCGTACGGGGTGAGCTCGATCTGGCCACAGCCGCGCAGCTGGAGACCGCCGCCGCCGCGCTGATGCAGTCCTCACCGGAGGGCATCGTCATCGACCTGAGCCCCACCAAGTTCCTCGACTCCTCCGGTGCCCGCACGCTCATGCGCCTGGCCCGCCGGGCACGCGAGTCCGGCGTCGAGCTGCACGTCCTGGCGCCGCACAGCAACCGGCCGGTGCGTCTGCCCATCGACCTGCTCGATCTGGGCAGCGCGGTGCCCGTGGTCGCCGCGGTCTCGGAGATCGGCACGGCCGTCGCCCGCAAGGACGCCGGCACGTAACGTCGCGGCGTGATCGCCCCCCACGTCGACGAGGACGCGCTGCTCCGCTGCGCCGACGAGCCCATCGCCGTTCCCGGCGCCGTCCAGCCCCACGGCGTGCTGCTGGCGGTCACCGAGCCCGACCTCGCCGTCGTCGTCGCCTCGGCCAACGCGGAAGCGGTGCTCGGCCGGACCGGCGGGACCCTGGACCAGTACCTGGCCGATGACGACGCCGCCCGCCTGCGCGAGGCGCTCGCCGGTGACCTCACGGAGGTCAACCCGCTCCGCGTCCGGGTGGCCGGGGCCGACGTCGACGTCGTCCTGCACCGCGCCGACGGGCTGCTGATCACCGAGTGGGAGCCGGTCGCCGGTGCCGAGCAGGCCGGTGCCGCCTGGCACCGACGGCTGCCGAACGTGCTGCAGCGCCTCTCCGCGAGCGCCACGCTCGACGAGCTCGGCGAGGTGCTCGCCCGCGACGTGCGCACCCTCACCGGTTTCGACCGGGTGATGGTCTACCGCTTCGACGAGGGGTGGAACGGCGAGGTGATCGCCGAGGACCGGCGCGAGGACCTCGAGCCCTTCCTCGGACTGCGCTACCCGGCCAGTGACATCCCCGCCCAGGCCCGCGCCCTGTACACGACCAACTGGATGCGGATCATCCCCGACGCCGGCTACTCCCGGGTACCGCTCGACCCGCCGGGCAACCCGCTGACCGGCCGGCCGCTGGACCTCTCCGGCTCGATGTTGCGCAGCGTCTCGCCGGTGCACCTGGAGTACCTGGCCAACATGGGCGTGGTCTCGTCGATGTCGGTGTCGCTTCTCGACCGGGGAAAGCTGTGGGGCCTCATCTCCTGCCACCACTACGCCGGTCCGCACCGGCCGTCCTACCCCGACCGCGCGGCCGCCGAATTCCTGGGCCGCACCGCCTCGCTGCTGCTGCACACCAAGGTGGCCGCGGGCGAGACCGACGGCGTGGTCGAGGTGGCCCGCCGCACCGCCGAGCTGACCTCCGCCGTCGGGCGCACCCCGCGCGCCCTCGGTGCGGCGCTCACCGAGCGGGACCTGACCGTCTTGGACCTGCTGCCCGCCGCCGGTGCCGCCGTCCGCCTCGACGGTCAGCTGCGGCTGCTCGGCAGCACGCCGCCCGCCGAGCGGGTGGCTCCGCTCGTGCGCGACCTGCTGGACGCCGGCATCGGCGCGACCGACGCTGCCTCCACCGTCGTCCCCGGGGTCTCCGACCTCGCGGAGACGGCCAGCGGCGTGCTCGCCGTCCCCCTCGGTGCCGAGGACTTCCTCGCCTGGTTCCGGCCGGAGACGCTGCGCGAGGTCACCTGGGGCGGGAACCCCTACCAGTCGAAGACGGCGCAGACCGACGACGGCCCGCGGCTGAGCCCGCGCCGGTCGTTCGACGCCTGGAGCGAGACGGTCCGCGAGACGTCGCGGCCCTGGCGCGAGCACGAGGTGGCTGCGGCTCGCGCGCTCGCCGAGCACCTCACCGCCGCCACGCTGAGCCGGGCCTCGGAGGACAACCGGCTGGCCGGCGTCCTGCAGCGCACCCTGCTGCTGGAGGAGCTGCCCAAGGTTCCCGGCGTCGCGCTGGCCGCCCGCTACCGGCCCAGCGAGGAGGACGTCGTCGGCGGTGACTGGTACGACCTGGTGCCGCTGCCGAGCGGTCGGGTGTCGATCGTGCTGGGCGACGTCGCCGGCCACGGTCTCGCCGCTGCCGCGGTGACCGCCCAGCTGCGGCACGCGCTGCGGGCCCATCTGCTGCGCGCCGCCGGTCCGGCCGCGGCGCTGGACGGCCTCAACGAGGTGATCGGCGCGCTGCTGCCGGGCGAGATGGCGACGGTCGTGGTGGCCGAGCTGGATCCCGACAGCGGCGACGTCGTGGTCGCCAGTGCCGGGCACCTGCCGGTGCTGCATGCCGGTTCGGGCGGGGCCGAGTACGTGATGGCAGGGCGCGGCCCCGCCCTCGGCATGCTGGACGCGCCCTCCTACACCGAGACCCGGCTGACGCTGGCCGGCGACGACCGCCTGCTGCTGTTCAGCGACGGCCTGGTGGAGCGGTCCGCCGCCGGACTCGCCCCAGGGCTGGACGCGCTGCAGAGCGCCGTCAGCACGGGGCCGGTCGACCCGGAGCAGCTGCTGGACGCCGTGCTGGGCGTGCTGAACCCGCCGAGCACCGACGACGTCACGCTGCTCGGGGTCGCCCGTACCTGAGGGTCAGGCGCCGCCGCCCTTGTGCACCTGTGCGGCGACCCAGCCCGACAGGCAGTACAGCGCCGCGTGCCCCTCGGGGGAGGCGTAGCCCTGCTCGAACCGGATGGCCTCGAGCATCTCGGTGCTGTCGACGTCGCCACCGCGGAAGAAGCGCTCCATGAGCTGCCCGGACTCGGTGGCGCTCACGTAGCCGCCGGCGATGCCCACGGCCACGTTGTCGGGGATGGTCAGGCTCACCGGGGCGTGCGCCATGGAGCCGCGCCGGTCGAGCAGCTGCTGGACCGCGGACGCGATCTCCATGCCCGTGGCAGGCACCGCTGATCGGCAACTGATGCGCACTGTGTTTCCGCTCCCGAGGTAGACGAGGTCGTCATGGTTCTGATCGACCGATGTGCGAAGAAGCTGAAGCGGCGCGTCAGGCCGTCAGCAGACCCGAGCCCTGTTCGGTGAGCCGTCCGCAGTCCAGGGCGGACGCCAGCGCCTTCTCGAGCACCGGGGTCACCGACGCCGCCCGCCGCTTGTAGCCGAACACCGAGGCGGTCGCCGTCAGCAGCTCGTCGCGGCGCATGCCCGCCGCGGCCCGGCACAGCGCCACCATCGCATTCGCGATCTCCTCCGGTGCCACGTGGTCGATCGGCCGGTCCGTGCTGGACACCTGGCGGCGGAACCCGGACCAGGAGGCCCGGTCGATGCCCTCGGGCCACAGGTAGTCGCCGTCCACGGCCGACGGCGGCAGCAGTGAGAGCAGCGTCTGCTTGCGCGACTCGGTGACCCGGTTGAGCCCGAACGCCCCGACGGTCAGCTTGGCCAGCCGGTCGACGTGGATCGGCCCCTCGGCCCTGACGCCGGCCTGCAGCACCCGGCGCACCGCGCGCGCCGGCTTCGACGCGGGCAGCTCGTCGAGCACGGTCTTCTCACCGGCCGCCTTGGGGATCCACGGCACGAAGGGCGTCTCGCCCTCCAGCGCGGCCGGCTTCGCGGGGGTGCGCGGCGCGGCCGGCCGAGCTGCCGGACGGGCCGGGGGAGTGGCCGGCACCGCCACCGACGCCGTCACCGCCGAGCGCAGCGCCGCCACGCCCTTGAACGACTCGACCGCGGCGGTCGGCAGCTGCACCGGCTCGGCCACCGGTCGTGCGACCACCGGGGCGGCGTCCACGGCCGCCGCCAGCCGGTCGACCACGGAGGAGGCGTCGGCCAGCCAGGTCGGTAGCCACACGCGCTCGACCACCGGCCAGCGCAGCATCCCGCCGAGCACCTCGACGGGGACGGCGTCCCGGTCGCCGACGGTGCCGCGGCGCGCCCACGCGGGGCCGTCGAGCAGCACCGCCATCAGCGGCGTCTCGGGATCTGCGGGCCGGGAGACCGACAGGTCGACCCGGAACTCCGAGAGCCCGACGTCGGTGCGCACCACCAGGCCACGCCCCCGTAGTTCGGCCGCGATCTGCTCCCGGTGCCGGTCGACGACCGCGGCGGACCGGGCCGACCGCGGCAGCACGTCGGTGCCCCGGTCGGCCATGTCGAGGTAGGCGCGCAGGTGCTTGATGCCCACCGACGACGTCTCCTCGGCCCGCAGCTGCTCGGGGTCGAAGGAGGAGAAGACGACCACCTGGCGGCGGGCGCGGGTGATCGCGACGTTGAGCCGGCGCTCACCGCCCATCCGGTTCAGCGGGCCGAAGTTCAGCGGCAGGTTGCCCGAGGCGTCGGGGGAGAAGCCGGTGGAGAAGAAGATGACGTCCCGCTCGTCGCCCTGGACGTTCTCCAGGTTCTTGACGAACAGGCCCTCGCCGTCGGAGCGGTCCAGCGCCGCGGCCAGGCGGTCGTCGTCGGCGTCGCGCAGCAGCGCCTCGATGTAGGAGCGCTGCTGGGCGTTGAAGGTGACGACGCCGATCGAGGGCACCCCGGTCATGCCGTCCCACTTGGGCAGCGCGTCGAACCGGCGGCGGATCTCCGCGACGATCGCCTTGGCCTCGACCGGGTTGGTGCGCAGCAGCCGGCCGGCCCCGGAACGGTGGAAGGTGCCGGGAACCCGGACCAGCGAGACGCCGCGACCGTCGGGCTCCGACGAGGCCCGGCCGTGGGTGGGCGCCGGGAATGAGGAGAGCCGGTTCTCGTAGTACTGGGCGTTGGAGAAGGCGATCAGCGACTCGTCCTGGCTGCGGTAGTGCCACGACAGCCAGTGCCGCGGCACCCGCGCCTGCACGCACTCGCTGAGGATCGACTCCTCGTCCTCGACCGCGGTCTCCACCTCGACCGAGTCGTCGGCGGACGTCGTCGTCGGCTCCAGGAAGGACGTCGGCGGCATCTGCTTGGAGTCACCGACCACCACCGCGGCGCGGGCCCGGCCCAGTGCACCCACGGCGTCGGCCACCCGGATCTGGCTGGCCTCGTCGAAGACCACCAGGTCGAACTGGCCGGCGGCGGCCGGGAAGAACCGGGCCACCGAGTCCGGTGACACGAGCACGCACGGCATGACGGCGGTGATCAGCTCGCCGTAGCGGGCGAGCAGCTGCCGCACGCCCAGGCCGCGCCGCTGCTTGGCCAGCTCGCGCTGCAGGGCGCCGACCTGGCCGGTGCCCATGGTGGCGTCGAAGGGGCGGGAGCGGAGTACCGACGCGGGCAGGGCAGCGGTGAGGTGCTCGCGCACCGCGTGGGACGCCGCGGTGAACCGGTCGATCGCCCGCTCGTGCGCCTCGGCGTCGAAGGTGTCCAGCCCGGTGGCGTCCAGCCGCTCGGCGACCGAGGCGATGGCCAGGCCGCGGTCGAGGGCGCGGACGGCGTCGTCGGCGGCGATCTCACCGGTGACCAGCAGCCGGCGGGCGTCGAACAGCCCCGCGTAGCGCAGCGGCTCCAGGGTGTCGAGGAAGGAGACCCACCGGCGCAGCGACATGAGCACGGTGCCCTCCCCGCCGGACCCGGGCGGTGTGATCACGCCGCGCTCGGGGCGGGTCATCGACCAGCGCAGCGCGAAGCCGTCGTCCCCGGCCCAGGTCGCGAGCTGGTCCGCGGAGCTGCCGCACAGCTCCAGCAGGTCGACGACGGCGTCGCGCAGGCGGGCCACCGCGGCGGCGGCCGACGGGGTGGACGGCATGCCGGCGACGATCAGCTTGCGCAGGGCGACGTGGAAGGCCGACCGGCCGTCGACGGCGATGCCGGCACGGCGCAGCCAGCTGACCTCGCGCTCCAGCAGGCCGGGGTCGGTGAAGGGGTTCCAGCCCGCGGGTGCGGCGAGGCCGGGCACCGAGTCGACGCGGGCGACGATGCCCTGCACCGCCGTCTGCACCCGCCAGAGGTTCTCCACCAGCAGCGGGACGTCCTTGGGGCGCACCTTGGCACCTGGCCGCAGGCAGGACCCGATCTCGTCGCGGACCGCCGTCAGCCGCTTCCGCCGGCCCCACCAGCTCGACGCCGCCGCCGTCTGGGCGCGGACGTAGATGTCGGCCAGCGGCAGCGCCAGCACCTCGGGGGTGGCGACGTCGAGCCCGGGGTGGCGGAACGCGGTGAACGCCGCGACCTCGCCCAGGATCGCGCCGGTCGCGGTGGTCCAGCGGCTGCTGAACGTCTCGTCGAGGACGCCGATGCCGACCGGCGGCCCGGACAGCAGGTGGGAGAGCGCGTCGAGGTCCTCGGGGGTGCGCGCGTGCCGCATCACGCCGCCGAGCTCGGCGATGCCGGCGACCTCGCGCAGCGCCGCGTCCACCGCGTTCGTGGCCTCGCGGGCCGCGGGCAGGTCGACCTCGGGGGAGTCGACGAACGCCCACGGGTGCCGGGGCGAGGGGCGGGTGAGGTCGGCGATGTCGGGCAGCAGCGCCAGGGCCCGGCGCACCGCCGTCAGCACCTCGGTGGGCGCGTTGGCGACGAACGGCAGCGGCATGGGCAGCGGTTCGACGTCGGTGCCGGCCGCCAGCTCGGCGGTGCGCGCCGAGTACAGCGACAGCCCGACGGCGTTCTCCTCGTGCAGCCGGTCGGCGTAGCGGGCCAGCTGGCGGCGGGTCGACCGCAGGGTCTCCGACTCCGCGGCCAGGCCCTGGGAGTCGACGGCGATCGCGTGCTCCATCGCCAGCCGGATCTGGGCGCGCACCATCGAGGCGCGGCTGCCCTTGTCGTGCAGGTCGAGGGCGAACATGCCCATGCCGACCGCGTCCAGTCGGCGGGCGACGACGTCGAGCGCCGCGCGCTTCTCGGCGACGAACAGCACCCGCTTGCCGTCGGCGATCGCCCGGGTCAGCACGTTGGTGATGGTCTGGGACTTGCCGGTGCCGGGCGGGCCCTCCAGCACGAACGTGCGTCCGGCACCTGCCTCGGCGATCGCCCGCAGCTGGGAGGCGTCGGCGGGCACGGGCAGCTCGGCGCCCACGGAGTCGAGGTCGACGTAGGCGCCGGTGTCGCGGGCGGGGTCGACGAAGGGCTCGGTGGGCTCGTGCACGAGGTGGTGCACCAGCGGGTTCTGGGCGAAGTCGGCCCAGTGCTCGTCGAGGTCCTTCCAGAGCCGGAACTTGGCGAACTGCAGGATCGCCAGGTCCGCCGTGGCCTCCACCCGGTAGGGCAGGCCGTGGCCGACCAGCCCGACGCGCAGCGCCTCCAGGGCGCCCTCGACGTCCACCGTGCTCTCGGCCGACTCCGCCAGGGTCGGGACGACCAGCCCGTGCACCTGGCGGAGCTTCTCCAACAGGCAGTAGTTCGGGGTGCTGGAGCCGGACTCGTCCAGCGCCAGCCGGTAGGAGCCGGTGCGCCCGACCGGGGTGAGGACGACGGGCACCAGTACCAGTGGCGAGCGCAGCGGCCGGCCGTCGAGCTCCCACACCAGCGAGCCCAGCGCCAGGTACAGGTTGTTCGCGCCGGTCTCCTCCTGCACCGTCTTCGCGCGGTAGGCGAGGTTGCGCAGCCGGGGCAGGTAGCCGCCGGAGGTGACGTCGGCGTGCACCTCGCGCCGCTCGACCAGGAGGTCGGTGAGCTGGTCGGGCGGCAGGTCCGCGGCGGCGGTGAGCCCGCGCTCCTTCTGGACCGCGGCCAGCTGGTCGCCGGGCAGCAGCGTGACCGGCGTGCCGTCCTGCACCAGGTTGTCGAGGATCGGCAGCGCGGTCGGCGGCAGCGTCAGGTGCAGGCCGGAGCGCTCGCTGTAGTTGATCAGCCGGTTGCGCAGGCTGAGGTCCAGCAGCGCGTTCTTCCACTGCTGGACCCGCGCCGGCGCCTCGGGGCGGGTGCCGGGCTGGGCCGTCGTCCCTGTCGGGAACGCGGCGATGCTGTGCTCGGCCGGCCGGTACTCGACCACCTGCAGGATGCCCTCGGGCGTCCGCGCGCGGGCCGGCAGCGGCACGATGCCGTCCCGGCGGGCGCGGTGCACGTCGGCGACGCCGACGATGCGGTCGAGCTCGCCGGTGAGCCACCCCTGGTAGGCGGGGGTGTGCAGGTCGGCGACCGGTTCCGCCGAGCTCGTCAGGAGCGTGGTCTCGACGAGGCCGACGAGGCCGAGGTCGACCAGGTTCACCAGCGCCGAGGCGTCGGTGGTCGCGGCGCTCTCCGAGCTCCGCTCCTCCCGCCAGTACCCCAGGAACGCGTGACCGTCGGCCAGCCACAGCAGCGGACGGATGCCGGCCTGCTCGCACGCCGCGGCGAGGACGACGACGGTGTCCAGCGGGGTGCCCACCCGCCAGGTGAGGACGTCGCCGGGGGAGCGGACCTGCTGGCCGAGGTCGGCCCAGCTGGCCGGGGGCTCGGAGTGCCGGATCCCGCGGCGCTGCAGGGCGGCGGCCAGGGCCTGGACCACCTCGTCCACGCGCTCGGAGGTGGCGGCGTAGCCGACCATCGCGCCGCTGCCGGTCCGCTCCTCGAGCAGCGCTGAGGCCTCGGCGACCAGCCCGGTGACGGCCGGGTGGTTGGGCATGACGTGCGCGGCGAGCATCTCCAGCGCCAGCGGCAGGGGAGTGGCCAGCCACTGGTTGGCGGCGAGCACCTGCACCGGCGCGGTGGCCTCGCCGACGAGGGTGTCGTCGAGCCAGGCCTCGACGTCGACGACGCCCGGGCGCTGTTCCTCGACGTGCAGCATCGCCGCCGGGTCCATGACCAGGCCGAGGTCGGTGAGCACGGTGGTGCGCCCGGCGTCGATGTCGGCCAGGAGCTCGACCGTCTGCGCGATCGGGCCCTCGGCGTCGCGCACGGACAGGCGGAGCGTGACGCCGCGCAGGGAGGACTGCCCGGTCAGCGCCAGCCGGGAGACGACGGGGATGCGGTTGTGCGCCAGCGCGTAGCTCAGGACCGGGGTGGAGGTGAGCTCGATGGAGACCGTCGGCGCCGGCGCGACGACGTCGCCGCGCGGAGTGTCGGCAGTGCTCTCCATGTCACCTGTCTACCGGGTCGGACGGACTGGTCCGCCCATGATCCCCGACGGGTGGGGCGGATGTGACGGGAGAGCTTGATCGTTGGCGCGGATCACAGCTCTCCTGCCGCCGGCCGGTTCCGGCCCCGGGCAGTCCTGCCGATGGGCCGCGCCCGCACCGGTTTGCCTCCCCGGCGGCGACCGGGGAAGGGTGCTCGGCATGGAGAACGCGCGACGGCACGATTCGGGCTTGGGGGTCGAGGATCGGGAGCACGTCAGGGTGCTCACGCTGGACCGGCCCGACCGCCGCAACGCGCTCTCCACCGAGCTGCAGGCCGACCTGGTGGAGGAGCTGCTGCGGGTGCCCGAGGACGGTGTCCGCGCGGTGGTGGTCACCGGTACCGGGCCGGCGTTCTGTGCCGGGTTCGACCTCAAGGAGATCCGCGCCGCCGACGAGCGGGGGGAGCGGTTCCGGCCGCCCATGGACCGGCCCGTCCGGGCGGTGTTCGAGGTGGTCACCGAGGTCCCGGTCCCGGTGATCGCGGCGCTCAACGGCCCGGCGGTGGCCGGCGGGTTCGAGCTGGCGCTGGCCTGCGACCTCCGGGTGGCCTCGCCCGCGGTGCACTTCGCGCTGCCCGAGGCCGCGATCGGCATGGGGGCCAACTTCGGCTCCGTCGTGCTGCCGAAGCGCATCCCGATGGGAATCGCGCTCGAAGCGCTCTTCACCGGTGATCGGCTGACCGTCGAGGAGGCGCAGCGGTGGGGGCTGGTCAACCGGCTGGTCGAGCCCGACGCCGTGTTGGCGACCGCCCTGGAGCTCGCTGACCGGATCGCCGCGAACGCGCCCGTCTCCGTGCGGCGGATGAAGGAGACCGCGGTCAAGGCACTGGAGCTGCCGCTCTGGCAGGGGCTGCGGCTCGACGTCGGGCCGAACCCCTATCTCAGCGAGGACCGCAAGGAGGGCATCGCCGCCCGCCTCGAGAAGCGCCCGCCCCGATGGGCCGGCCGGTGAGCACTCAATCGAGACTATATGGTTCCATTACGGTCGCATAACGGCTCGTCACTCCAGCCAGGACGGTCTGCCGCCGGCGCCGCGGAGCTGCGAGGGTCTCCTCGTCCGCCCCGCCCCGGGGCGTGCGGAGGAGGTCGACATGAACTGTGCGCACTGCGGAGCCGAGCATCAGCGCGGCCGCTACTGCATCGGCTGCGGCAAGCTCATGCCCCCGTCGCCCCTGCCGCCCCGTCGCGTGCGGTTGGCGCCGCGCCCCTCCTTCGAGACGACCGACGACATGACCCAGCCGGTCCTGCGCTTCGAGGTCGCCCCGCGGCGCCCGGTGGTCCCGGCCCGGATGTCGGCGTCCGCCGGCTGAGCCCCGCCGCCCGAGGGCGCCACTCCTCCGGGGTGGCGCCCTCGCGCATTCCCCCGCTCGGTGACGAGGCTCACTGCTAGCAATCTGCTTGCAGGAGTTAGCACTCGCGGGTTCCGGGGCATGGAGAAGACCGTCAGGTCATCCCCAATCTCTGGAGCTGTTCTTCGTCATGACCGACAACACCAAGATCATCAACCAGCTGCGCGCCCTCGTCCTGCTCACGCAGACCGAGGAGCAGGTCGCACGGACGCGGATCACCCAGGCTCGCACCGACGCCGTCCGTCGCGAGCTCACGCAGAACGCCGACAACGCCGCGGCACGCTCGATCGAGATCACCGAGCAGTTGCGCACCCTCGGTGGCGTCCCGGACGTCGTGACCCCGGCCATCGGCCGGCTCTCCGCCGTCCTCAAGGCCACCTTCGAGCAGGCCGCTCCGCTGGAGGAGGCCCTGCTGACCGACCTCCAGCTCGAGCACCAGCTGCTCGACCGCGCCACCTACGTCAAGGTCCTGGCGCAGGCCGCCGGTGAGACCAAGACCCAGCGTCTGGCCGAGAAGCTGATCGACGCCCACAAGGCGACCGTCGAGTGGCTGACCGTGGTTCTGGCCGAGGAGGCCCTCGGTGGCCCCGCCGCCCTGGTGCCGACCCCGGTCCAGCGCGTCGCCGGTGCGGCGGCTCGCGCGGTCAACGCCCCGGTGCGCTTCCTGGCCAACACCGTGAACAACGCCGTGGACACCGTGCAGCACGCCGGCGAGGAGACCACCGAGCGCCTCGGCTCCGTGGCCGACCGCGCCGCCGCCCTCACCGGCGCCGTCCGCGAGACCCTCACCGTCGGCCGCGCCGCCTCGCTGCGCCGCGCCGAGCGGATCGCCCAGCGCGAGGGCAACAAGGACGCCGCCGAGGTGGCCCGCGAGGCCCGCGAGGAGCTCGGCGACGTGACCGCCGACGAGCTGCCCATCAAGGGGTACGACTCGCTCAACACCACGGATGCCGCCAAGGCCGTCAAGGGGCTCACCGAGCCGCACGACATCCGCGTGGTCATCCGCTACGAGGAGACCCACAAGGCGCGCACCAGCGTGATCAGCGCCGCCCAGACCGCGCTCGCCGCGGTTGCCAAGGAGGCCGTGGGCGTCGAGTCCTGACACCCGCGCCACGCCCGGAGGGCCCGCATCCCATCAGGGGTGCGGGCCCTCCGCGTGCTCAGGATCGCGCGTCCTCGGGGTTTGCCACGCCGAGGAGACCGGGGAAGCCTGAGGCATGAGCATCACACCCCGAGCCCTCGAGGCGGAGTTCTCGCTGACGACGGCCGCGACCCGGCTGGACTTCCTCAGCCGACGCGACAACGGCGACACCGCCCTCAACACCGTGCGGGACGACGACGCGGACTCCTGGACCTCACTCCTGCACGACCAGACCCAGCTCGACGTCCACGAGTCGCTGGAGCTGCTCGCCCTCGGCGAGGTGGTCTCCCGCAAGGCGCACGACAGCCAGCTGGTGGGCATCCGCGCCGCGCTGCGCGGTGGTGCGGACTGGGAGCAGATCGCCGCCGCCCTGGACGTCACCCCGCAGCAGGCCTGGGACACCTACACCGAGTCGGTCGCCTCCCAGCTGGACGCCGAGGCCGCGGCCTCCGCCCGCGAGCTCGCCGGCTCCCGCCCCGCTCGCTGAGCGGGCGGGTCAGCGGACCTCGACGCCCTTCCAGAAGGCGACCCGGCCGGTGATCTCCTTCGCGGCGTCCTTCGGCTCCGGATACGTCCAGGCGGCGTCGGCCTTGACCTCGCCGTCGACCTCCAGGCCGAAGTAGGACGCCGTCCCCTTCCACGGGCACACCGTGGAGGTGTCCGACGGGCGCAGGACGCCCTCGCGGACGGACTCCAGCGGGAAGTAGGCGTTGCCCTCGACGGTGACGATGTCGTCGGACTCGGCGATCACGGCGCCGTTCCAGGTAGCAGTGGTCATGGGCCGATGCTCCACCCGCGGGCTCAGCGCTGCAGCAGGGCGAACGTGGCGACGGCGTGCACCAGGCACTTCCCGTCCTGCTCGACGTCGGCCTCGCAGACGGTGAGGTGTTCGCCACGGGTCCGCAGCCGCGCCGTCGCCTCCACCCGCCCCGGCTTGCCCGGGCGCAGGTAGGTGACGGTCAGCTGACTGGTCGCCGGCACCTCGCCGTCGTCGGTGGTGGTGCGCACGGCCAGTCCCATCGCGGTGTCCACGAGCGTCGCCAGGACACCGCCGTGCAGCGTGCCCGCGGCGTTGAGGTGCTCCTCGGTCGCCTCGAACCCGAGCCGGGCCGAGCCGTCCTCGGCGGCCTCCGGTCGCGCTCCCAGTCGTTCGGCGAACCCACCCGTGGCCACGTCGTCACCCATGTCCGGCCCCTACCCCGGACCGGGCAGAGGCACGCGGAATCACGGCGGATGCGGCTGGGGCCCGTGGTGCGGCGGCTTCGGCGGCGAGGACGTCGAGACCGTCGACTGCGGGTCGGACGAGGCCGAGAACAAGGTCGTGGGGATCGAGAAGGACGAGATGACCTACGACGAGTTCATGGAGCAGGAGGTCTGCCTCGACTTCGCCAGCGCATCGTCCGCACTCTGGTACGGCCCTCCCGGCGATGACGAGGACGGCACGGTCCACTGCGCGAGCCCGCCTGATCTCGTCTGGTCCACGAGTGCCCCGCCGGTCCGCCGGCGGGGCACTCGCCGTCTCAGGGCCGGGGCAGTCGGCCGAGCAGCACACGGGCCACCGCGACGGCGGAGCGGTCAGGCGCAGGGGAGTCGGCGGTCGCGCGCAGCCAGGCCGTCAAGGGCCCCGCGACGGCGGGGGAGATTGCCGTGATCCAGGCCGCCGTCGCCGCGCGGGCCTCCGCCACGTGCTCGGTGCTCCCGTCGGGCGCGTGCGCGATCACCTCCGGACGGCTGGCGAGCAGCCCACCTCCCCGCCAGTCGCCGGGTGTGGTCCGTGCGGCCAGGTCCTCCAGCCGGTCGGCGGCGGCCCGGAGGGTCCGCGCGTCCTCGGCGGTCATGCCGGCTCGCGCCGCATCGGCACGTGGGGGATGCCGTCCTCGAGGTAGCCGGGACCGCTGCGCCGGAAGCCGAATCGGGTGTACCAGTCCTCGAGGTGGGCCTGCGCACCGAGCGTGAGCGGCCCGTCCCCGTAGCTCTCCAGCGCCGTCTCGATCAGGCGGGCCGCCAGGCCCCGGCTCCGGGCGCTACCGGCGGTGGCCACCCGCCCGATGGCCCGGCTCCCGTCGTCGTCCAGGACGCGGATCGTCGCCAGGACGTCGCCGTCCGCCTCGAACCAGAGGTGCTCGGTGGCCGGCTCCAGGTCCCGCCCGTCCAGCTCGGGATAGGGGCACTGCTGCTCGACGACGAAGACGTCGACCCGCAACCGGCAGAGCCGGTAGACCTCGAACGGGGTGAGGTCGGCGAAGGCGGCGCGGCGCAGGCGCGGCTCGGCGTCGGTCATGGAGGAGTTCTAACCCAGGGTGGCCGGTGACCGATCGGCGGCCGTCGGTCGGCCGAACGCCGGCCCTCCGGACCGGGTCGGCGTCGACCCGTGGGGTAGGGGAGACCCATGTCGATGTCGAGCCCCTTCGAACCGCACCTCGGTCGCCCCGACGAGGGCATCCCGGCCGCCGACCCCGGCGCGGGAGCGCCTCCGCCGGCCGAGGGCTTCGGGGTGGGCGGGGAGGAACCGGACCGCCCGGAGGAGGGCACCGCCGCGTCCCCGGCCGCCGCGGGAGCGGACGATCCGCCGTTCCGGACGCCGGACCCGCGTGAGCTCCGCCCCGACGCGAGCTGACCTCCTGCGGCGCGAGCTCGCGTCGACGGGCCCTCCGCCGGCAGTGGCGAGGGGCAGGCATGCTTAGGTGTGCCTTGCCTACTTGAAGGAGGAACGCACACGTGACCAGGCTCGGGCGCGCGACCGCCGGTGTCGTCTCCACCCTCACCCTCGCCTCGGCCCTGAGCGGGTGCGGTTCCGCCGGCTCGGACGCCGACACGCTCACCGTCTACAGCGCCCAGCACGAGAGCCTGGTCCGGACGATGCTCGAGGACTTCACCGAGGAGACCGGGATCGAGCTGGAGTTCCGCGACGCGAACGACTCCGAGCTGGCCAACCAGATCATCGAGGAGGGCGAGGCGTCCCCGGCCGACGTCTTCCTCACCGAGAACAGCCCCGCCATCGGCGTCGTCGACCGCGAGGGCCTGCTGGCCCCCTTGGACGAGAAGACCCTGGGCCAGGTGGGGGAGCAGTACCGGGCCTCGACGGGGAACTGGGTGGGCTTCGCCGCCCGCTCCACCGTGCTGGCCTACAACCCCGAGAAGGTCCCCGAGGCCGAGCTGCCCGCCTCCATCCTCGAGCTGGCCGAGCCCGAGTACGAGGGCCGGGTCGGCATCGCCGCCGGAGGCGCGGACTTCCAGGCCATCGTCAGCGCGGTGCTCGCCCTGGAGGGCGAGGAGGCCACCCGCGCGTGGCTGGAAGGGCTCGAGCGCAACGCCGAGATCTACGCCAGCAACACCGCGGTCATGAAGGCCGTGGACGAGGCACAGGTCGATCTCGGGGTCATGTACCACTACTACTGGTACCGCGATCAGGCCGAGGGCGGGCTCGTCGGCGACGACGCCCGGCTGCACTACTTCGGCAACCAGGACCCCGGTGCCTTCGTCAGCGTCTCCGGGGCGGGGGTGCTCGCCTCCTCCGACCAGAAGGAGCAGGCCCAGCGCCTGGTCGCCTACCTGACCGCGACCGCCGCGCAGGAGAAGCTGGCGTCGAGCTCGGCCCTCGAGTACGCCGTCGGGACCGGCACCGCCTCCGCGGAGGAGCTCCCGCCGCTGGAGGAGCTGGGCGCGCCTGCCGTCGACCCCAGCGGCTTGGATGCCCCCACGGTCACCGAGCTGATGCAGGAAGCGGGCCTGCTCTGACCGCTCCCGTTCTCCGCCCCTCGAGCCCCGGGACGCCGGCCGCGCCGGACCCCCGGGGCTCCGGCGCGCCCGCGGGCCGACGGCGGTTGCGACGGGCTCCGGTGACCCTCGCGCTGGCCGCCTGCGTCGCGGCGCTGGCGCTGCTGCCGCTGGGCTACATCGCCGGGTACACCCTCGACGTCGGCTGGACCGGCATCCGCGAGCTGGTGCTGCGCCCGCGCGTCGGCGAGCTGCTGTGGAACACCACCCGGCTGGTCCTGGGCACGGTGGCGGTCTGCGGCGTCCTCGGGGTGGGAGCGGCCTGGCTGGTGGAGCGCTCCTCGGTGCCCGGCCGGAAGCTCTGGCACGTGCTCCTGGTCGCGCCCCTGGCGGTGCCGGCGTTCGTCAACAGCTACGCCTGGATCTCGCTGCTGCCCGGCCTGGACACCTACGCCGGCGCACTGCTGGTGGTGTCGCTGTCCTACTTCCCGTTCGTCTACCTGCCCGCGGTCGCGGCCTTCCGCGGCCTGGACCCGGCGCTGGAGGAGACCGCTCACGGGCTCGGGCTGTCGGGCTGGGCGGTGTTCCGCCGGGTGCAGCTGCCGCAGCTGCGGGTGGCGCTGCTCGGCGGCAGCCTGCTGGTCGCGCTGCACCTGCTCGCCGAGTTCGGTGCCCTGCAGATGCTGCGCTACCCGACCTTCACCACGGCCATCTACGACCAGTACCGGGCCACGTTCAACGGGCCCGGCGCCACCATGCTCGCCGGTGTCCTGGTGCTGCTGTGCCTGGTCCTGCTGCTCGCCGAGCTGCGGCTGCGCGGCTCCCGCGGCTTCGCCGGCAGTGGCCGCGGCGCGGCCCGGCCGGTGCGCCCGGTCGCGCTGCGCTGGTTCACCGCGCCGGCGCTGCTGGGGCTCGCCGCACTCGTCGGCCTGGCCCTCCTGGTGCCGCTGGGGAGCCTGGCGTACTGGCTGGGCAGCGGCGCCTCGGCCGGCCTGGACGGGGGCGACCTGGCCGCCACCACTGGCACCACCCTCGTCCTCGCCGCGGCGGCCGCCGCCCTGACCACCGCCATGGCGCTGCCGGTCGGCTGGCTCGCCGTGCGCGCCCGCGGCCGGCTCGCAACGCTTCTCGAGCGGGCCGCCTACGTGGGCAGCTCGGTGCCGGGCATCGTCGTCGCCCTGGCGCTCGTGACCCTGAGCATCCGCGCGACGCCGTGGCTCTACCAAACCGTGCCGGTGCTGCTGGTCGCCTATGCGATCCTCTTCCTGCCCCGGGCGATCGTGACCGTGCGGGCGGCCGTGGAGCAGTTCCCGCCGCTCTACGACGACGTCGCCGCCTCCCTGGGCTCCGCCGGCGCCGACCGGCTGCGCCGGGTCACCCTGCCGCTGCTCGCCCCCGGCCTGGGTGCCGGCGCGGCGCTGGTGTTCCTGGCCGTGGTCACCGAGCTGACCGCGACCCTGCTGCTCGCGCCCACCGGAACGTCCACGCTCGCCACGGCGTTCTGGTCGGCGAGCAGTGCCCTGGAGTACGGGGCGGCCGCTCCCTACGCCCTGGTCATGGTGCTGCTCTCGGCGCCGGCGACCGTGCTGCTCTCCCGCGACACCCGACGAGGTCTGACCACATGAGCTCCCTGACCGTGACCGGCCTGACCAAGGCCTACGGCGCCACCCAGGTGCTGGACGGCATCGACCTGCACGTGCCGGCCGGCAGCCTCACCGCGCTGCTCGGCCCCTCGGGCTGCGGCAAGACGACGCTGCTGCGGCTGGTGGCCGGCTTCGACGACCCCGACCGCGGCGTCGTCGCGCTGGGCGACCGCATCGTGGTGGGCGCCGGACGCGGCGTGCCGGCTCCCAAGCGGGGGATCGGGTTCGTGCCGCAGGAGGGCGGGCTGTTCCCGCACCTGAGCGTCACCGGGAACGTCACCTTCGGCCTGCCGCGGCGGCTGCGCTCGGACCGGACCCGGGTGCGCGAGCTGCTGGCCCTCGTCGGCCTGGACGGCGACCTCGCCGACCGCTCCCCGAACCAGCTCTCCGGTGGGCAGCAGCAGCGCGTCGCCCTGGCCCGCGCCCTGGCACCCGAGCCCTCGCTGGTGCTGCTCGACGAGCCGTTCTCCTCGCTCGACGCCGGCCTCCGGGAGGAAACCCGGCAGGCGGTCTCGACGGCGCTGGCCGCGACCGGGGCGACCGCGGTGCTGGTCACCCACGACCAGGCGGAGGCGCTGTCGATGGCCGACCAGGTGGCCGTGCTGCGCGGCGGGCACCTGGTCCAGCTCACCGACCCGCGGACCCTGTACCGGCAGCCGACGGACCTCGACGTGGCCGCCTTCGTCGGGGACTCCGTCGTCCTGGACGCCGACGTCCGGAACGGGCTGGCCCGCTGCGTGCTCGGCGACCTCGCCGTGACGGGCGCGCAGCCCGACGGCCCGGCCCGGATCCTGCTGCGGCCCGAGCAGTTGCGGCTGGTCGCGCCGACCCCGGCCGCGCTGACCGCCCGCGTCAGCGCGGTGGACTTCTACGGGCACGACTCTCGGGTCCGGCTGGACCTGCCCGGGGGCGGGAGCGTCGCCGCACGGCTGGGCGGGGTGGACCTCCCGGCGGTCGGGGAGCAGGTCGCCATCGAGGTGACCGGATCGGCTCTGGCCTACCCGGCGGCCGCTGACGGGCCGGTTCCCGAACCCGTCGTGTGACGACGCGCTGGGCCCCGCTCTCACTCAAGGGTTAGGAAAGCCTAAGCTGCCCGGCATGGACCTGTTCCTCTTCACCGTCGACCCGCGCTGGGGCGCCGACGTCGTGGCCGCGGGTGCGGCAGGCGTCGTCGTCGACTGGGAGAACCGCGGCAAGCTGCGCCGGCAGGCGGGGGAGGGGACGCAGGTCAACGCCGACACCGCCGACGACCTCTCGGCCGTGCGCGCCGCGACCTCCGGGCGGGTGCTCTGCCGGATCAACGGGGCCGGGCCATGGACGGCGGATGAGGTCGACGAGGCCGTCCGCCGCGGCGCCGACGAGATCCTGCTGCCGATGGTCCGCACCGCCGAGGAGGTCGACCGGACGCTCGAGGCGGTCGCGGGGCGGTGCGGCCTGGGAATTCTGATCGAGACCCAGGACGCCGTGGACCGGGCCGCCGAGCTGGCCGCGCGCCCGCTGTCGCGGATCTACGTGGGCCTCAACGACCTGCGCATCGACCGCGGCTCTCCCGAGCTGTTCCGCCCGCTCGTCGACGGGACGGTCGACGCGGTGCGGTCCGAGGTCGGCACGGCCTTCGGCGTGGGCGGCCTGACGCTCCCCGGAGGCGGCTTCCCCGTCCCGGGGGACCTGCTGGCCGCCGAACTGGTGCGGCTGGGCACCGACTTCACGTTCCTGCGCCGGTCGTTCACCGCCGACATGGCCGGTCGCGACCCGTTCGTCGAGGTGCCCCGGCTGCTGGCCGCCCTCCGCGCACTCCGCGACGCGGCCGGCCCCGACATCGCCGACGCTCGGGAGCGGTTCGTCGCCGCGGTGGAGGGCGCGTCCGGTCGCGCGCCGGTGGCGCACCCGGCGTGAGAGCCCTCGTGACCGGGGCGGGCGGCTTCGTGGGCCGGCACCTGGTGGCGCGCCTGCAGGCCGACGGCTGGCAGGTCACCGCCCTCACCCGGCGCGAGGTGGACCTGGCCGACCCGGTCGCCGGCGCCGCCGCGGTGCGCGCCGCGGCTCCCGACGTCGTCTTCGGCCTCGTCGCCGGCCGCGCCAAGGCCACGCCGGCCGAGCGCGCCGCCACCACCGCGGTCAACACCACCCCGTGGCTGGTCGACGCCCTGCCGGACACCTGCCGGTCCGTCGTCCGGCTCGGCTCCTCCACCGAATACGCGGCGGCGCCGCACCCGCTGGCCGAGGACGCCGCGCTGGAACCGCGCGGCTTCTTCGGCGCCACCAAGGCCGCCGGCTCGCTGCTGCTGCAGGCCGCCGCGGCCGAGCGGGGCGTGCGGGCCGCGGTGCTGCGCGCCTTCCAGGTGTACGGGCCCGGCGACCACCCCACCCGGCTCGTGCCCGTCGTGCTCTCGGCGGCCCGCACCGGCGCGACCGTGCCGCTCCCGGCCCGGTTGAGCCGTCGCGACTGGGTGTGGGTGGGGGACGTCGTGGACGCCTGTGTGCGCGCCGCAACGGACGACGACCTGCCGCCTGGGGTGGTGGTCAACATCGGCACCGGCGTGCAGACCAGCACCGAGGAGCTCGTGGCCACCGCCGAGCGGGTGACCGGCCGGCCCATCACCACCGAGCCGGGGGCGCACCCGGGCCGCAGCTGGGACACCGCCGACTGGGTCTGCGACCCCACCCGGGCCGGGGAGCTGCTCGGGTGGTCGCCCACGGTCGACCTCGCCGAGGGGCTGGCACGCACGTGGGCGGCCGGATGACTCCCGGCCCGCGCATCGCCGTCGTCGTGCCGGTGTACGGCAACGAGGCGACGCTGGCCGAGCTCACCGACCGGCTCGCGGCCGCCCTGGCCGGGCGCGACTGGCGGCTGCGCCTGGTCATCGACGCCTCCCCGGACGACAGCGCCACGGTGGCGATGGCGCTGGCGGAGGACCGGCCGCACCTGTCGGTCACCGGGCTCACCGTCAACGGCGGGCAGCACGCGGCGCTGGCCCGCGGTCTGGCCGACGAGCCCGATGCCGACGTCTGGGTGTGCCTGGACGCGGATCTGCAGGACCCGCCGGAGGCCGTGCCCGTGCTGCTCGACCGGCTCGCCGAGGGCGACGTGGACGCCGTCTTTGCCGGGCGGCGGGGCAGCTACGAGTCGCCGCTGCGCCGGCTCACCGGCACCGCCCACCGCCGGGTGGCCGCGCGGCTCACCGGGTTGCCGCCGGACGCCGGGGCCTTCCTGGCGATGGGGCGGGGAGTCCGGGACGCGGTCGTGACGGCCGTGGGGGAGGACGGGGCGCCGAGCGTCGTCCTCGCGGTCGGCCGGTCCGGTCGGCCGGTCGCCAGCGTCCCGGTCGTCCGCGACCGCCGCCCGGTGGGGCGGTCGGCCTGGACGTCGGGCGCGCGGTTGCGCCAGTCGGTCCGCTCGTTGCGGTGGGCGCTGCGCTCGCGGCGCTGAGGCCGGGTCAGCGCGTCCAGAGCTGGACGACCAGCTGGGTCTTGCTGCCCTCCAGGGCGAACTCCTGGACCACCTCCAGGCCGGCGTCGGCCAGGATCGCGTCGTCATCGGTGGGCACCGGTTCGCCGTCGATCACCCGGCGGACCAGCCAGACCCGGTCGGCGTCGGCGGGCGCGTCGTCCGGGGGGAGCACGACGTCGGGACGCAGCTGCGGGGCGAGGACGCGCACGTAGTGGTCCAGGCCGAGGGCCGAGCGCTGATCGGCGGCCACCACGGGCTCGCCGCTGCGGTGCCTCTCGGCCAACAGCGCGACCGCGTCGTCGGCGCGCTCCCGCGGACCACGCTCGGCCAGCGGCGCGGCGGCGAGCAGGCAGCAGCCGATCAGCACGGCCGCGGCCGGCACCCGGGTCGGCCGGGGGAGGGCCATGGCGCCCGCCGCGGCCAGGACCGCGAGGCCGAGCAGAGCGGCCAGCAGGTAGCGCGGCAGGAACACCGGGCGCACGAGCTCGGCGGCCACCAGGAGCAGCAGGGGGACGACGACCCAGCACGTCGCCAGCACCCGGACGCCCGCACCGCGGGCGGCACCGACGACGGCGAGGACCACGACCGCCCAGAGCATCGGTGTGCGGCCACCGGCCCACGCCTCGATCGCCAGCCCGACCAGCCGGCCGTCGGTGTCGTTGAGGTGCTCGGCGTTGCGACCGCCGGTGCCGTTGAGCGCCGCGAGGGCGACGAAGGCCAGTGCCGGAAGGGTACCGAGGAATCCTCCGACGACCACCGGCAGCGCGCGGCGCCCGCGCAGCAGCACGGCCGCGGTGACGAAGGCGGCCAGGACCGTCAGGGCGTACCAGTGGGCCAGGCCCATGCCCGCACCGGCCAGGCCGAGCAGCAGGAGGCCCCGTGGAGGCTCCTGCAGCCACCGCACCAACCCGAGCACCGCGCCGCCGGTGGCCAGCACCGCCAGCCCGTAGCTGCGCGCCTCGACCGACTGCTCGAGCAGCAGCGGGCTGCAGGCGAGCAGCACCCCGGCCAGGACGCCGGTGGCCCGTCCGGCGAGGCGGGCCACGGCGCGGGTGACCAGTGCGAGTCCACCGGCGGTGGCCAGCAGGGAGAACATCCGCAGCGCCGTGTCGCCGCCCAGCCCGGGCAGCGCCATCCAGGCGTGCGCGACGACGTAGTAGGGCGAGTTGTACGCGGGCGGGACGTTCTCCAGGTAGCTGGTGGTGCCCCGGCCGGAGCCGATGGCGCCGAGGATCTCGCTCAGCGGCAGCCGGGCGACCTCGGCGGTGAACAGCTCGTCGAACCACAGCCCGTGCCCCGGAAGCAGCAGCACGACGCCGAACGCGACGAGCAGCAGGGGTGGCAGCAGTTCGACCGCCGTCCAGCGGACCGGAGCCGGTGCGGCCGGCGCAGAACGATCCTCCACCGCGACCGTGCTCACCGGCCCAGGTTAGGCGACCCTCCCTGCCGGATCCACGACGGTCACAAGCCCAGGGCCGTGGTCGCCCTGTCGACCAGCTGGAAGTGGCCGACGGCCCAGAAGGCGACGCCGGCCGCGGCGAGGCCGCCGACGGTGATCGCGAGCGAGCTCACCGGGTGCTGCTTGGCGTGCCGCCAGGCGGCTACGGCCTTGCGCCTGAAGCTGGCGAAGAACCGGCGCGCCCAGTCGAACTCGGTCGACCAGACCCACAGCCCGGCCAGCACCGGCGGGATGGTGAGCGGTCCGGGCAGCACGGTGAGCGCGACCCCGAGCATCACCAGCAGCAGGCCGGCGGTGAAGACGGCCACCCGCCAGGCGATCGCCGTCCCTGGGTTGCCGTGCACCCGGGCGCGGAAGGAGCCCGGCTCGAGCTCGCGCGGCTTGCCCAGCCCGTCGGTGCAGTCCGCGCACACGGTCGCACCGCCGCCGACCCCCTGCGACCGTGGGACGTCGGCGGTGCGGTTACCCGTGACGCGGTACTCGGTCGAGCGGGTGGTCTGCGGCGCTGGCGACATGCGTCGTCACTACCCCGGTGGCCGTCGCTCATTCCGATTGTGCGCAATCGAGATTCGCCGCGCCGGTCAGGTGCCGTAGCGAGCGGCGGCGCGGGCCCGGGCCTTGGCGGCCTCCACCTCGCGGTCCTTCGGCGGGGCGGAGGTGACCAGCGACTCGAGCAACCGGGCTGACGCGGCCGTCACCTCGGCGACCGCGCGGTCGAACGCCTCGGTGTTCGCCTGGGACGGCTTCACGGTCCCGCTGATCTTGCGGACGTACTGGAGCGCGGCGGCCTGGATCTCGTCGTCCGCAGCGGGCGGCTCGAAGTTCGCCAGGGGCCGGATGTTGCGGCACATGCCGCGCAGCGTAGGGCGGGAACCCCGTCCGGGGCACAGCCCTACGCCTGCGAGGGTGCGTTCGCTCAGAGGTCGAAGCCCGCGCGGTCGACCTTGCGGTGGTAGCGCTCGCCGAGCTTGCCGCCGAGGATCGCGCCCAGCAGCGTGATGAGCAGGATGGCGACCAGCGTGATGATGCCGGCGGTGGTCGCGGTGCCCTCGTCGATGGGGATGCGCGGCAGGTTCAGCTGCTGCAGCACGTTGTACTGCGAGCCGAGGGCCGCACCGGCTGCGGCGAGCGCGAGCACGACGAGCAGCCCGATCACCCAGACGGCGATGCCCTGGCGCACGCCGTCGAAGCGGGCCATCCGGCCGGCCACGTAGCCGCCGGCCAGGTAGGCGAGGAAGAGAATGACGAGGACGGCGATGCCGCCCCCGATGCCGATGCCGCTGGTGACCTCGTCCGCGGCCTCGTCGGCCGAATCGAGCCCCTGCGACAGGCCCAGCGCGACACCGGCTGCCGACAGCAGCGCGATCAGGATGACGGCGAGGCCGTTGGCCGAGAGCCAGCCGAAGAAGGCCGCGCCCCACTTGATCCCGCCGAAGCGGTCGTGCTGTGCGCTGATCGCGTCGCGTGCCGCGCCGCGGGACACCGAGGCGCCCTCGGTGGCGCCGAGGCCCGCGTCGTGGTCGTGCCTGGTGTGGTCGTGCCCGGCCATGGTGGTTCCCTTCGTCCGAATGGAGCCGCCTGCTGTCCCCCGGGGGCGGTGATCAGGTTCCATGCCCGGCCCGTCGGAGGGAGAAACGAGACCAACCGGAAGGGTGGACGGATGACTGCGCTGGTGGTGGACCTGGCCAACGTCATGGGGGCCCGTCCCGACGGGTGGTGGCGCGACCGCGCCGGAGCGGCCGAGCGGCTGCTCGCGGCCCTCGTCGCGCTCCCCGCCGGGGTGCCGGGGCCAGACGGCGGGTCGCTGCGGATCGGTGCGGTCGTCGCCGTCGTGGAGGGCGCCGCCCGCGCGGTTCCGGAACCGGTCGGTGTCCGGCTCGTGCGGGCTCCGGGCAGTGGTGACGATGCCCTGGTCGCGGCCGTGGACGAGATCGCCGCCGCGGGGGAGGACGTGCTCGTGGTGACGGCCGACCGCGGGCTGCGGGCGCGGCTGCCCGGAGGAGTGCGGTGCGCCGGCCCCGGCTGGCTGCGGCAGCGGCTGGACGCCGGCGACGGCATGACCGACGCCGGCCCCGGGTAGTCGGTCGTGCACGACGGACGTCGCACCCGCGCCGTCCCTGCCTGCGGCGAGGAGAGCCCGTGCCGATCCCTGAGCACCCAGGACCCATCACCGCGCTGATCACCGGGGCATCCAGCGGCATCGGCCGGGCGACCGCCGTGCAGCTGGGTGAGCGCGGCGCCCGCGTGGTGCTGGTCGCCCGCGGGCGCGCGTCCCTGGAGGCCGCGGCGCGCGAGGTCCGCGAGGCCGGGGCCGCCGCGGTCACCGCGTGCCCGGCCGACGTCCTGGACGAGGACGCCTTCAGCGCCGTGGTCGACTCCGCCGTCGCGGAGTTCGGCCGGCTCGACCTCGTCGTCCACGCCGCCCAGGTGATGGCCTACGGGCGGGTGGAGGACGTGCCCAAGGAGGTCTACGAGCGGGTGGTGGACACGGCGGTCCACGGCACCGCGACCGTGGCGCGGCACGTGCTGCCGGTGTTCCGGAAGCAGGGCGCGGGCCACCTGGTGATCGTCAACTCGCTGCTCGGCAACGTCACGGCCCCGCTCATGGGCAGCTACGTGGTGGCCAAGTTCGGTCAGCTCGGGCTGGCCCGCGTGCTGCAGCAGGAGGTCCGGGACGTGCCCGGCATCTCGGTGACGGTCGTCCAGCCCGGCGGGGTGAACACCCCGATCTACTCGCAGGGCGCCTCCTACGTTGGCAGCACCGGGCGGCCGCCGCCGCCGGTGTACTCCCCGCAGCGGGTCGCCAGGCGGATCCTGACCACGTTGGACCAGCCGCGCCGCGTGGTGCAGGCCGGCCTGTTCAACCCGCTGATCACCGCCGGCTTCCGCTTGCTGCCGGGCCTGTACGACGTCCTGGTCGGTCCGCTGCTGCAGAAGATGGCCATCTCGAACGAGCCGGCGCCGGCCACCGAGGGCAACGTCTTCCGCACCCACGAGGAGGGCAACGCCACCGAGGCGCACTGGCGCAGCATCTGAACTCCGCCACGGCCGGCCTCCCTGTCCGTGCCCCGAGGCGCCGTCCGGCCCCCGCGCGGCAGGACCTCGGCCGATCAGGGGCTCGGTGCCAGCTCGTCGTCCTTCGGCGGTGACTGCCACTCCACCAGCAGCAGTGACGCGTCGTCGCTGGTCAGTCCCCGCCGGGCGTCCATCAGGGCGTGCGACAGCCGGCGGACGCTCTCGGCAGGCTGCAGCCCCGCGGTGGTCGTCTCCTCCAGCAGTTCGCGCAGGCGCTTCTCGCCGAACTGCTCGCCGCCACCCAGCCGCTCCTCGACGACGCCGTCGGTGAAGAACAGGAGCCGGTCGCCCTGCTCCAGCTGCTGGGCCTGCACCGGTGGCTGCCCGCTGCCCAGACCCAGCGGCCGGCTGACCGGTCCGGTCAGCTCGCCGATCACCGCGCCCTCACGCACCCACAATGCCGGCGGATGGCCGGCGTTGACCCAGCTCAACCGCCCGGTCATCGTGTCGAGCTCTCCCAGGTGGGCGGTGGCGAACCGGCCGGGGAAGGTCGTGGCCACCGCGTCGTCCATGGCCGCGTACAGGTCGACGAGGGAGAGGTCCTGGCGTCGGCCGTGTCGGTAGGCCGCGAGGGCCACGGTCGCCATGGTCGCCGCCTCCAACCCATGGCCCATGGCGTCGAGGACGAGCAGGTGCAGCACGTGCTCGTTCAACGCGTAGTCGAAGCTGTCCCCGCCCACCGAGTAGGCCGGTTCGAGCATGCCGGCCAGGCTGACGTCCGGTGTCGTCATCGCCAGCGGCGGGAGGCTCTGGCGCTGCAGCTGGGCGGCGAGCGTCAGCTCCTGCGTCGCCCGCACCCGCTCGAAGGTGTCGGTGTACTCGTTCTTGGTCACGACCAGGTCGGCCACCAGCCCGGCCACCCGCTGCGCGAGCCGCCGGTCGTGCTCGCCGACCGCTGGGAGGGTGAACGACAGGACGCCGACGCGGTCGGAGCCGTCGAGCATCGGCAGGTGCAGTCGGATACCGCCGATCACGTCGCGTTCTACCGGGCTGTCGGTGGCGAAGGCCTGGCCCACCGAGCTGCCCGCGATGCTCTCGGGCTCGCCGACCAGGCCCCGACCGGACAGCGGCTGCAGCGTCATCTGGTCGAGGTCCTGCAGGTGGATGCTGATGTCGGAGGCGCCGACGCGCACCAGCTCCTGCGCCACGAGCGGTCCGACCAGGCGAGGCGGGACCAGGTGGGCGCGGTCCAGCAACGAGCCGAGCAGGCGTTCCCCCAGGCTCTCCTCGGGCACCACGGTCCCGCCGCCGTCGGCGAACCCTTCCGGGGGCGCCTGCTCGTCCGTGCGGCGCGCGCGATGCTCGGGAGTCATCCCGAGTGCATGAGCGGCCGGAGCCGTGGCGAAACGTCGGGGACCGCAGGAGCGGTCTCTTCTACCAATCTAACGCTGCCAACAAAATGAGATGAGA
>NZ_POQU01000040.1 GCF_002938425.1 Blastococcus atacamensis | reverse complement strand
TTGATTTGTTTTTTTATGATATCGTTGACCCAGTCGTTTTCACCTCTCCGTTTCGTCGGAGGCGGCAGTTGTGTATACTCCACCCGGCCGGCCCCCTCCACGGGAACATCAGCCCGCCGTCCGCCGCCGGCGCGCCACCCGCGGAGCTCGGCGTGCTCGACCCCCAGGTCTGGCCCCGCTCGGCCGAGCGGATCGACGGCGAACTGCACGTGGGCGGCCGCCCGGTGACCGAGCTGGCCAGAGCGCACGGCACCCCCCTGTTCGTGCTGGACGAGGGCGACTTCCGCGGCCGGGCCGCGGAGTTCGCCGAGGCGTTCACCGACGCCGACGTGCACTACGCCTCCAAGGCGTTCCTCTGCGGCCAGGTGGCCCGGTGGATCGCCGAGGACGGGCTGCACCTGGACGCCTGCAGCGGCAACGAGCTGGCGCTCGCGCTGGCCGCCGGCTTCCCCGCCGAGCGCATCGCCCTGCACGGCAACAACAAGTCGATCGTCGAGCTCGAGCTCGCCGTCGACTCGGGGATCGGGCACGTCGTCCTCGACTCGTTCGACGAGATCGACCGGCTGGTCCCGCTGGCCGCGTCCCGCGTGGCAGACGGTGGATCGCCGGTGCCGGTGCTGATCCGCACCACCGTCGGCATCGAGGCGCACACCCACGAGTTCATCGCCACCGCCCACGAGGACCAGAAGTTCGGCTTCTCCCTGGCCACCGGCGACGCGCTGGAGGCGGCCCGCCGCGTGGTCGAGCAGCCGGCGCTGCGCCTGGCGGGGCTGCACAGCCACATCGGCTCGCAGATCTTCGACACCGCGGGGTTCGAGGCGGCGGCGCACCGCGTGGTCGGCCTGATGGGCGCGGTCCGCGACGCCACCGGCCAGGTGCTCGAGGAGCTCAACCTCGGTGGCGGCTTCGGCATCGCCTACCTCCCGGACGACGACCCGGTCAGCCCCGCCGACGTCGCCGGACGGCTGCGCTCGGTCGTCGCCGCCGAGTGCGCCGAGCTGGAGCTGCCGGTGCCGCGGCTGGCGGTCGAGCCAGGTCGGGCCATCGCCGGCCCCGGCACGGTCACCCTCTACGAGATCGGCACCATCAAGCCGGTCCGCCTCGGCGCGTCCGGGACGCCGGGCACCCCGTTGGTGCGCAACTACGTCTCGGTCGACGGCGGGATGAGCGACAACATCCGCACCGCCCTCTACGACGCGTCCTACACCTGCGTGCTGGCCAACCGCAGCTCCGATGCCCCGCCGGCGCTGTGCCGGGTGGTGGGCAAGCACTGCGAGAGCGGCGACATCCTCGTCCGCGACCTGTGGCTGCCCTCGGACGTCCAGCCCGGGGACCTGCTCGCCGTCGCCGCCACCGGCGCCTACTGCTGGTCGATGGCGAGCAACTACAACTACCTGCTCAAGCCCCCGGTGGTGGCCGTCCGCGACGGTTCGGCCACCGAGATCGTCCGCCGTCAGACACTGTCGGACGTGTTCGCGCTCGACGCCGTCCTCGCCGGTCGTCCCGCACCGTCACCCGCGCCGTCCCAGCCGGCGCCCGAGCACTCCGGAGGAGCCCGCTCGTGAACGGTCCGCTCAAGGTCGCCCTCCTCGGCTGCGGCACGGTCGGCAGCGCCGTCCTCCGCCTGTTGCAGGAGCAGTCCGGTGACCTCGCCGCGCGCATCGGCCGCCCGGTCGAGGTCGCCGGCGTCGCCGTCCGGCGTCCGCAGCACCACCCCGACGTCCCGGCGGACCTGCTCACGACCGACGCGCACGCGCTGGTCACCCGCGACGACATCGACCTCGTCGTCGAGGTCATCGGTGGCATCGAGCCGGCCCGGTCGCTGATGCTGGCGGCGCTCGAGTCGGGCAAGTCCGTGGTGAGCGCCAACAAGGCGCTGCTGGCGGAGGACGGTGTCGCGCTGCACGCCGCGGCCGCGAAGGCCGGCGTGGACCTCTACTACGAGGCCGCGGTCGCCGGTGCCATCCCGATCCTCCGGCCGCTGCGCGAGTCGCTGGCCGGTGACCAGCTGTCCCGGATCGTCGGGATCGTCAACGGCACCACGAACTACATCCTGTCGCGGATGGCCGAGACCGGCGCCGGATTCGGCGAGGCGCTCGCCGAGGCCACCGACCTGGGCTACGCCGAGGCCGACCCCACCGCCGACGTGGACGGGTTCGACGCCGCCGCCAAGGCGGCCATCCTCGCGTCGCTGGCCTTCCACACGCCGGTGTCGGCCGCCGACGTGCACCGCGAGGGCATCTCGACGGTCACCGCCACCGACGTCTCCCGCGCCGCCGAGATCGGCTGCACGGTGAAGCTGCTGGCCATCTGCGAGCGGGTGACGGGCGAGGACGGCAACGAGTCGGTGGCCGTGCGCGTGCACCCGGCGATGATCCCCACCAGCCACCCGCTGGCCTCGGTCGGAGGCGCGTTCAACGCCGTCTTCGTCGAGGCCGAGGCGGCCGGGCAGCTGATGTTCTACGGCCAGGGAGCCGGCGGCGAGCCGACCGCGTCGGCGGTGCTCGGGGACCTGGTGGCGGTCGCCCGCAACCGGGTCACCGGCGCGGCGGGTCAGGGGCCCTCCGGGTACGCCGACCTCGCCGTCCGGCCCATGGACGAGACGCCCACCCGGTACCACGTGAGTCTCGACGTGGCCGACAAGCCGGGTGTCCTGGCCGCCGTCGCACAGGAGTTCGCGCAGCACGGGGTCAGCATCTCCACGGTCCGCCAGACCGGCCGCGGCGACGCCGCGACCCTGGTCATCGTGACCCACAGCGCACCGGACGCGGCGCTGTCGGCCACCATTGCCGCGCTGCGGGAGATGCCCGCGGTTCGAGGAGTCACCAGCGTGCTCCGTGTGGAGGGGTTGTCATGACCGCGTCGATCGTGTCCCCGGGCTGGCCCGGCCTCATCGAGGCCTACCGGTCCCGGCTGCCGGTCAGCGACAGCACCCCGGTCGTGACGCTGCACGAGGGGGCGACGCCGCTGCTGCCCGCACGGGAGCTCTCCCGGCGCACCGGCTGCGAGGTCTACCTCAAGGTCGAGGGTGCGAACCCGACCGGCTCCTTCAAGGACCGGGGCATGACCATGGCCATCAGCAAGGCCGTGGAGGAGGGTGCCAAGGCCGTCATCTGCGCCTCCACCGGGAACACCAGCGCCAGCGCGGCGGCCTACGCCGCGCGCGCCGGGATCGTCTGCGCCGTGCTCGTCCCGCAGGGCAAGATCGCGATGGGCAAGCTCGCCCAGGCGCTGGTCCACGGCGCGAAGCTGCTGCAGGTCGACGGCAACTTCGACGACTGCCTCGCCCTGGCCAGCAAGCTGGCGATCGACTACCCGGTCAGCCTGGTCAACAGCGTCAACCAGTTCCGCATCGAGGGCCAGAAGACCGCGTCCTTCGAGATCGTCGACGTCCTGGGCGACGCTCCCGACATCCACTGCCTCCCGGTCGGCAACGCCGGCAACATCACCGCCTACTGGCAGGGCTACCGCGAGTACGCCGCAGACGGCATCGCCACGCACACCCCGCGGATGTGGGGCTTCCAGGCCGCCGGTGCGGCGCCGATCGTCGACGGCCACGTGGTGGAGAACCCGAGCACGATCGCCACGGCCATCCGGATCGGCAACCCGGCGTCCTGGACCAAGGCGCTGGCCGCCCGTGACGACTCCGGCGGGCGCATCGACGCCGTCACCGACCGCGCGATCCTCTCGGCCTACCGAATGCTGGCCCGCACGGAGGCCGTGTTCGTCGAGCCGGCGTCCGCGGCCTCGGTCGCCGGCCTGCTGCAGGTCGCCGACGCCGGTGAGCTCGAGCCGGGCCAGCGGATCGTCTGCACGGTCACGGGCAACGGGCTCAAGGACCCGGAGTGGGCGATCTCCGGCGCTCCCGCGCCGCTGACCGTCCCGGTCGACGCCGGCGCCGCCGCCGCGCAGCTGGGTTTGGAGCGGACAGGGGCGTGAGCATCGCAGGGGGGCGGCCGCTGACAGCGAGCGAGCATCGCAGCGAGGAACGAGCGAGGAGCGGAACGAGCGCGGAAGCGGCCTGGGCATACGAGCGAGGAGCGGAGCGCCCCGCGGGAGCGTCGGTGACGCTGTGACCGTCCTGGACCCCGACCGGGTGACCGTCCGCGTCCCCGCGACCAGTGCGAACCTCGGTCCGGCGTTCGACTGCGCCGGGCTGGCGCTGGCCCACCACGACGTGCTCGACTTCTCGGTCGCGCCCTCTGGTCTCGTGGTCGAGGTGCACGGTGTGGGTGCGGGCGAGCTGCCCACCGACGAGTCGCACCTGGTCGTCCGGGCGTTCCGGGCCGCCTGCGACGAGCTCGGCTGGGCGCCGTCCGGTCTGCGGGTCAGCGCGCGCAACGCCATCCCGCAGGGCCGGGGGATGGGGTCTTCCGCCGCGGCCGTCGTCGCCGGTGTCCTGGGTGCCTGGGCGCTCTGCCCCGACGTCGAGGCGATCGACCTGGACGCAGTCCTCCGCCTGACCACCGAGATGGAGGGGCACCCGGACAACGTGGCCGCGTGCCTGTTCGGTGGGCTGACCCTCTCCTGGACTGGCGACGCCGGCGTGGGCGCCGACAGCCTGCCCGTGCACGAGGACGTCCTGCCCGTCGTCCTCGTGCCGGACGCGACCCTGTCGACCGAGGTCGCGCGGGGCCTGCTGCCCGAGCTCGTGCCGCACGCGGACGCCGCGTTCAACGCCGGCCGCTCGGCCCTGCTCGTGCACGCGCTCACCTCGGGCGGGCTGCTGCTGGAGGCGACCGAGGACCGGCTGCACCAGCGGCAGCGGGCGGCGGCGATGCCCGCGTCGCTCGAGCTGATCGACCGGTTGCGCGCCGCCGGGCACGCGGCGGTGGTTTCCGGCGCGGGGCCGTCGGTGCTGGTCCTGGCCCGGCGCACCGTGCGGGACGCGGGCCGGCCCGCCGGCGAGCAGGAGCTCGGCGACGTCACCGCGCTCGTCCCGGACGGCTGGTCGGTGCTGCCACTGGACGTCGACCCGACCGGAGCGCGGGTATCCCGTGAGGCGCGCGAGGTCTCGTCTCGGTAACGGGGAACACCTTGCGAAGTACCGGTGTTGTCCTCGCCTGTGAGCTGCGATTAGGCTCACGGCGTAGCCGCCCACTCGGGCGAGCCTCGCGCGGGGCCGAAGCAGTTCGAATCTTCGCCGCTGATCCGCCCCGCATCTTCTCCACCTGATCCTCGAGTGCGCCCGCCTCCGGCCGGCCGACGAGGACCGGGCTCCCTGCGCCCAGACGGCGCAGGTCACCGCAGGGAAGGACCTGTACGTGAGCGAAACCACCGACCTCGTCGCGACCGGCGCATCGGACGCCTCAGCCGAGGGAACTGCCGCTTCTGGGACGGCGGGTCGCCCCCGTCGCCGCGGCAACGGGCTGGCCGGCATGCTGCTGCCCGAGCTCCAGCGTTTGGCCTCCGAGCTGGGCATCTCCGGCACCGGCCGGATGCGCAAGAGCGACCTGGTCGCCGCCATCTCCGAGCGCCAGGTCGGCGGGCCGGACTCTGCGGCGTCCGCGTCGCGCACCGAGGCCCCCTCCAGCGAGGCCCCGTCCGCGGAGAGCACCTCCGCCGAGAGTGCCCCGACCGAGAGTGCCTCCACCGGAGGCGCCTCCACCGGTGGCGCCGACGCCGCCCGCGGCGTGGCTGCGACCTCCGCACCCCTCGAGGCCCCGATCAGCGGCGGCGGCAACGGCGGCCCCCTGACCGGCAGCGCGGCCCCCGCCCGCACCCGTCGTGGCGCCAGCCGCCCGGCCGGTTCGCCGACCGGGGCTCCGGCCGCCGACGTCGCGCCGGCCGAGGCCTCCGCGCCCGCGGAGACCGACGCCCCGTCCGACGGCGACTCCCGTGACGGCGACTCCCGTGACGGCGATCGTCCGCAGCGGAACCGCAACCGGAACCGGAGCGAGCGGGAGACCGCCCGCGAGAACGGTGACCGGGCCGAGCGCGGCAACCGCGAGAACGGTGACCGCGCCGGCCGCGACGGCAACGACCGCGCCGAGCGCGGCAACCGCGAGAACGGTGACCGTGCCGAGCGCGGCAACCGCGACGCCAACCGGGACGGCGGCGCCCGCGACGGCGGTGCCCGTGACGGGAACCGCGGCCCCGACCGCGACCGCAACGAGCGGGGTGGTCGTCCGGACAACCGCACCGACGGCGGGCGCACCGACGCCGGACGTCCCGACACCGGACGCGCGGACCGCAACAACGGCCCGGCCGAGGACGAGGACGACGACTTCGACGGCGGGCGCGGTCGCCGGGGCCGTCGCTACCGCGACCGCAACAAGCGCGGCACCGGTCGGGAGCGCTTCGACCAGGGCGAGCCCACCGTCAGCGAGGACGACGTCCTGCTGCCCGTCGCCGGCATCCTCGACGTGCTCGACAACTACGCGTTCGTCCGCACCTCGGGCTACCTGACGGGGCCGAACGACGTCTACGTGTCGCTGTCGCAGGTGCGCCGCTACGGCCTGCGCCGCGGTGACGCCATCACCGGCGCCGTCCGCCAGCCCCGCGAGGGCGAGCGCAAGGACAAGTACAACGCGTTGGTCCGGCTGGACACGGTCAACGGCCTGGACCCCGAGCAGGCCCGCAACCGGCCGGAGTTCACCAAGCTGACCCCGCTCTACCCGCAGGACCGCCTGCGGCTGGAGACCGAGCCGCACCTGCTGACCACCCGGGTCATCGACCTGGTCATGCCGATCGGCAAGGGGCAGCGGGCGCTCATCGTGTCGCCGCCGAAGGCCGGCAAGACGATGGTGCTGCAGTCGCTGGCCAACGCCATCACGACGAACAACCCCGAGTGCCACCTGATGGTCGTCCTGGTCGACGAGCGTCCGGAAGAGGTCACCGACATGCAGCGCTCGGTGAAGGGCGAGGTCATCGCCTCGACCTTCGACCGTCCGCCGTCGGACCACACCACGGTCGCGGAGCTGTCCATCGAGCGGGCCAAGCGTCTGGTCGAGATGGGCCACGACGTCGTCGTCCTGCTGGACTCGATCACCCGCCTGGGCCGCGCCTACAACCTGGCGGCCCCCGCCAGCGGGCGCATCCTCTCCGGTGGTGTCGACTCCACGGCGCTCTATCCGCCCAAGCGCTTCCTGGGTGCTGCCCGCAACATCGAGAACGGCGGCTCCCTCACGATCATCGCCTCGGCGCTGGTCGAGACCGGCTCCACGATGGACACGGTCATCTTCGAGGAGTTCAAGGGCACGGGTAACGCGGAGATCAAGCTCGACCGCCGGCTGGCGGACAAGCGGGTCTTCCCGGCCGTCGACGTCAACGCGTCGGGCACGCGCAAGGAGGAGATCCTCATGTCGCCCGACGAGCTGGCCATCGTCATCAAGCTGCGCCGGGTGCTCGCCGCGCTCGAGCCCCAGCAGGCGCTGGAGCTGCTGCTCGAGAAGCTGAAGAAGACGCGCAACAACGTCGAGTTCCTCATGCAAATCCAGAAGACGACGCTGGGTCCGGACAACTGAAGGACCCCCGTCCACCCCACCCTTCGCGAGTCCGGGGTGGGCCCTGGACGGGGGCCGTTCCAGCACCTCCCGGCCATCTGGGAGACTGGTCGACCGAGCCCCGTCGGCGCGGCTGGAAATAGTCCTCCGGCCCCCGGCGTTCTGACCGACTGAACGACCCAGACTTCGTAGAAGAGGCAGCAGCCATGAAGCCCGACATCCACCCGGCCTACAACGTCACCACCGTGACCTGCGGCTGCGGCAACACGTTCACGACCCGCAGCACCAGCCCGACCGGTCAGCTGACCGTCGAGACCTGCTCCGCCTGCCACCCCTTCTACACCGGCAAGCAGCGCATCCTCGACACCGGTGGCCGCGTCGCCCGCTTCGAGAAGCGGTTCGGCAAGCGCAACGCGGGCGCCGACGCCCAGTAGCACCCTCGACGGCGCCCGTCCCACCTTCCGGTGGGGCGGGCGCCGTCGTCATGTCCGGACCATGCGGGAGGAACTCCAGTGAGCAGCAGCGAGACGACGGCGGCCGATCGGCTGGCCGGGCTGCTCGCCGAGCACGCGCGCCTCGAGCAGGAGCTGGCCGATCCGGCGGTGCACGCCGACCAGTCGCGCGCCCGCCGCATGGCGCGGCGCTACGCCCAGCTGGCCCCGCTGGTGGAGACCGCCCGCGGGCTCGACCAGGCGCGCGACGACCTGAGCGCCGCCCGGGAGCTCGCCGCAGAGGACGCGTCCTTCGCCGCCGAGGCCACCGCGCTGGAGCAGCGGATCGACGAGCTCACCGGCCGGCTGCGCGAGCAGCTGCTGCCCAAGGACCCCGACGACGACAAGGACGTCATCCTCGAGATCAAGGCAGGGGAGGGGGGTGCGGAGTCCGCGCTCTTCGCCGGCGACCTGCTGCGCATGTACCTCCGGTACGCCGAGCGCCGCGGCTGGTCGACCGAGGTCCTGGACGCCGTCGACGCCGAGCTCGGCGGGTACAAGGACGTCGCCGTCGCGATCAAGTCCCGCACCGACGAAGGGATCTGGTCGCGGCTGAAGTTCGAGGGCGGCGTGCACCGGGTGCAGCGGGTGCCGGTGACCGAGAGCCAGGGTCGGATCCACACGTCCGCGGCCGGCGTCCTGGTGCTGCCGGAGGCCGAGGAGGTCGACGTCACCGTCGACCCGAACGATCTGCGCATCGACGTCTTCCGATCCTCGGGCCCCGGCGGGCAGAGCGTGAACACCACCGACTCCGCCGTCCGCATCACCCACCTTCCCAGCGGCATCGTGGTCAGCTCGCAGAACGAGAAGAGCCAACTGCAGAACCGGGAGTCCGCACTCCGGGTGCTGCGCTCCCGGCTGCTGGCCGCCGCACGCGAGGAGGCGGCCGCCGTCGCCAGCGACCAGCGGCGCAGCCAGGTGCGCACCATGGACCGCAGCGAGCGGGTGCGCACCTACAACTTCCCGGAGAACCGGATCGCCGACCACCGCGTCGGCTACAAGGCGCACAACCTCGACCAGGTCATCGACGGTGACCTGGACGCGGTGATCGACGCCCTGGTCAGCGCGCACACCGCCGAGTTGCTGGCGGCCGGCTCCTGAACGTCCGGAACCTGATCACCGAGGCCACGCGGCGGCTGGCCGACGCGGGGGTGGAGTCGCCGCGGGTCGACGCCGAGCTGCTGCTGGGACACGTGGTCGGCCGAACGCGCGCGGGCCTGTTCACCCTCGACGAGGTCGACGACGACGCCGCGGCCCGCTTCGCGGCACTGCTCGACCAGCGTGCCGACCGGGTGCCCCTCCAGCACCTCACCGGCCGCGCCGCCTTCCGGCACCTCGAACTCGCCGTCGGACCCGGGGTCTTCGTCCCGCGGCCGGAGACCGAGCTGCTGGTGGAGTGGGCGCTGGAGCGTCTGACGGGGCTCGACGGCCCGATCGTCGTGGACCTCGGCAGCGGCTCGGGCGCCATCGCGCTGTCGATCGCGCACGAGCACCCCGGTGCCCGCGTGACGGCGGTCGAGCGCGATCCCGGAGCCATCGAGTGGACCCGGCACAATGCCCTGGCCCGGGTCGGCCACGACACCCCGGTCGGTGTCGTGATGGGCGACATGACCGACCCGGCGCTGCTGGGCGAGCTCGACGGGCGGGTCGAGGTCGTCGTCTCCAACCCGCCCTACGTGCCCGACGGCGCCCGCGTTCCGCGCGAGGTCGCCGACCACGACCCGCCGCTGGCGCTGTGGGGCGGTCCGGACGGCCTCGACGTGGTGCGGGGCATGCTGTCCGTGGCCGCGCGGCTGCTGCGACCCGGCGGGCACCTGGGTATCGAGCACGCCGACCAGCAGGGGACCGCGCTGCCCGCGCTGGTGCGGGCGCACGGCGCCTTCACCGACGTGGAGGACCACGTGGACCTCGCCGGCCGGCCCAGGTTCACCACCGCTCGCCGCACGGAGGTCTGATGCACGCGCACCCGGACCTGCTCGCGAACCGTTACCGGCTGACATCGCTGATCGCCGGCGGCGGCATGGGCCAGGTGTGGCGCGGGCACGACACACTGCTCGACCGTCCGGTGGCGGTGAAGGTGCTGCGCGACCAGTACGCCGGGGATCCCGCATTCCTGACGCGGTTCCGGGCCGAGGCCCAGCACGCGGCTCTCCTGACCCACCCACACATCGCCGCGGTCTTCGACTACGGCGAGATCCCGGCGAGCGCGGGCACCCTGTCATCGGCCTACCTGGTGATGGAGCTGGTCGACGGGGAGTCGCTGGCCGACGTCCTCGCCCGGGAGCACCGCCTGGACGCCGCCCGGACCGTCGACGTCCTGCGCCAGGTCGCCGACGGGCTCGCCGCGGCCCACGCGGCCGGGATCGTGCACCGCGACATCAAGCCGGCCAACATCCTGGTCACGCCGCAGGGCACCGTGAAGATCACCGACTTCGGCATCGCGCGGTCGGCCTCCAGCGCCGCGGTCACCGGCACGGGCCAGGTCATCGGCACGGCGCACTACTTCTCGCCGGAGCAGGCGGCGGGTGGTCAGGCGACCCCCGCCAGCGACGTCTACGCGCTGGGTGCCGTCGCCTACGAGTGCCTGGCGGGGCGTCGTCCCTTCGAGGCCGACAACCCGGTCCAGATCGCCGTGATGCACATCCGGGACGAGCCGGCCCCCTTGCCGGCGAGCGTCCCGGCCGGTGTGCGGGCGCTCGTCGAGCGGGCCATGGCCAAGGACCCCGCGGCCCGCCATCCCGACGGTGCCGCGCTGCGCGACGCCGCTGCCCGGCTCGTCGCGGGGCTGCCCACCTCCCCTTCGCGGCAGGCGGCCACCGCCGTGCTGCCCTTCCCCGGTCCAGGCACACGCCCGATGGCCGGCGCCGGGGCACCGGAGGGCCGGCGACGGCGGTGGCTGATCCCCGGGTTGGCGGCCGCCGTGGTCGCCGTCCTCGCCGTGGCGGTCCTCGCCACCGTGCTCGGCGGCGGCTCCGGGTCCCCGTCGTCCGGGCGCACCGCCCCCTCCTCTGCTCCTGCCCCTCCGCCCGGGATCGAGGTCACCGTCGCCGACCTGGTGGGGCGGCCGGTCGCCGAGGTCCAGGCCGAGCTCATCGGTCGTGGTCTGCGCGTCGAGCTCGACCCGGTCGAGGTGGCCGGCCTGCCGGCCGGACAGGTCACCGCCGTCGACCCGGTCGGAACGCTGGCCGCCGACGACCTGGTGCGGGTGAGCTACGCCGTGCCGCCCGTGGTCGTCCCCGCGCCGGCTCCGGCGCCGGTCGAGCCCTCCGGCGGCGACGAGGGCCAGGGCACGAAGGCCGAGGAGCGGCAGCAGAAGGAGGAGGAGAGGCAGCAGAAGGAGGAGGAGAAGCAGCAGAAGCGGGAGGAGCAGGACGAGGAGCGCGGGAACGAGGACCGGGACGGCGAGGACTGACGCCGGCCTGCGGGGCACCGCCGGGCCGATGACAGACTCGGCACCCGTGGCCGACATCTACGACTGCTCCGACCCCGAGGCGCGGACCGCGGGACTGGACGCCGCCGCCGCGGCGATCGCCCGCTCCGAGCTGGTCCTGCTGCCCACCGACACCGTCTATGGCGTGGCCGCCGACGCCTTCGCCCCGGCCGCCGTGACCCGGCTGCTGGCCGCGAAGAACCGCGGACGCGGCATGCCGGTGCCGGTGCTCATCGGGGAGGCCTCGACGCTGGCCGGGTTGGTCCTGCACGTGCCGCCCGTCGCCACCCGGCTGGCCCAGGAGTTCTGGCCCGGCGGGCTCACCCTCGTCGTGGAGCACGCGCCCTCGCTGGCCTGGGACCTCGGCGACGCCGAGGGCACCGTCGCCGTCCGCCTCCCCGACGACGACCTGACCCGCGATCTGCTCCGCCGCACCGGTCCGCTCGCGGTCTCCAGCGCCAACCGCTCCGGCCGCCCGGCCGCGACCAGCGCTCAGGAGGCCGACCAGCAGCTGGGTCCGCACGCCGCGGTGGTGCTGGACGGCGGCCCGCGGGACAGCTCGGCGGCGAGCACGATCGTCGACTGCACCGGTCCCATCCCGCGTGTCCTGCGCGTCGGCGCGATCCCCGTGGACCGGCTGCGCGAGATCGTCCCCGAGATCACGGACTAGCGCCCGCACAGTGTCATAGTGGTTGCCTGACCGCCGCGAACCCCCGAGCCCGGGTACCGCGGGCGCCCGCACCGACGTTCTGGAGTGCGACCGAGATGAGCACGCCCTACTGGGGCCCGGACTTCGACGCCCTGGCCGCACTCGACCCCGAGATCGCCGGGGTGGTCACCGACGAGCTCGGCCGGCTCCGGGGCGGGCTGCAGCTGATCGCCAGCGAGAACTTCACCAGCCCCGCCGTGCTGGCAGCGCTGGGCAGCACGCTGTCGAACAAGTACGCCGAGGGCTACCCCGGACGGCGTTACTACGGCGGCTGCGAGGTCGTCGACCGCGCCGAGGAGATCGGCATCGCACGGGCCAAGGAGTTGTTCGGCGCGGAGCACGCGAACCTGCAGCCGCACTCCGGGGCGAACGCCAACCTGGCCGCCTACGGCGCCTTCCTCTCACCAGGCGACACCTTCCTGGGCATGGCGCTGCCGCACGGTGGTCACCTGACCCATGGCACGAAGGTCAGTTTCAGCGGCAAGTGGTTCAACGCCGTGCAGTACGGCGTGGACGAGAAGACCGAGCACATCGACTACGACCAGGTGCGCGACCTGGCGCGCGAGCACCGGCCCAAACTCATCGTCGCCGGGGGCTCGGCGATCCCGCGGCTGATCGACTTCGCGGCCTTCCGCGAGATCGCCGACGAGGTGGGCGCGATCTTCATGGTCGACGCCGCGCACTTCATCGGCCTGGTCGCCGGCAAGGCGATCCCGAGCCCGGTGCCCTACGCCGACGTCGTCACCTTCACCACGCACAAGGTGCTGCGCGGGCCCCGCGGCGGAGCCATCGTCTGCAAGGCCGAGCACGCCAAGGCGATCGACAAGTCGGCCTTCCCGATGATGCAGGGTGGCCCGCTGATGCACGCCGTCGCCGCCAAGGCGGTGAACTTCAAGGAGTGCCTCGCGCCTGCGTACCAGGCCTACGCGCGCCAGGTCGTCGCGAACGCCCAGGCGCTGACCGAGGGGCTGGCGGCCGAGGGGCTGCGGCCGGTCGCCGGCGGCACCGACACCCACCTCGCGCTCCTGGACCTGCAGCAGACCGGCGTGAGCGGCGCCGAGGCCGAGGCCCGGTGCGGCGCCGCGGGCATCGTGCTGAACAAGAACGCGATCCCCTACGACCCGCAGCCGGCGTCGGTCGCGTCGGGCATCCGGGTCGGCAGCCCCGCGGTCACGACCCAGGGGATGACCGAGCCGGACATGACGTCGATCGCCTCGCTCATCGGCACCGCGATCCGGGACGCCGACGGCAGCCGGACGGCGGAGGTGGCCGCGGGGGTCCGCGAGCTCGTCGGCGCCCATCCCGCGTACCCCGAGCCCGCACGGACCAGCTGAGCCGTGCGCGAATACGTCGTCGTCCTCCTCACCGCCGCGCTGGTCACCTTCCTGACCACCCCCGTGGTGCGGATGGCGGCGATCCGGCTGCGGATGATGGCCGCGCCGCGCGAGCGCGACGTGCACGTCATCCCGACGCCGCGGGGCGGCGGCATGGCGATGTACCTGGGAGTCGTGGCGGCCATCCTGGTGGCCTCGCGGCTGCCGAACCTGCAGCGCACGTTCGACGACTCGCAGGCCTACGCCGTCCTCGTGGCGGGCGGGCTGATCTGCCTGCTCGGTGTGCTCGACGACAAGTGGGGCCTCGACGCCCTCACGAAGCTCACCGGGCAGATCGCCGCGGCCGGGGTGATGGTGCTGCTGGGCGTCCAGCTGGCCTACGTCTTCCTGCCGGTCGCGGACATCGGGACGATCTCGCTCGGACCGGACGTCGGCGTGCCGGCGACCATCCTGCTGACGGTCCTGGCGGTCAACGCGCTGAACTTCATCGACGGGCTGGACGGCCTGGCGGCGGGCGTCTCGGCGATCGCGGCGCTGGCCTTCTTCGCCTACAGCTACAGCCTGGCCCTGGACGGCTACGTGGAATCGGCCAGCGCACCGGCGCTGATCACCGCCGTGCTCGCCGGCGCCTGCCTGGGCTTCCTGCCGCACAACTTCAGCCCGGCCCGCATCTTCATGGGCGACTCGGGGTCGATGCTCGTCGGCCTCATGCTGTCGGCCGCGGCGGTGAGCGCCACAGGGGGAGTGGACGCCCAGTCCTTCGGGTCGGCGGCCAGCCTGCTGCCCCTCACCCTGCCGCTGCTGGTGCCGGTCGCGGTCCTCTTCATCCCGTTCACCGACCTGGTGCTGGCGGTGTTCCGGCGGACGTTGCGCGGACGGTCGCCCTTCGCCCCGGACAAGATGCACCTGCACCACCGGCTGCTCTCGATCGGCCACTCCCACCGGCGTGCGGTGCTGGTCATGTACTTCTGGGCCGCGCTGCTCTCCTTCGGTGCCGTGGGGCTGTCCATCACCGGGGGGCGGGCCGAGCTCCTCGTGGTCATCGCGGTGCTGCTGGTGGTGGGCGTCGTCGTCGTGCTGAGCCCCCGGGCCCGGCGGGCGGCCCGCGAGGCCCGCGCCGCCGAGCTCGAGGCACAGCGGCAGAAGAGCCGCGCCGACCACCCCACGTCTCGTCTCCGGAGGCCGGAGGTCGGGTCGTCACCGAGGCGACGATGACCCTCGCGGGGGTGTGCGGCACCCCGCTGCCTGCCACGCGCCCCGGCAGGCCGGATACCGTGAGGCGTGACTCCTGAGCCCCGGGCCGCAGCCAGACCCGACCCCTACGGCGCCATGCTCCGCGGTGGCGCAGTCCCCTCGATCGCCGTCGCCGTCGCCGCGATCGTGGTGTTCACGCTGGTCGACGGCTCGCTCGGGTTGGCCGGCAGTGCCCTCGCCTCCGCCCTCGTCGTCCTGAGCACGGTCTCGACCATGCTCATCCTGCGGAAGATGGCGGGCCTGGACCCGCGCGTGGTCTTCATGGGCGCGATGGTCAGCTATTTCTTCAAGGTCATGCTGCTCGGGGTCTTCCTCGTCCTCTTCCGGAACGCCGACTGGCTCTCGCCGATCGCCTTCGCGGTGACGGCGGTCGTGGTGTCGTTGGCCGGCACGATCGGGGAGATCGTCGCGTTCACGCGGGTCAAGACCTACATCTACGACGAACCGTCCTCCGAGGTCCGGTCGTGACCGACGGCACCGGCGAGCGTCACGAGACGTCGCCGCCGGTGCACCACCAGATGGTCGCGGGGCAGCACCTGCGCGAGGGATGGGACGCCCTGGGCACCCTGCTCTCCGCGATGCTCGTCTTCGGGCTGCCCGCCTGGTGGGTCAGTGAGGCCACCGACCAGGTGTGGGTGCTGCCCGTGGCCCTGGTGCTGGGGATGGCCGCCGCGATCTTCAGCATCTGGGTCCGTTACAGTGACCCCGGTCCGTGAGGGTGACGCACCGCGCCGTGCGCGCGCATCCGTTCTCCGGGCCCCAGACCCGCACCCAACCGAAGCAGTTCCTGACGGAGGCTGAGTAGTGACGACCGAGGTCTCGGCCGCCGAGGAGTTCGTCCCGCCGAGTGCGCCCGATTTCTGGCAGCCGCTCGTCGGGGAGGGCGCCTTCGCCCTCACCCGGTCCATGGTCGTCATGGTGCTGGTCACCATCGGCCTCGCGGTCGTCATGATGGCGGTCACCCGCCGCCTGTCCGTCGTCCCGGGGCGCGGCCAGTTCCGCCTCGAGGGCATGTACGGCCTGGTCCGCAACTCGATCGGCCGCGACATCATCGGGTCGGCGCACTTCAAGCCCTACATCCCGCTGCTGTTCACGTTGTTCACGCTCATCCTGGTGAACAACCTGATGGGCATCATCCCGCCCGTCCAGTTCCCCACGATGAGCCGGATCGGCTTCCCGCTCGCCCTCGCGCTCGGGGTCTACGTCGTCTACCTGGTCGCCGGCGTCCGCCGCCGCGGGATCGTGGGCTTCCTCAAGAACCTGGTCCCGAGCGGCCTGCCCTGGTGGGTCGTCCCGGTCGTCTTCGTGCTCGAGCTCGTGACGTTCCTGATCACGCGCCCGGTCACCCTCACGCTGCGGCTCTTCGGCAACATGTTCGCCGGACACATCCTGCTGCTGCTCTTCGCGCTGGGTGGGGAGTACTTCCTGCTGCACGGCGAGGGCCTGCTGCGGGTCATCTCGATCCCGGCCTTCCTGATGTTCTTCCTGTTCTCCGCGTTCGAGATCCTGATCGCGTTCCTGCAGGCCTACGTCTTCATCCTGCTGGCCTCGATCTACATCGCCGAGGTCTACGCGGACGACCACTGAGTCCGCGGGGCCTCGGCCCCGGAACTGCACCACCGATGTGCGCCACCCCGGCCGCACAGACCGACGAGAGGAACGGAAACACCCATGGAAGGCAATCTCGCGATCATCGGCTACGGCCTGTCGGCCATCGGCCCGGGTGTGGGCATCGGCCTGATCTTCGCTGCCTACGTGAGCGGCGTGGCGCGTCAGCCCGAGACCCGCGGCGTGCTGCAGACCATCGCCATCCTGGGCTTCGTGCTCTGCGAGCAGCTGGCCATCTTCGGCATCGCCCTGGCGTTCGTCTTCTCGTGACCGAGGACCGTAAGGAGCAGATCTGATGGGCGCGATCGACAACGCGGCCGCAGTCCTGGCCGCCGAGAGCGGCGAGGGTGGCTTCTGGGAGAGCACCTACCCGGTCATCCCGCACCCCGGTGAGCTGATCGTCGGCATCATCTCCTTCGCCGTCCTCTACTTCCTGTACAAGAAGTACGTGGTCCCGCGCCTGGAGACCATGTTGGCCGAGCGCCAGCGCACCATCGAGGGTGGCATCGAGCGGGCCGAGGCCATGCAGGCCGAGGCCAAGGCCGCTCTCGAGCAGTACCGGGCGCAGCTGGCGGAGGCCCGCAACGAGGCCGCGCAGATCCGCGACGCCGCTCGTGCCGAGGGGCAGCAGATCATCGAGGAGCTCCGCGCCCAGGCGCAGGAGGAGTCGGCTCGCATCGTCGCCCGCGGCGAGGAGCAGATCGCCTCGGCCCGTCAGCAGGTCGTCAACGAGCTGCGCGGGCAGATCGGCGCGCTCGCCGTCGACCTGGCCGGACGCGTGGTCGGGGAGTCCCTCGCCGACGACGCCCGCCGGCAGGGCACGGTCGACCGGTTCCTCGACCAGCTCGACGGGATGTCCGCCACGGAAGGTCGCGGCGACGCCGTGGCCGTGCCGGGGGGCAACCGCTGATGGAGGCATCCAGCCGGGCGGCGCTCGAGCAGGCGCGCGAGCGCCTGTCCGAGCGCACCCAGGGAGCGGCCGGTCAGGCACTGCTCGGGCTGGCCGACGAGCTGTTCTCGGTCGCCCGCCTCCTGCAGGCGCAGCCCACGCTGCGCCGCGCACTGTCCGACCCGTCGGGCAAGGCGGAGGAGCGTTCGGCCCTGGCTCAGCGCCTGTTCGGCTCGCGGCTGCAGCCGGCGGCCCTCGACATCGTCGAGGTCACCGTGCGGCAGCGCTGGTCGCGCCCGCTCGACCTCGTCGAGGCGGCGATGACGCTGGCCACCGAGGCCGCGCTCGACGCCGCCGACGCCCGGGGCGAACTGGACGACGTGGAGGACGAGCTCTTCCGATTCGGCCGGATCGTCGCCGGCGACCAGGCGCTCTCGCGGATCCTCAGCGACCGCACCGGTTCCGCCGAGGGCAAGTCGGCGCTCCTGGACCGGCTGCTCTCCGGCCGGGTCAGCCCGGTCACCGAGCAGCTGCTCCGGAACGTTCTGACCGGCTCGCACGTCGGAACGGCAGGTGTCGCGATCGAGCGGCTCTCCGATGTCGCCAGCCGGCGCCGCGGGCAGTCGATCGCCCGCGTCACCACCGCGGCGGCCCTCACGGCCGCTCAGGAGCAGCGGCTGATCGAGGTGCTCGGCCGTCTCTACGGGCGGACCATCGGACTGCACGTGACCGTGGACCCCACGGTGCTCGGCGGGCTTCTCGTCCAGGTGGGCGACGAGGTCATCGACGGCACGATCGCCCACCGCCTGGAAGCTGCCCGACGGCAGCTGGCCGGCTGACCGCCCACACTCCACAGACACGACCCCGCAGGGAAGAGGACTTCGAGCCATGGCCGAGTTGACGATCTCCGCAGACGAGATCCGCAGTGCCATCCAGAACTACGTCACCGAGTACTCGCCCGACGTATCCCGTGAAGAGGTCGGGATCGTCACCGAGGCCGGTGACGGCATCGCGCGTGTCGAGGGCCTGCCCTCGGTCATGACCAACGAGCTGCTCGAGTTCGAGAGCGGTGTGCGTGGACTGGCGCTGAACCTCGACGTGCGCGAGGTCGGTGTCGTCATCCTCGGTGACTTCTCCGGCATCGAGGAGGGCCAGCAGGTCCGCCGGACCGGCGAGGTGCTCTCCGTGCCCGTAGGTGACGGCTACCTCGGCCGGGTCGTCGACCCGCTCGGCAACCCGATCGACGGTGGCGGCGCCATCGAGACGACCGGACGCCGCGCCCTGGAGCTGCAGGCGCCCACCGTCGTCCAGCGCCAGTCGGTGCACGAGCCGATGCAGACCGGCATCAAGGCCATCGACGCCATGACGCCGATCGGCCGCGGCCAGCGCCAGCTCGTCATCGGTGACCGCCAGACCGGCAAGACCGCAATCGTCACCGACACGATCATCAACCAGAAGGAAGCCTGGGCCACCGGCGACCCGTCGCAGCAGGTCCGCTGCATCTACGTCGCCGTCGGCCAGAAGGGCTCGACGATCGCGGCGATCCGCTCGGCCCTCGAGGACGCCGGCGCGATGGAGTACACGACCATCGTCGCGGCCCCCGCGTCCGAGGCGGCCGGCTTCAAGTACATCGCTCCCTACACCGGCTCGGCCATCGGTCAGCACTGGATGTACGAGGGCAAGCACGTCCTCATCGTGTTCGACGACCTGTCGAAGCAGGCGGAGGCCTACCGGGCGGTCTCCCTGCTGCTGCGCCGCCCGCCGGGCCGCGAGGCCTACCCGGGCGACGTCTTCTACTTGCACTCCCGTCTGCTGGAGCGCTGCGCCAAGCTCTCCGACGAGCTGGGTGCCGGCTCGATGACCGGTCTGCCGCTCGTGGAGACCAAGGGCAACGACGTGTCGGCCTACATCCCGACCAACGTCATCTCGATCACCGACGGGCAGATCTTCCTCGAGACGGGTCTGTTCAACTCCGGTGTCCGTCCCGCCATCAACGTCGGCATCTCGGTGTCCCGCGTCGGCGGTTCCGCGCAGATCAAGGCGATGAAGTCCGTCGCCGGCCGGCTGCGCCTGGACCTGGCGCAGTACCGCGAGCTGGAGGCCTTCTCGTCGTTCTCCTCCGACCTCGACGCCTCCAGCCGCGCCACCCTGGACCGCGGCCAGCGCCTGGTCGAGCTGCTCAAGCAGGGGCAGTACTCGCCGTACTCGGTCGAGCGCGAGGTCGTCTCCCTGTGGCTCGGCACGACCGGCAAGCTGGACCGGGTGCCGGTGTCCGACGTGCGCCGCTTCGAGTCCGAGTTCCTCGAGTTCATCGGGCGCGGTGACAACGTCATCTTCGACACCATCCGCGAGACGAAGAAGCTCGACGACGACACCGTGGGCAGCCTGGAGCGGGCCGTGGAGACCTTCTACGGCCAGTTCACCACCGGCGACGGCGAGACCCTGGCGAGCAACGAGCCCGAGGCGCAGGCCATGGACGCCTCGGAGCGTGGCCAGGAGCGCGTCCAGGTCAAGCGGGGCAGCTGACCCATGGCCGGCTCTCTCCGCGCGCTGCGGCGCCGCATCCGCTCCACCCAGTCGACGAAGAAGATCTTCTCGGCTCAGGAGTTGATCGCCGGTGCCCGCATCGTGCGCGCCCAGGCCCGGGTGGAGGCGTCCAAGCCCTACGCCCGGGAGATCACGCGGGTCCTGTCGGCGCTGGCCTCCTCGGCCAGCCTCGACCACCCGCTGCTGTCGGAGCGGGAGAACCCGCGCCGGGCGGCGGTCCTGGTCATCACGTCCGACCGTGGGTTCGCGGGCTCGTACAACGTGAACGTGCTCCGGCGGACCGAGGAGCTGCTCTCCCTGCTGCGCCAGGAGGGCAAGGAGCCGGTGCTGTACGTGGTCGGCCGGAAGGGGGAGAGCTACTACTCCTTCCGTGACCGCGAGATGGCCGACACCTTCACCGGCTTCTCCGAGCAGCCGAACTACTCGGACGCTCAGGAGGTGGGACGCGCCCTCATCGAGGCGTTCACCGCCGGCGAGGACGACGCCGACGGCGGCCCCGGCGCCGATGGCATCCAGGGTGTCGACGAGTTGCACATCGTCTTCACCGAGTTCCGGTCGCTGCTCGCCCAGGTCCCGGTCGCCAAGCGGATGGCTCCGCTGGAGGTCGAGGAGGTCGAGGAGTTCGACTACGAGCGCGAGGACCGCGAGCGGGGCGTCGCCGCCGACGGTGGGCTGCAGGCGTCCTACGAGTTCGAGCCCTCGGCCGAGGGACTGCTGGACGCGCTGCTGCCGAAGTACATCACCACCCGGATCTACGCGGCGATGCTCGAGGCAGCGGCCTCCGAGTCCGCTTCCCGCCGCCGGGCGATGAAGTCGGCCTCGGACAACGCCGAGGAGCTGGCGAAGAACCTGTCCCGGCAGGCCAACCAGGCCCGTCAGGCGGAGATCACGCAGGAGATCAGCGAGATCGTCGGCGGTGCCGACGCGCTGGTCACGTCCAACGCCGGCGACTGACCCACCACACGTTCCACATCCCTACGCCCCAGGGCAGGAGAGCAGTACAGATGACCGTCACCGAGGACCGTCCGACCAGCTCGCAGACGCAGGCCACCGGCCGCGTCGTGCGGGTCACCGGGCCGGTCGTCGACGTCGAGTTCCCCCGCGACGCGATGCCGGACCTGTTCAACGCGCTGAAGGTCGACGTCACGCTGGCCGACCTCAGCAAGACCCTGACCCTCGAGGTCGCGCAGCACCTGGGCGAGAACGTCGTCCGCACCATCTCGATGGCGCCGACCGACGGCCTCGTCCGCGGCGCCGAGGTGTCCGACACCGGGAACCCGATCATGGTCCCGGTCGGCGACGCCGTCACCGGGCACGTGTTCAACGCCCTCGGCGACTGCCTGGACACCCCCGGCTACGGCGAGGACGCACCGCACTGGTCGATCCACCGCCACGCGCCGCGGTTCGACCAGCTCGAGGGCCGCACCGAGATGCTGGAGACCGGCATCAAGGTCATCGACCTCCTGACGCCCTACGTGGCCGGCGGGAAGATCGGCCTGTTCGGCGGCGCCGGCGTGGGCAAGACGGTCCTCATCCAGGAGATGATCCGTCGCGTCGCCCAGGAGTTCGGTGGTGTGTCGGTGTTCGCCGGTGTCGGCGAGCGCACCCGCGAGGGCAACGACCTCATCACGGAGATGACCGAGTCCGGCGTCATCGAGTCGACCGCCCTGGTGTTCGGCCAGATGGACGAGCCGCCGGGCACGCGTCTCCGCGTGGCCCTCTCGGCGCTGACGATGGCGGAGTACTTCCGCGACGAGAAGAACCAGGACGTCCTGCTCTTCATCGACAACATCTTCCGCTTCACCCAGGCCGGTTCCGAGGTGTCGACCCTGCTGGGCCGCATGCCGTCGGCCGTGGGTTACCAGCCCACGCTGGCCGACGAGATGGGCCTGCTCCAGGAGCGGATCACCTCGACCCGAGGCCGTTCGATCACCTCGCTCCAGGCGATCTACGTGCCCGCCGACGACATCACCGACCCGGCGCCGCACACCACCTTCGCCCACCTCGACGCGACGACGGTCCTCTCCCGTCCGATCTCGGAGAAGGGCATCTACCCGGCCGTCGACCCGCTGGACTCCACCAGCCGGATCCTCGACCCGCAGTACGTCGGGCAGGAGCACTACTCGGTCGCCCGTGAGGTGCAGCGGATCCTGCAGCGCTACCAGGAGCTGCAGGACATCATCGCCATCCTCGGCATCGACGAGCTCGGCGAAGAGGACAAGGTCACGGTCAACCGTGCCCGGCGCATCGAGCGCTTCCTCTCGCAGAACATGTTCGTCGCCGAGGCCTTCACCGGTCAGCCCGGTTCCTTCGTGCCGCTGTCGGAGACCCTCGAGGCGTTCAAGTCGCTCACCGAGGGCACCTACGACCACGTGCCGGAGCAGGCGTTCTTCATGTGCGGTGGCCTCGAGGACCTCGAGCGCAACGCGGACAAGCTCAAGAAGGCCTGAGCCCCGCAGTACTCACGGCGACGGCCGGGTCCCCCCGCGGGGGGACCCGGCCGTCGCCGTTCCCAGACCGGATCACCCTTCCCATCGCCTGATCGGGTGATTCGGGCCTCGGCGCTCTGCGGAACCGACCGCCACCTGCCGACCATTCCCACAGGCGCGCCCGTGCATCGGGCGCTGGATCGAGGGGCGACGTGGAGAAGGACAGCCCGGTGCTGCGAAACCCCGAGCGGGGCGGCCGCGACTGGACCTGGCCCCCGTACGCCCCGGTCACGGTCTCCGAGCCCCGTTTCGACACCGACCGGTGGGCGCCGTCGACCTGCGTCCGCCACCCGTGGGTGCGCGTCGGCCGGTGGACCCTGCTCTACCGCCGCTCCGTCTGACGAAGCACCTCCGCTGCGCTGCGCTCCTCGCCCCCACTCGGGCCGGGCCGCTGCAGCGCGACCGTTCCAGCACGTTCCCGGCCGCACGGACCCGGCACCGGTGCCCGCCGCGACACGCCGCTATTGTGGACCCATCCCTCGCCGGCTCCCGGGCCGGCGGACCGAACGCACCGCTCCCTCCGATGGTGGAGGGGTGGACCCAGAGGAGTGTCGTGGCGACCCTGCAGGTCGAGTTGGTGGCCGTCGAGCGCAAGATCTGGTCCGGTGAGGCCACGACCGTGATCGCCCGCACCACCGAGGGCGAGCTCGGCATCCTGGCCGGCCACGCGCCCATGCTGGGCCAGCTGGCCGACGGCGGCGTCGTCACGATCCGCACGGTCGAGGGCGAGGACCTCGTCGTCGCCGCCCACGGGGGCTTCCTCTCCATCACCGAGCACGGCGTCTCGATCCTGGCAGAGACCGCGGAGATCTCGACCGAGATCGACGCCGAGCGGGCCCGCGAGGCGCTGCGTCGCGCCGAGGGCGAGCGCGACGACCCGGAGGCGCAGGCCGCGCTGCGCCGCGCGCAGTCCCGCCTGAGGGCTGTCGGCGAGAGCGTCTGACCTCGCCGGGGCGCGGAAGTAGTCCGGCATGACCACGGTCCTGCTGATCCTGCTCGGTGCCCTGCTGCTGCTCGTCGTCGTCGTCTTCCTGCTGCGTCGACGGTTCCTGCTGTCCGGCCTCGGCGCGGTGACCGTGTGGCTCCGCCCGGCGGGGTCACCCCGGTGGTCGGTCGGCGTCGCCTGGTACGGCGGGGACGCCCTGCTCTGGTACCGGGCGCTCTCCCTGTCGGTCCGCCCCCAGCACCGCCTCCGCCGGGCGGAGTTCCGGGTGCTCGCGCAACGTTCGGCGGGTCGCGACGACCTCGCCCTGCCCGGCGACGTCGTCGTCCTCGAGTGCAGCACCGCGGAGGGGCCGCGGGAGCTGGCCATGGAGCCCTCGACGTTGACCGGCTTCCTGTCCTGGGTGGAGTCGGCCCCGCCGGCCAGCTGAGCGCGGGGGGATCAGGTACCGCTGCTCGCCGCCCGCTGGGCGTGGACGCCGCTGTGCGCGCCCGGCTCCCACAGGATGTCGCCGTCGGGGTTGGCCACCCGCGACAGGATGAAGAGCAGGTCCGACAGCCGGTTCAGGTAGCGCGCGGTCTCGGCGTTGGTCTGCTCCGGCTCGACCTCGAGCAGGGCCCACACGCTGCGCTCGGCCCGCCGGACCACCACGCGGGCCTGGTGCAGCAGCGCCGCCGCGGGGGTGCCGCCGGGCAGGATGAAGCTGGCCAGCTTGGGCAGCGTCTCGTTGTAGGTGTCGCAGGCCGCCTCGAGCCGCTCGGTGTACTCCGCGGTGATCCGGAGTGGCGGGTAGGGCGGGTTCGCCACGATCGGCGTGCAGAGGTCGGCGCCGATGTCGAAGAGGTCGTTCTGGATGCTGCGCAGCAGCTCCGCCACGGCGGGCTCCACCTGGCCCAGCGCCAGCGCGACGCCGAGAACGCTGTTGGCCTCGTCGACGTCGGCGTAGGCGACCAGCCGGGGGTCGGTCTTGGCGACCCGGCTCATGTCGCCGAGGTGCGTCTGACCGGCGTCACCGGTCTTCGTGTAGATGCGGGTCAGCCGGACGGTCATGGGGGGAGCCTAAGGCCGGGGTCGTCCGCGCCCGGGACGGAAGGCGCCCGAGGGCCCGTAGGGTGGTCAGGTGGACTGCTTCGAGGTGACCGGCGGGGCGCGGCTGGCCGGACGTGTCCGGGTCACCGGCGCGAAGAACAGCGCGCTCAAGCTGATGGCGGCGACCCTGCTGGCCACCGGCCGGTCGACCATCGACGAGGTCCCCGACATCCTCGACGTCACGATCATGAGCGAGGTGCTGCGCCGCCTCGGGTGCGAGGTCGCCTACGAGCGCACGCCCGGCAGCGGTGGCGGCGGCCGGCTCACGATCGACGTGCCCGAGAAGCCGTCGACCGAGACGGACTACGACCTCGTCCGCCGCATGCGGGCGTCGATCAACGTCCTCGGGCCGCTGGTCGCGCGGTGCGGTTCGGCCCGCGTGGCGCTCCCGGGGGGCGACGCGATCGGCTCGCGCGGCCTCGACATGCACATCTCCGGGCTGGAGCGGCTCGGCGCCACGATCATCAGCGAGCACGGTTTCCTGGTCGCCACCGCCCCTCGGCTGACCGGCGCCTCCATCTGGCTGGACTTCCCTTCCGTCGGGGCCACCGAGAACCTGGTGATGGCCGCCGTCCTGGCGCAGGGCACGACGGTGGTCGACAACGCCGCGCGCGAGCCGGAGATCGTCGACCTGTGCCGGATGCTCGCCGCGATGGGCGCGCGGATCGACGGCGCGGGCACCTCCACGATCACCGTCGAGGGGGTCGAGTCGCTCGACCCGGTGGAGTACACGACCGTGCCCGACCGGATCGTGTCCGGCACCTGGGCCATCGGCACCGTCATGACCCGCGGTGACGTCGTCATCGAGCGGGCCGTCGCCGAGCACCTGACCGTGGCGCTGGACAAGCTGACCGACGCCGGGGCGCGCGTGGAGTCGGTGCCGGACGGCCTGCACGTGTCGATGGACGACCGGCCGCGGTGCGTCGACGTCGTCACCCTGCCCTTCCCGGGGTTCCCGACAGACCTGCAGCCGATGGCCGTGGCCCTGGCCGCGGTCTCCACCGGAACCGCGCTGATCACCGAGAACGTGTTCGAGGGCCGGTTCATGTTCGTCAACGAGCTGGTCCGGTTGGGTGCCGACATCCGGATCGACGGGCACCACGCCGTCGTCCGCGGCCGGGAGCGGTTCTCCAGCGCGCCGGTGCTGGCCAGTGACATCCGGGCCGGCGCAGGGCTGGTCCTGGCCGGGCTGTGCTCCGACGGCGTCACCGAGGTGCAGGACGCCTACCACGTGGACCGCGGATACCCGGACTTCGTCGAGCAGCTGCGCGGCCTGGGCGCCCAGGTGGAGCGGACCCAGCGCCCGGGGTGATCACTCCTCGTTGCTGAAGGAGACCGCGAGCGCGCGGGCCCGGTCGGCGTCCTCGGGGAAGACCAGCACCTCGGCGCGGTGCGCGCCGGGGAAGCGGACGGTCGAGCGGATCCCGGCATCGGAGAGCAGGGCGCGCAGCTGGAGCGCCGACTCGCGGCGGCCGAGCGTCGCGACCCGTGTGAGCAGCCCGTCGTCGTCGCGGGACGGCGCCGCTGTCGGGCGGCCGCCGAAGGCCCACCGGGTGAACAGCGCCAGCAGCGCCAGGACGACGACCGCCACCAGCGGCCCTGCTGCGTCGTACGGCACGGCACCTCCTCGTGGACCCTCGATCGAGTGTGCCACCGCACACCTCCCCACGGCGGAGCTGCTACTCGCCGGTAACAGCCCTACACTCCGCCGGTATGCCGTTCCCTTCATCGCCGAAGGAGCGCGACCGCCCCTGGGTCATGCGCACCTACGCCGGCCACTCCTCGCCGGCCGAGTCCAACGCCCTCTACCGCCGGAACCTGGCCAAGGGCCAGACCGGTCTCTCGGTCGCCTTCGACCTGCCCACGCAGACCGGCTACGACCCCGACGACGAGCTCGCCGTCGGCGAGGTCGGCAAGGTCGGCGTCCCCGTGACGCACATCGGCGACATGCGTGCGCTCTTCGACGGCATCCCGCTCGACGAGATGAACACGTCGATGACGATCAACGCGACCGCGATGTGGCTGCTGGCGCTCTACCAGGCCGTCGCCGAGGAGCACGGGCACGACGTCAGCAAGCTGGCGGGCACGACCCAGAACGACATCATCAAGGAGTACCTGTCGCGGGGGACCTACGTCTTCCCGCCGGCTCCCTCGATGCGGCTGATCACCGACATGGTCGCCTACACGGTGACGACCATGCCGAAGTGGAACCCGATCAACATCTGCAGCTACCACCTGCAGGAGGCCGGGGCGACACCGGAGCAGGAGATCGCCTACGCCATCAGCACCGCCATCGCCGTCCTGGACTCCGTGCGCGACTCCGGCCAGGTGCCGCAGGAGAAGTTCGGCGAGGTCGTCGCGCGCATCTCGTTCTTCGTCAACGCGGGAGTCCGCTTCGTGGAGGAGATGTGCAAGATGCGCGCCTTCACCCAGCTCTGGGACGAGCTGACGAAGGAGCGCTACGGCGTCGAGGACCCCAAGCACCGCCGTTTCCGCTACGGCGTGCAGGTCAACTCGCTGGGCCTGACCGAGGCGCAGCCGGAGAACAACGTGCAGCGGATCGTGCTGGAGATGCTGGCGGTCACGCTGTCCCGCGACTCGCGCGCCCGCGCCGTGCAGCTGCCGGCCTGGAACGAGGCGCTCGGGCTGCCCCGGCCGTGGGACCAGCAGTGGTCGCTGCGGCTCCAGCAGGTGCTGGCCTACGAGACCGACCTGCTCGAGTACGAGGACCTGTTCACCGGGTCGGTCGTCGTCGAGAAGAAGGTCGCGGACATCCTCGAGGGGGCCCGCGCCGAGATCGCCCGCGTGCAGGACATGGGCGGCGCCGTGGCCGCGGTCGAGTCCGGCTACATGAAGGGCCAGCTCGTCGGCTCGCTGGCCGAGCGGCGCCGGCGCATGGAGAACGGTGAGGACGTCGTCGTCGGCGTCAACAGGTTCGACACCACCGAGCCCAACCCGCTGACCGCCGACCTGGACACCGCGATCATGACGGTCGACCCGGCCGTGGAGGCCGCCGCCCAGGAGGCGGTCCGGACGTGGCGCGCCGAGCGCGACCCCGAGCCGGTGCAGAAGGCGCTGGACGCCCTGCGCGAGGCGGCGGCGTCGGACGTGAACCTCATGCCTGCGACGCTGGAGTGCGCCCGCGCCGGCGTCACGACGGGGGAGTGGTCGGGGGTGCTGCGCGAGGTCTTCGGCGAGTACCGGGCACCGACCGGCGTCTCCGCGGCGTCCGGCGGCGGCGAGGCCGACGAGAGCCTCCTCGGGGTCCGCGAGCGGGTGCGGGCCACCGGTGAGGAGATCGGCGGGCGGCTGCGCTTCCTGGTCGGGAAGCCGGGCCTGGACGGGCACTCCAACGGTGCGGAGCAGATCGCCGTGCGGGCCCGGGACGCCGGGTTCGAGGTCATCTACCAGGGCATCCGCCTCACGCCGGCGCAGATCGTGTCCGCCGCCGTCGAGGAGGACGTGCACGTCGTCGGGCTCTCGGTGCTGTCCGGCTCGCACCTGCAGGTCGTGCCCGCGGTCCTCCAGGGACTCAAGGACGCCGGTCTGGACGACGTCCCGGTCGTCGTCGGCGGGATCATCCCCGACAGCGACGCGCGCCGGCTGCGCGAGCAGGGCGTGGCCCGGGTCTTCACGCCCAAGGACTTCGGGCTGAACGACATCATGGGCCAGGTCGTGGACGTCGTCCGCGAGGCCCACGGCCTCGACGCCTTGGTCCCCGCCTCCGTCTGACGGAGCGGGCCGGGGAGGCGGCGATCCCCTCCCCGGCCCGGACGGCGTCAGCCCGCGGCCGCCTGCGCTGCCGCGTAGCGCGCGTCGGCACCGTCGATGCTCGCCCGGCTGGTCAGGTCGACCCCGGCTCGCCTCGGCCGTCCGCAGCACCGTCACGGTCGCCGTCCCGGTCGAGCCGGTCAGCCGGGTGCCGACCAGCGGCGCGTGACCGGCGGAGTGCCCGGGCCGGTTCGGGTGGTATGCCTCGGCGATCGGGCCGGACAGGCCGTCGACCCACTCCACGTCGTCGCAGACGGCGTGGCCGAGGAAGGCCGTGGTCGGATCGGCGAAGCCGGCCCCGCGGCGGACGCGGCGGTGGAGATACGGCGTTGAGCAGGTCGGCCAGCCCGTCGAGCCGGGTCTCGTCGCCCTCGGGTACCCGGCGACGACGACGGTGGCCTCGGTGCCCAGCCGCGGATGGCCGCGTAGAGGCTGCTGAGGCGGCCCGGCAGCTGGCCGGCGATGAGGCCCTGCGCAGTGGCGATGGCCCCGGTGCAGTCCCCGGCGATCACGATCAGGGGACGGCTCGCGGTGAGCCGCCGCACGTCGGGAAGAACCGGCCCACCGGGACCCTTGATCACCCCGTGCAGAACGTCTGGGACCTGACGCGGCGGCGGACCGTCGACCACTGCCGCGTCACCGCGGGCCGCTGTCGGGGCTGACTCCACCCCCGATCCGCCCGACCCCTCCCTGAACGGACCAACCTTCGTGCTCGCTCGTCTCCGCCGTGTGCCCTTCGCGGCACAGGTACTCCTCGCGCTCGTCGTCGGCGTGGCCCTCGGCCTCGCCGCCCGCGAGCTCGGCCCCGTCTCCGACGGGACGCCGAACTGGCTCACCAGCACCCTCCAGACCATCGGCAGCAGCTTCGTCGCGCTCCTCAAGGCGCTGGTGCCGCCGCTGATCGTCACCGCCGTCATCGTCTCGATCGCCAACCTCAAGCAGGTGTCCAACGCCGCCCGCCTGGCCGGCCAGACGCTGCTGTGGTTCGGCATCACCGCACTCATCGCCGTCGCCATCGGCATCGGCCTGGGTCTGCTCACCCAGCCCGGCCGCAACAGCTCGGTCGACGCGGCCGCCGCCGAGGCCCCGGCCACGACCGGCGGCTGGTGGGACTTCCTCACCGGCCTCGTCCCGGGCAACATCCTCGGCCTGCAGGCCTCCGCCGGTAGCGACGGCTCGGTGGGCCTGTCGTTCAACGTGCTGCAGCTGATCGTCATCTCGATCGCCATCGGCGTCGCCGTCCTCAAGGTCGGTCCGGCCGCCGAGCCGTTCCTGGGCTTCGTCCGCTCCGCCCTGGCGATCGTGCAGAAGGTGCTGTGGTGGGTCATCCTCCTGGCCCCCATCGGCACCGTCGGCCTGATCGGCAACGCCGTCGCCAGCTACGGCTGGGAGTCCCTCGGCTCGCTCGGCGTCTTCGCCGGTGCCGTCTACGCCGGCCTGGCCCTGGTGCTGTTCGTCGTCTACCCGGTGCTGCTCAAGGCCCACGGCCTCTCGCCGCTGCGGTGGTTCGCCGGCGCGTGGCCGGCCATCCAACTCGCCTTCGTCTCCCGCTCCTCGATCGGCGCCCTGCCGGTGACCGAGCGGGTGACCGAGCAGAACCTCGGCGTCCCGCGGTCCTACGCCTCGTTCGCCGTGCCGCTGGGCGCGACGACGAAGATGGACGGCTGCGCCGCGATCTACCCGGCGCTCGCGGCGATCTTCGTCGCCCAGTTCTTCGGTGTGGACCTGTCGATCACCGACTACCTGCTCATCGCGCTGGTGTCGGTCATCGGCTCGGCCGCGACCGCCGGCGTCACCGGTGCGGTGGTCATGCTGACCCTGACGCTGTCGACCCTGGGTCTGCCGCTGGCCGGCGTCGGCCTGCTGCTGGCGATCGACCCGATCCTGGACATGGGCCGCACCGCGGTGAACGTGGCCGGCCAGGCGCTGGTCCCGACCATCGTGGCCAGGCGCGAGGGGATCCTCGACCTCCAGCGGTACGACTCGACCTCGCCGGTCGAGCCGCTGGCAACGGTGGAGGAGCAGGACGGCGTCGACGCCGACCTGCGCCGGCCCGTCACAGCCTGAAAGAACACCCTTGCCCCCCACCGCTCGCACGCTCGCGGCGGGGCCCTGCAGGGGGCGGGCCCGGACCTCCTCGGAGGTCCGGGCCCGTGCGTCATCCCCGCGGCAGGTCATCGCAGCCGGACTCGTGCGGCAGCAGCGGGCGGAGCAGCACCGACCACCGCCGGCCGTCGGCCGTCGTCCAGGGGGTGCGGTCGGTGGCGGAGGCGGCGGCCGCCAGCACGGTGCTGACCTGGTCGCCCGTGACCAGGACGCACTCGGCGACGCCGGGGTCGCCGGCCCCCAGGGGTGGTCCCGGCCAGGCCTGGTCCCGGGGCTGGTCGTCCACCGGCTCGACGTACTCGGAGGCGACGGCGGCGACCGCATCGGCGGCGTACGGCTCCGGGCCGCTCACCTCTCCGGCCTCGAGGCCGGTGGGCAGGTCCTGCACCTGCTCGATCAGCCGCGACAGCCGCTCGCGGGCGTCCGCCTGCTCCGGCGTCAGGCCGTAGCGGCCGTCGCGGTCCGGGCCCGATCCGATGCCGAGCGCGTACACCTGGCGGGTGGCGTCGTGCGCGCCGGCGTGCAGCTCGAACCGGGTGTCGGGCAGATCGGTGACCGACGGCGCGCCCAGGTCACCGCTCTCGGTCACCCCGGCCTCGACGGCCAGTTCCACCAGTTCCCGCAAGCCCTCCCGATCGACGCGGTGCACCTGCAGGGCGGTGATCGCGGGCTCCGGGAACTGCGCCGGGCCGGGGGCGCGGGTGAGCACCCGGCCGTCGGAGTACACGGTGACGGTGGGCAGGCGTGCCACGGCATAGGCGGCCGGCACGTAGCCGCCGACCTCCTCGACCTTCAGCACGACGGCCGCCGGGCCCTCGGGTCGGGGGGCCGGTGATCCCTCGGGAGCGCGACCCGCCTCGGAGCCGGTGCAGGCTCCGAGGAGCAGGACCAGTGCGCCGGTGGCAGCGCCCCGGCGCAGAGCGGAGCCGCTCACGCCACGAGGTCGTAGGCCGGACGGGGGCGGCCGAACAGGTAGCCCTGCCCGTAGCGGACGCCGCGGGACAGCAGCGCCTCCCGCTCGGCCTCCTTCTCGACGCCCTCTGCCACGAGCCGGGCGCCCGTCTCGCCGGCGAACGCGACCATCGCCGAGGTCATCGCCTGGCGGGCGGGGTCGTCCTGCAGCCCCATGACCAGGCCGATGTCGAGCTTGATGACGTCGGGTCGCAGCCGCAGGATGTGCCGCAGACTCGCGTAGCCGGTGCCGGCGTCGTCCACGCTGACGCCGATCCCCGAGGCCCGCAGCCGCTCGGTGGACACCAGGACGCCGGCGTAGTCGTCGATCCGGCTGTGTTCGGTGATCTCCACGGCCAAGGCGCAGTCGCGGTGGTCGAGGAGCAGGTCCATCACCGTGTCGCAGGTCAGCGCCTCGGGGGAGAGGTTGACCGCAAGCGTCAGGCCGGCCGGCAGCGTCCGGGCCACCTCCAGCGCGGCGCGCGCGGCGATCTCCTCCAACTCCACCCCGAGCCCGACCGCGGCGGCCTCGCTGAAGAGGCCGGCCGTGCCGGGACCCTGCCAGCCGGGGAAGCGGCTGAGCGCTTCGTGGCCGACGACGTCGTGGGTGGTCATGTCCACGACCGGCTGCAGGTGGGTGACGACGGAGCCGCGGGCGAGGAACGAGCGCAGGCGGTCGCGCCGGGCCGCCAGGTCGCGCGCGGCCGCCACGGAACCGCCGCGCAGGTGGTCGCTGATGAGGTCGGCGAGCAGTTCGACCGTCCGTGCCGAATCGGCGTCCAGGTGCGTGCCGGAGTCGCGGCTGACGCAGCACAGCATCCCGACCGGGCGGTGGTCGGCGTCCCGCACCGGGGCGCCGACGTAGGAGCCGATGTTCAGGTCGGCGGTGACCTCGAGGTCGCGCGTCCGGGGGTCGCGGGTCGCGCCGGTGACCACGGGTGGCAGGAGGCCGCTGAGCACGCGCACGCAGTACGAGCCCTCCAGCGGGGCGCTCATCCCCTCGACCACGTTCATGGCCGCGAGGTCGCCCACGGCGGAAGTGATCAGCTGACGGCCCTCGGTGAAGAGCGAGACCCAGGCGACGTCCATGCCCAATCGGCTGCGGGCCGCGTCGAGGAGCCAGTGCACCCAGTCGCCGTCCAGCCCGGTGCCGTCTTCCACGGTGTCATTCTCGACCCGCTGTGGCGTCCGACACCACGTTCCGGGCCGATTACTTCCGGAATCCCCGGGTCGGCGCAGGCGTGGGGGCCGACCGGTACCGTCGGCGCCCGTGCGTCTGGTCATCGCTCGTTGCTCGGTCGACTACATCGGCCGGCTCACCGCCCACCTGCCCATGGCGACCCGTCTGCTGCTGGTCAAGGCCGACGGCTCGGTGTCGATCCACGCCGACGACCGCGCCTACAAGCCGTTGAACTGGATGAGCCCGCCCTGCCGCCTCGAGGAGGAGCTCACCGACGGCGCGGGCACCTGGACGGTGACCAACAAGGCCGGGGAGCAGCTCATCATCAGCATCGAGCAGGTGCTGCACGACCACGCCCACGAGCTCGGGGTCGACCCGGGCCTGCAGAAGGACGGCGTCGAGGCGGAGCTCCAGCGCCTGCTGGCGCTGCACGTCGAGACCTTCGGCGCCGGGTGGTCGCTGGTCCGCCGTGAGTACCCGACGGCGATCGGGCCGGTGGACCTGCTCTGCCGGGACGCCGACGGCAAGGTCGTCGCCGTGGAGATCAAGCGGCGCGGGGAGATCGATGGCGTCGAGCAGCTGACCCGCTACCTCGAGCTGCTCAACCGGGATCCGCTGCTGGCGCCCGTGCGCGGGGTGTTCGCCGCCCAGGAGATCAAGCCGCAGGCGCGGGTGCTGGCCGCCGACCGTGGCATCGACTGCGTGACCGTCGACTATGCGGTGCTCAAGGGCACCGACGACCCGACCCAGCGCCTGTTCTGACCCGGTTCAGTCGCCGGACGCGCTCCAGAAGGCGATGTGGGTGCGCCGGCCGTCGGTGAACAACAGCAGCTGGTAGCGGCCGCTGTTCTCCTCCCAGAGGAAGTCGCCCGACGCCAGCACCTCCTCGCGCAGTTCCCGCAGGGCGGTGGCCGGGTCCCCCCGGTACTCGACGACGTGGTCCCGGCCCGATGCGCCCACGACCGCTCCTCCCCGGGTGCACCTCCGGCACCGGCGGGGGGAGCGTCTGCCTCTTAGACACATCT
>NZ_POQU01000004.1 GCF_002938425.1 Blastococcus atacamensis | reverse complement strand
TGGGAAACGTAAATGGTTTTTAAGAGACAGGTCGCGGCCCGCTCAGGGCGGGGTGACCCCCTTGCCGGGTCCCGCCGCGAGCTGGCGAGTGGCGGGGGGCAAGGGGGTCGTTCGTCAGTCGACCGGCGGCGGGAACTGCACCGGCCGCGGGAAGCTGATCCCGAACACGTGCGCCGGTTCCCGGTAGGGATCCAGCTCGACGTAGTTGAACTGACCCCAGTCGTACCGGGCGCCGGTGATCTCGTCGGTGACCGCGAACCGCTCGTGCCAGTCCAGCCCGAGGGTCGGGAGGTCCAGAGCCGTCGTCCCGATCTGGGTGTTGTGGCTCGAGAGGTTGACGACGACGAGGACGGCGTCGTCCGAGCCGGGGTCGGTCTTGGTGAAGCAGAGCAGGTTCGGGTTGTCCACCGCGTGGAACCGCAGCGTGCGCAGCTGCTGCAGCGCCGGGTGGGCGCGCCGGATCTCGTTGAGCCGGCGCAGGTAGGGCGCGAGGCTGCGACCGCTGGCCTCGGCGCCGGCCCAGTCGCGCGGGCGCAGCGAGTACTTCTCGCTCTGGTGGTACTCCTCGCTGCCCGGCTTGACCGCTACGTGCTCGAACAGCTCGAACCCGGAGTAGACGCCCCAGGTCGGGCTCAACATCGAGGCGAGCACCGCGCGGATCTTGAACATCGGCGGGCCGCCGAACTGCAGCGACTCGTGGAGGATGTCCGGGGTGTTCACGAAGAAGTTCGGCCGCATGTAGTGCGAGTTGGTGGCGAGCTCGCGGCCGTACTCCTCGATCTCCTCGCGCTCGGTCCGCCACGTGAAGTACGTGTAGGACTGCGTGAAGCCGATGCGGGCCAGCTGGTGCATCATCGCCGGCCGCGTGAACGCCTCGGCCAGGAAGAGGACGTCGGGATCGGTCTTCTTGACCTCCCAGATCAGCCAGTGCCAGAAGTTCAGCGGCTTGGTGTGCGGGTTGTCGACGCGGAAGATCCGGACGCCGGCGTCCATCCAGTGCCGGACGACCCGCAGCACCTCGGCGTACAGACCCTCGGGGTCGTTGTCGAAGTTGATCGGGTAGATGTCCTGGTACTTCTTCGGCGGGTTCTCCGCGTAGGCGATCGTGCCGTCGGGGAGCGTGGTGAACCACTCGGGGTGCGCCTCGACCCAGGGGTGGTCCGGCGCGGCCTGCAGCGCCAGGTCGAGCGCGATCTCCATGCCCAGCCCGCGGGCCCGGTCGACGAAGGCGCGGAAGTCCTGAAGCGTGCCGAGCTCGGGGTGGACGGCGTCGTGCCCGCCCTCGGCGCTGCCGATGGCCCACGGGGAGCCGACGTCCTCGGGGGCGATCTCGTGCGGGTTGCCGCCGGGGAACTGGGCGGTGTTGGGGCCCTTGCGGTTCACCGTGCCGATCGGGTGGATCGGCGGCAGGTAGACGATGTCGAAGCCCATGTCGGCGATGGCCGGCAGCCGGTCGCCCGCGGTGGTGAAGGTGCCGTGGGTCGGCACGCCGCCGACGACGGGCCCCTCCGAGCGCGGGAAGAACTCGTACCAGGAGCCGTAGAGCGCCTCGCGCCGGTCCACCCACACCTCGTAGGTGGCCGACGCCGTGACCAGCTCCCGCACCGGGTGCTCGTGCAGGTACCGCTGCAGCCCGGCCGCGAGCGCGGGGGCGATGCGGACGGTCAGCTCCAGGGAGGTGTCCCGCAGCGACTCGGCGGCGGCCGTGACGCGGCCGCGCCAGTCGGCGTCGGCCTCCGCGGCGACCCGCTCCAACAGCCGCGCGCCCTCCTCGAGGTCGTTGGCGAGGTCCTCGGCGCCCTGGCCGGCCTCGACCTTGACCTCGACGGCGTGCTTCCACGTCTCGAGGGGATCGCTCCACGCCTCGACCCTGAAGGTCCACAGACCCTCGCGGTCGGGCACGACCGTGGTCAGCCACCGGTCCGGCTCCGGCGGCAGCTTCGCCATCCGGAGGAACGGGGGAGTCCCGTCGTCCCCTGGGGGGCTCCACACGACGTTCGCCGCGACGGCGTCGTGCCCCTCGCGGAACACGGTGGCGGTGATCGGCAGGTGTTCACCGACGACCGCACGGGCGGAGAAGGTCCCGCAGGACACGACGGGGGCGACATCGGTGATGCCGAGGCGGAGATCAGCGCGGCCAGTCATCGCCGACCACGCTATCGACCCGTCGCCCCACCAGCATCTCGGCCGATGATCTGCCCCTCCCGCCTCACCCGTTGAGGCGGTGGGAAGGCGCGGCACGCGGTGCCAGGAGTTCATCGGGAAGCCCTGACGAACGGCGCGAGTCTGGTTAGTCTCGGCCGGTGCGAGCTCTCCGACGTTTCACCGTCCGCGCGGCTCTGCCGGAGCCGCTCCTGCCGCTGTCGCAGCTGGTGATGAACCTGCGCTGGTCGTGGCACCCCGAGACGCGGGATCTCTTCGAGACCCTGGACCCCGCGCTCTGGCAGCGCTGCGGCGGGGACCCGGTGCGCGCGCTGGGGGAGGTGTCGGCCGAGCGGCTCGCCCAGCTGGCCGGTGACCGCCGCTTCGTGCGCCGGCTCACCGACGCCGTCGACGACCTCGACGAGTACCTCTCGACCCCGCGCTGGTACCAGTCGCTCGGCCCGGAGGCGCCGCAGACCATCGCCTACTTCTCCGCGGAGTTCGGCATCACCGAGGTGCTGCCGCAGTACTCGGGCGGGCTCGGGATCCTGGCCGGGGACCACCTCAAGGCCGCCTCCGACCTCGGCGTCCCGCTGATCGGTGTCGGCCTGCTCTACCGGGCCGGCTACTTCACGCAGGGCCTGTCGGCGGACGGCTGGCAGCTCGAGCACTACCCGTCGCTGGACCCGCACGGCCTGCCGGTCAAGTTGCTGCGCCAGTCCGACGGCTCCGCCGTGGTCATCAACGTCCCGCTGCCCGAGGGGCGGACCCTGTTCGCCCACGTCTGGCGGGCGCAGGTCGGCCGGGTCTCGCTGCTGCTGCTCGACAGCGACATCGAGGAGAACGCGCCCGCCGAGCGCCTGGTCACCGACCGTCTCTACGGCGGCGACGAGGACCACCGCCTGCGTCAGGAGATGCTGCTCGGCATCGGCGGCGTGCGGGCGCTGCGGGCGTACTGCTCGCTGACCGGGACCGCGATGCCGGAGGTGTTCCACGCCAACGAGGGTCACGCCGGCTTTCAGGGCGTGGAGCGCATCCGCGAGCTCACCGAGGCCCACGGCCTGGGCTTCGCCGAGGCGCTGCAGGCGGTCCGCGCGGGCACCGTGTTCACCACCCACACCCCGGTGCCGGCCGGGATCGACCGGTTCCCCAAGGCGCTGATCGAGCGCTACTTCGCCGGGTTCGGCGTGCCGATGGAGCACCTGCTCCCGCTGGGCGCCGAGGAGGACCCGTCGAAGTTCAACATGGCGCACATGGGCCTGCGGCTGGGGCAGCGGGCCAACGGGGTGAGCCAGCTGCACGGCCACGTCAGCCGCGGCATGTTCAACGGGTTGTGGCCGGGCTTCGACGAGGGCGACGTCCCGATCGGGTCGATCACCAACGGCGTGCACGCGCCGACCTGGACCGCGCGCGAGCTGGTCGAGATGGGCACCCAGACCTCCAGCCAGGGCGACCCCGTCGGCATCGACGGTGAGGTCCACTTCGACGGCGTGGATCGCATCCCGGCGGCCGAGCTGTGGGCGGTGCGGCGGACGCTGCGCGGGCGGCTGGTCGAGGAGGTGCGGCGGCGGGTCCGCGAGACCGCGCTGTCCCGCGGCGCGAGCGAGGCCGAGGTCGGCTGGACCGACACCGCCTTCGACCCCGACGTCCTGACCATCGGATTCGCCCGGCGGGTGCCGTCGTACAAGCGGCTCACGCTGATGCTGCGTGACCCCGAGCGGCTCAAGGCGCTGCTGCTGGACCCCGAGCGGCCGATCCAGTTGGTCATCGCCGGCAAGAGCCACCCCGCCGACGACGGCGGCAAGAAGCTGATCCAGCAGATGGTGGCCTTCGCCGACGACCCGGAGATCCGGCACCGCATCGCGTTCCTGCCCGGCTACGACATCGGCATGGCCCGCTACCTCTACTGGGGCTGCGACGTCTGGCTGAACAACCCGCTGCGCCCGCTCGAGGCTTGCGGCACCTCCGGCATGAAGGCGGCGCTGAACGGCGGGCTGAACCTCTCCATCCGCGACGGCTGGTGGGACGAGTGGTTCGACGGCCAGAACGGCTGGGCGATCCCGACAGCCGACGGCGTCAGCGACGCCGACCGGCGGGACGAGGTCGAGGCGCGGGCGATCTACGATCTGCTGGACAACCAGGTCCTGCCGCGCTTCTACGAGCGCGACCGCACGGGCGTGCCCGGCCGCTGGGTGGAGATGGTGCGGCACACGCTGCGCGAGACCGGTCCCAAGGTGCTGGCCACCCGGATGGTCCGGGACTACGTGCGCAACCTGTACGTGCCGGCGGCCGGCTCGGCGCGGACGATGGCGACCGACGGCTACGCCCCGGCGCGCACCGAGGCGTCGTGGCGGGCGCACCTGCTCCACCACTGGCACGACGTGCGGGTGGCGCACGTCGAGGCCACCGGTGCGGGCGACGCCCCCGAGATCGGGTCGACGCTGGCCCTGCGTGCCGAGGTCGAGCTGCCGGGTCTGGAGCCGTCGGACGTCGTCGTGCAGGCCGCCTACGGCCGGGTGGACGACGCCGACGGTCTGCACGAGCTGACGACGGTGCCGATGGCACACGAGCACACCGACGGGTCGCGGCACTGGTTCACGGCCACGGTTCCGCTGGAGCGCACCGGCGCGTTCGGCTACACGGTGCGTGTTCTCCCGTACTCTCAGTACTTGGCCGATCCGGCCGAGCTCGGGGTGGTCAGCACCGCGTGATCGCGACACCATCCAACTCATCCGCCACGCCGATCCCAGTGACCGACTGTGACCTCAGAATGCCCCGGCGTGGCGGGTTGGCCGGGGCGCCGAGATCGGCTGTGCATCACTAGTCTGGACGGCATGCCCGACCGCTGTGAAGTCCTCCCCGGAGATGCCGTCGTCGCCCGCCGCGGCGGCGGCCTGCTGTGGGTCGACGCTCCCGGCTCGCCCGCCCTCGTGTCCGCCCTGCATGCCTGCCTCGGTGTGTCCGGGCCGGGCGCCGACCGCGTGCTGGCCGCCGTGGCCGGCCAGGTGAGCTCCCTCGCCTCGGGTGGCGCGTCCTTCGCCCTCGTCCTCACCGACGACACCGGTTCCGGTGTCGCGCTGTGGGCGGGCAAGGGCCAGCCGGCCGTCGACGGTGTCCCCGTGTCCGGATCGTCGGTCGAGGGCGGCACGCTCGCCTCCGGCTTCTCGCTGGGGCAGTCCCTGTACGTGGGCCCCGGTCAGTCGGCGCCCCGCACGCCGCCCGGCGTGAGCTTCGACCTCGTCGAGGGCACGGTGCCCGGTGGCGGCGCGACGTTGCACCTGGCCGCGGCCGCCCCGTCGTCGTCGGCCGTACCGGCGGCGTCGGGCACCCCGGCGCCGTCGTCCTTCGCCGCCTCCTCCGACTCCGGCTTCGGGTCCTCCCGCGGGTCGACGGCGGCAGCCCGCCCGGAGTCCGGCGAGCAGACGGCGTTCTGGTCGCCGAGCACCGACGGCGCCGTGCCGCTGCTGCGCTTCGACGACGGCATGGTCGTCACCATCGACGAGGACCTCGTGCTCGGCCGCCGTCCCGACAACCACGAGATGGTCTCCAGCGGCTCGGCCCGCGCGGTGCCGATCGCGGACACCCAGAACGTGCTGTCCTCCGCCCACGCCGCGCTGACCCGATCGGGCCGCGAGGTCTCGCTGGTCGACCTCGGCTCGCTGAACGGCACGCACGTCGCCGGTCCCGAGGCCACCGAGTGGACGCAGCTGGAGCCGGGGGTCGCCCACCCGCTCTCCGACGGCGACCGCCTGCTGCTGGGCTGGACCGTCATCACCTTCGAGCAGCCGCAGGAGTAGCGGCAGCCGCACGCTGACGAGAGCCCCGGTCCGACATCGGACCGGGGCTCTCCTGCGTCCAGTGGGTAGCTGCTGTCGCCCGCGACGGCGCGTCGCCGCGTGTCGGCGACCGCAACTGCCCACTCGACGATGTCAGGGGCGGCGTTCGATCCGCAGCAGCCAGACGCAGCGGCCCGGCAGCTCCACCGGGCCGGGTGCGAGGAAGGCCGGCGCCGGGGGAGCGCCGCGCGGGTACTCGGTCGAGAGCACCAGCTCGTAGCCGTCGGCCCACGGCGGCCCGGGCAGCTCGACCGTGACCGGGTCGGGGCCGGCGTGCAGCTGCACCAGGTAGCAGTCGTCGACCAGCGGGTGGCCGTGCTCGTCGCGGTGACGGATGCCGCGACCGTCGAGGTACATGCCGATGGTCTGCAGCCCGGTGTCGAACCACTGGCTGGTCGTGAGCTGGCCGCCGTCCGGGGCGAACCAGGCCAGGTCGCGCGTGCCGCCGGTGCCCGGCAGCTCGTGGCCCTCGAAGAACGCCTCCTGCCGCAGCACCGGCGCCCCGCGGCGCAGCCGGACCAGGTGGGTGACGAAGGCGAGCAGGTCCTCGTCGACGTTCTCCCAGTCCAGCCAGGAGATCTCGTTGTCCTGGCAGTAGGCGTTGTTGTTGCCCCGCTGGGTGCGGCCGATCTCGTCACCGGCGGTCAGCATCGGCACCCCGGTGGACAGCAGCAGCGTCGTCAGCAGGTTGCGGACCTGCCGCCCGCGCAGCTCCAGGACGTCCGGGTCGTCGGTGGGCCCCTCGACGCCGCAGTTCCAGTTCCGGTTGTGGCTCTCGCCGTCCCGGTTGTCCTCGCCGTTGGCCTCGTTGCGCTTGTGCTCGTAGGCCACCAGGTCGGCCATGGGGAAGCCGTCGTGCGCGGTGACGAAGTTGATGCTGGCGAACGGACGGCGGCCGTCGGAGCGGTAGAGGTCCGAGGAGCCGGTCAGCCGGTAGGCCAGGTCGCGGACGCCGACGTGCGCCCCGGACCAGACGTCGCGCACGGTGTCGCGGTACTTGCCGTTCCACTCCGTCCACGGCGGCGGGAAGTTGCCCACCTGGTAGCCGCCGGGGCCGACGTCCCACGGCTCGGCGATCAGCTTCACCTGGCTGACCACCGGGTCCTGGTGGACGACGTCGAAGAAGGCCGACAGCCGGTCGACGTCGTGCATCGAGCGGGCCAGCGCGGAGGCGAGGTCGAAGCGGAAGCCGTCCACGTGCATCTCGGTGACCCAGTAGCGCAGCGAGTCCATGAGCAGCCCGAGCACCGCGGGACGCCGGACGTCGAGGGTGTTCCCGCAGCCGGTGTAGTCGGTGTACCGGGCGCGGTTGCCGCCGTCGAGGCGGTAGTAGCCGGCGTTGTCGATGCCCTTGAACGACAGGGTCGGCCCGCTGTGGTCGCCCTCGGCGGTGTGGTTGTAGACGACGTCGAGGATCACCTCGATGCCGGCGGCGTGCAGCTCGCGCACCATGGTCTTGAACTCGGTGACCTGGCCGCCGCCACTGCCCGCGGAGCTGAACCCGGCGTGCGGGGCGAAGTAGCCCAGGGTGTTGTAGCCCCAGTAGTTGGTGAGCCCGCGGCGCAGCAGGTGCGGCTCGCTGACGAAGGAGTGCACCGGCAGCAGCTCGACGGCGGTGACGCCCAGGGACAGCAGGTGCTCGACGAACGCGGGGTGCGCCAGCCCGGCGTAGGTGCCCCGCAGGTGCGGCGGGACCCCGGGGTGCCGCGCGGTCGCCCCCTTCACGTGCACCTCGTAGATGACGGTGTCCGACCACGAGCGGCGCAGCGGCCGGTCGCCGTCCCAGGGGAAGGGGTCGTGGACGACGACGCCGCGCGGCACGAAGGGCGCCGAGTCCTGGTCGTCGGGGACATGGGAGTCGACCGTCTCGTAGGGGTGGCCGAACAGCGCGGTGCTCAGCTGCAGCTCTCCGTCGACGGCCCGGGCGTAGGGATCCAGCAGCAGCTTCGCGGGGTTGAACCGCAGCCCGGAGAACGGGTCGTAGCCGCCGTGCACGCGGTAGCCGTAGCGCTGCCCCGGGCCGACGCCGGGCAGCCGGCCGTGCCACACCTGGTGCGTGGTCTCCTCGAGGCGGTGGCGGTGCTCGGTGCCGTCGGCATCGAACAGGCACAGGTCGACCGCGGACGCCCCGCCCGACCACAGCGCGAAGTTCGTCGCGCGCCCGTCCCAGGTGGCCCCGAGCGGTGCGGGGGTGCCCGGGAGCAGGCCGGGGACGACGCCGCTCAGGTGGCCGGAGGGGTGGTGCCCCGCTCGGGAGGAATCGGTCACGGCGCGATCGTGCCCCCTCCGACGGCGGACGGGGCGCAACGTCGGCGCAACGGAGTTGATTGGATGGGGGTGTGTCGAGCGCAGACGCCTCCGCGGGGGCCGTCGTACGGATGACCGGGGTCGACGTCGTCCGAGGGCAGAACGACCTGCTCAAGGGGGTCGACTGGCGGGTGGAACCGGATCACCGGTGGGTGGTCCTGGGGCCCAACGGTGCGGGGAAGACGACGCTGATGCAGCTCGCCTCCGCTCTGATGCACCCCACGCGCGGTGAGGTGCAGTTGCTGGGGGAGACCCTGGGAGCGGTCGACGTCTTCGAGCTGCGCCCCCGGATCGGCATCACCAGCGCCTCGCTGGCCCAGCGCATCGCCCCCGAGGAGAAGACCGGCGACGTCGTCGTCTCCGCGGGGTACGCCGTGGTCGGGCGGTGGCGGGAGCGCTACGACGTCCACGACCTCACCCGTGCCGGGATCCTGATGCAGCAGTGGGGCGTCGCGCAGTACGCGCACCGCCCGTTCGGCACGCTCAGCGAGGGCGAGCGCAAGCGGGCCCAGATCGCCCGGGCGCTCATGCCCGATCCTGAGCTGCTGCTGCTCGACGAGCCCGGCGCCGGCCTGGACCTGGGTGGCCGCGAGGACCTCGTCGCGCGGCTCTCGGACCTCGCGAGGTACCACTACGCGCCCGCGCAGGTGCTGGTCACCCACCACGTCGAGGAGATCCCGCCGGGCTACACGCACGCCCTGCTGCTCCGCGACGGCGAGGTGGTGGCCGCCGGCGCGGCCGACGACGTCCTGACCGCGCCGATGCTGTCGGACACCTTCGGCCTGGCCCTGTCGCTCACCCGGACGAACGGCCGCTTCACCGCCCGCCGCGCAGGGTGACTGGCTGGAACGGCTCCGCTGCGGGGCCCGCGCCGAGCGGACGAGGTGCGGGGGGCAGCGGGGTCCTTCTAGGGTGCGGGCCATGTCTGGAGAGCCGGAGTTCGTGACCCTGCAGGTGGAGGACGGCGTGGGCACGATCCGCCTCGACCGGCCGAAGATGAACGCGATCGACGAGCAGCTCCACCTGGAGGTGCGGGCCGCGGCGCTCGAGGCGGGGCAGCGGAACGACGTCCGCGCCGTGGTCATCTACGGCGGCGAGCGGGTGTTCGCCGCCGGCGCCGACATCAAGGCGATGTCCCGACTCGACGCCGACGGCATGCAGGCCTGGGGCAAGGAGCTGCAGGACTCGTTCCGGGCCGTGGCCCGCACGCCCAAGCCGGTCATCGCCGCGATCACCGGCTACGCGCTGGGTGGCGGCTACGAGCTGGCCCTCTGCGCCGACTTCCGGGTGCTCGGCGCGAGCGCCAAGATCGGCCAGCCCGAGATCCTGCTGGGCGTCATCCCCGGCGCCGGCGGCACGCAGCGCCTGACCCGTCTGGTGGGCCCCGCCAAGGCCAAGGACCTGGTCTTCACCGGCCGGCACGTCGGTGCGGAGGAGGCCCTGGAGATCGGCCTCGCCGACGCCGTCGTCCCCGACGCCGAGGTGTACGGGACCGCCGTGGCGATGGCGAAGAAGTTCGCCGCTGGACCGCCGCTGGCGCTGGCCGCTGCCAAGCGCGCCATCGACGAGGGTCTCGACGGCTCGCTGGACGAGGGCCTGGACCTGGAGAGCCGGCTGTTCGCCGAGCTCTTCGGCTCCGAGGACCAGAAGACCGGCATGCGCTCCTTCCTCGAGAGCGGGCCCGGCAAGGCCACGTTCACCGGCCGCTGAGGTCTCGAGAGCAGAACGTTCACCCGCTGGACAGCGCCAGGACCGCCCACGATCGCGCGGTCTCGGTCACAATCCCCACGCCGTCCCGATGGGCCAGCGGGGCCCGTCCGGAGCACGGCACCACCTCAGGAGGACACGTGCGACGAAGCACCCTGCGGACCGCTGTCGCGGTCGTCACCACCGGCTTGGCGCTGACCGCCTGCGGTTCGGGTGGCAGTGGCTCCGGCGGGGGCGGGGGCTCGGAGGCGGCGACGGCCACCTCCGCCGAGGACCTCGGCGGGATGGAGGGGCTCGTCGAGGCCGCCAAGGCCGAGGGCGAGCTCAACGTCATCGCCCTGCCGCGCGACTGGGCCAACTACGGCGAGATGCTGGACACCTTCAGCGAGAAGTACGGCATCGAGATCAACGAGGCGACGCCGGACGCGTCCAGCCAGGACGAGCTCAACGCCGTCACCAGCCAGAAGGGCCAGGACCGCGCGCCCGACGTCCTCGACGTCGGCACCAGCTTCGCCCAGCAGGCCGCCGCCCAGGACCTGCTCGCCCCGTACCAGGTGGCCACCTGGGACGACATCCCCGAGAACCAGAGGGACCCCGAGGGCCGCTGGTACAACGACTACGGCGGCTTCATCTCCATCGGGTGCAACGCCTCGGTCATCGCCGAGTGCCCGACCACCATCGCCGACCTGCTCGACCCGCAGTACGCCGGCAAGGTTGCCCTGAACGGCAACCCGACCCAGGCGGCGGCGGCCTTCAGCGGCGTCTGGGCGGCTTCCCTGGCCAACGGCGGCGACCTCGACGACATCGGGCCCGGCATCGACTTCTTCAAGAAGGTCAAGGACGCCGGCAACTTCAACCCCGTCGAGGTCACCCCGGCCACCGTGCAGAGCGGTGAGACGCCGCTGGCCATCGACTGGGACTACGTCAACGCGGGCCTCACCGAGACCCTCGCGGAGGCCGGCGTCGAGTGGCAGGTCGCCGTTCCCACCGACGGGATCTTCGGCAGCTACTACAGCCAGGCGATCAACAAGTTCGCCCCGCACCCGGCGGCCGCGCGGCTGTGGCAGGAGTTCCTCTACAGCGACGACGGCCAGAACATCTGGCTGAAGGGCGGCTCCCGCCCCGTCCGGCTGCCCGCGATGGAGGAGGCCGGCACCGCCGACGCCGACGCACTGGCCCGACTGCCCGAGGTCGCCGGGGACGTCGAGTTCCCGACCCAGGAGCAGCAGACGGCGGCGCAGAAGGTGGTCGCCGACCGCTGGAACGCGGAGATCTCGGGCTGAGTACCGCCACGACGACGGCGCCCGCGCCGGCCCCCTCCCGGGGTCGCCGCGGGCGCTCGCTCGCCCTGCTCGGTGCGCTGCCGTTCCTCCTGTTCGTCGCGGTGGTCCTGCTCCTGCCGATCGGCGTCCTGGCGGTGGAGGCATTCCGGGCCACCGACCCGACGACGTTCGAGGAGAGCTGGTCGACCGACTCGCTCGCCGCGGTCACCGAGGGCGCCTCGGCGCGCGCCTACGTCGGCAGCCTGCAGCTGTCGGCCATCACCGCCGTGCTGGGCACGGTGCTCGGTCTGGCGCTGGCCGTCGCGGTGCTGCGCGCCGAACGGGGCCGGCTGCTGCGCCGTCTGGTGCTGACCGCGTCCGGCGTGCTCGCCAACTTCGGCGGCATCCCGCTCGCCTTCGCCTTCATCGCCACCATCGGCAGCAACGCAGGGGTCGTCACCGGCCTGCTCACCAACACCCTGGGGCTGGGCCTCGGGGGGTTCTCGCTGTACTCGATGGCCGGCCTGGCGCTGGTCTACCTCTACTTCCTCATCCCGCTGATGGTCCTCACCATCACCCCGGCGCTGGAGGCGCTGCGCCCGCAGTGGCGGGAGGCGTCGGACAACCTCGGCGCCTCGGCCTGGCAGTACTGGCGGTACGTCGGTGGGCCGGTCCTGCTGCCGCCGGTGCTGGGCGCCATGATGCTGCTCTTCGCCTCCGCCTTCGCCGCCTACGCCACGGCCAAGGCGCTGGTCGGGAGCACCCTCCCGCTGGTCACCCTGCAGATCGCCGATGCGCTCTCCAGCAACGTCGTCGTCGGCTCGGAGAACCTCGGGACGGCGCTGGCGCTGGGCATGGTCGTCGTCGTCGGGCTGGTCATGGCCTTCTACGCCTGGGTCCAGCGGCGCACCCAGCGGTGGCTGGCATGACCGCGCTGGCGGAGGGCGTCGCCGGCGCGGGCAGCGTCGAACCGGCCGCACCGGCCCGGACGGGAGGCCGACGCGGCGGGGCCTGGCGGATGGTCGTCCTCGTCGTGCTGGGCCTGTACTTCGCGGTCCCGATCGCGTCCTCGCTGTGGTTCACGGTGCGCGACCGCGGCAGCGGCGGCCTGACGGCCGAGCACTACGCCGCCATCCCCGGCGCTCCCGGGTTCGCCGAGGCGTTCGGCCGCTCGCTGGCGCTCGGCGTCCTCACCGTCGTCCTGGCGCTGCTGCTCATGGTGCCCACCGTGGTGCTCGTCGAGCTGCGGCTGCCGCGGCTGCGCACCGCCGTCGAGCTGCTCACCCTGATGCCCCTGGTGATCCCACCCATCGCGCTGGTCGTGGGCGTGCGCAGCGTCCTGTCCTGGGCGCCGGACCACTTCTACGGCACCCCCGTGGCCGATGCGATGTTCGCGCTCCAGGAGCCGACGCTGCCGTGGATCCTGGTGCTCGTCTACGTCGTGCTGGTGCTGCCGTTCGTCTACCGCGCCCTGGACGCCGGCGTCCGGAACTCGGGGCTGCGCACCCTCACCGAGGCCGCCCGGAGCCTGGGCGCCTCGTGGCCCCGGGTGCTGGTCTCGGTGGTGCTGCCGCTGCTGCGCACCTCGGTGCTCAACGCCTCCTTCCTGACCCTGGCGCTGGTGCTGGGGGAGTACACCGTGGCCTCGATCCTGGGCTTCGAGACGTTCCCCACCTGGATCGTGCAGGTGGCCGGCTCGCAGCCCCAGCTGTCGGTCGCGGTGTCGGTGCTCTCGCTCCTGGTGACCTGGGCACTGCTGCTGCTGATCTCCGCGCTGGACCGCCGGCGACGGACCGAGGAGAGCTCATGACGACCGACACCGCCTCCGCCGCGGGCGCCGCGGCCGACCTGCGCGCCCGGCCCGGCACGCCGGTCCGGCTGGACGGGCTGACCCGCCGCTACGGCAGCGTGGTCGCCCTCGACGGGCTCGACCTCGACATCGCCGGCGGGGAGCTGCTGGCCCTGCTGGGCCCCTCCGGCTGCGGCAAGACGACGGCGCTGCGCGCGATCGCCGGCTTCGAGCGGCCCGACTCCGGCCGGGTGCTGCTCGGCGACCGCGACGTGACCTCGGTGCCGGCGAACAAGCGGGACATGGGCATGGTGTTCCAGGCCTACAGCCTCTTCCCCAACCTCACCGTCGCGGACAACGTGGCGTACGGCCTGCGGGTCCGCGGGCGGGGCAAGGGCGAGCGCACCGCCCGGGCGGCCGAGCTGCTCGAGCTCGTCGGCCTGGCCGACCGCGCCAGGCGCTACCCCCACCAGCTCTCCGGTGGCCAGCAGCAGCGGGTCGCGCTGGCCCGGGCGCTGGCCGTCGCACCTCAGGTGCTGCTGCTCGACGAGCCGCTCTCCGCCCTGGACGCCCAGGTCCGGGTGCAGCTGCGCGAGGAGATCCGCCGGCTGCAGCTGGAGCTGGGCATCACCACCGTCTTCGTCACCCACGACCAGGCCGAGGCGCTGTCGGTCGCCGACCGGGTCGGTGTCATGCGCGCGGGCCGGCTGGAGCAGGTCGCCTCGCCCGACGAGCTGTACGAGCGCCCGGCGACGGCGTTCGTGGCGGAGTTCGTCGGCACGATGAACCGGGTGCCGGCCACGCTCGCGGGCGGTGCGGTGGAGCTGCTCGGCACCCGCCGTCCGATCGCCGGCGCCGCCCCGTCCGCCGGCCCCGTCGTCGGCCTGGTCCGCCCCGAGGCGCTGGTGGTGCGGGCCGACGGCTCCGGTTCCGGGCGGGTCGTGACCCGGACCTTCTCGGGCGCGGTCACCCGGGTGCTGGTCGCCCTCCCGGACGGCACCGAGGTGCGGATCGACGTCGCCAGCGCCGACAGCCAGGCCCTGGTGCCGGGCGCGGCGGTCTCCGTGGTGCCGGCCGAGCGCCCGGTGCTCGTGGCACCGGTGGAGCCGGAGTGAGCGGCACCGCCGTCGTCGACCGGTCCGACCCGGGCGGCCGGGCCTGGGTGGACCGCGCGGTCGAGATCGTCGAGGCCGACGCCCGGCGCAGCGCCGACACCCACCTGCTGGTCTACCCGCTGCCGCCGGAGTGGGGTGTGGACCTGTACCTCAAGGACGAGTCCACCCATCCGACCGGCAGCCTCAAGCACCGGCTGGCCCGCTCACTGTTCCTCTACGGGCTCTGCTCGGGGCAGATCACCGAGGGCGCCACGATGGTGGAGGCCTCCAGCGGGTCGACGGCGGTGAGCGAGGCCTACTTCGCGCGGATGCTCGGCCTGCCCTTCGTCGCGGTCATGCCGCGCTCGACCAGTCCGGAGAAGATCGCCCTCATCGAGTTCCACGGGGGGCGGTGCTCCTTCGTGGAGAGCCCGCCGGAGATGTACGACGAGGCCCGTCGGCTGGCCACCGAGTGCGGCGGGCACTACCTGGACCAGTTCACCTACGCCGAGCGGGCCACCGACTGGCGCGGCAACAACAACATCGCCGAGTCGATCTTCGAGCAGCTCTCCGCCGAGCGGCACCCGGTTCCGGAGTGGGTCGTCGTCGGCGCCGGGACCGGGGGCACCAGCGCCACCATCGGCCGCTACCTCCGCTACCGGCGGCATCCCACCCGGCTGGCCGTCGTCGACCCGGAGAACTCGGCGTTCCTGCCCGGCTACGAGGCCAGGGAGCCGGGCTGGACCACCGGCATGCCCTCGCGCATCGAGGGCATCGGGCGGCCCCGGGTCGAGCCGTCGTTCGTCCCGACCATCGTCGACAGGATGATCGGCGTCCCGGACGCCGCCTCGGTGGCCGCGATGCGCCACCTCGAACGGGTCACCGGGCGCCGGGCGGGAGGCTCCACCGGCACCAACCTGTGGGGTGCCTTCGGGCTGGTGGCGGAGATGGTCGCGGCCGGCCGCCGGGGCAGCGTCGTCAGCCTGCTCTGCGACGGCGGGGAGCGGTACGCGCACACCTACTACTCCGACGAGTGGGTCGCCGAGCAGGGCATGGACCTCGCTCCGGCGACGGAGACGCTGGTCAGGTTCGCGGCCACGGGGGAGTGGCTCGTGCCGGGCGGAGGTGCGTGACGGGGGTCACCGGCCCCTCGGTCCGCTCCCGCGTTACTGCGCAGTAACCTCCATGATCGGTGCAGATCTCGTATGAGTGCATGCGGGCATCCGTGCCCGCACCCCTGACCCCATCGCGGAGGTAGGTCTGGCGATGAACATCGTCGTTCTGGTCAAGCAGGTCCCCGACTCCGGCAGCGAGCGCAAGCTGGACCCGGCGGACAACACCGTCGCCCGCGCGTCCGCGGACAACGTCATCAACGAGATGGACGAGTACGCCATCGAAGAGGCGCTCACCATCAAGGAGGCCCAGGGCGGCGAGGTGACCGTCCTGACCGTCGGTCCCGACGGCGCCACCGACGCCATCCGCAAGGCGCTCTCCATGGGCGCCGACAAGGCCGTCCACGTCAGCGACGAGGCGATCCACGGCTCCGACGCCGTGCAGATCAGCGCCGTCCTGGCCGCGGCCCTGGAGCAGCTGGAGTACGACCTCGTCCTGTGCGGCGCCGAGGCGACCGACAGCCAGATGAGCGTCATGCCCGCGCTGCTCTCCGAGCGCCTCGGCATCCCGCAGCTCTCCGGTGCCCGCAAGGTGACCATCGACGGCGGCACCGCCAAGGTCGAGCGGCAGACCGACGGTGGCTACTGGTCCCTCGAGGCCCCGCTGCCGGCGATCGTCTCCACCTGGGACACCATCAACGAGCCGCGCTACCCCTCGTTCAAGGGGATCATGGCCGCCAAGAAGAAGCCGGTCGAGACCAAGTCTCTGGCCGACCTGGGTATCGACGCCTCCGCCGTGGGTCTGGCCAACGCCACCACGCAGGTGCTCGACTTCGCCGGCCGCCCGCCGAAGGGCGAGGGCGTCAAGGTGACCGACGAGGGCGACGGCGCGCAGAAGTTCGTCGACTTCCTCGCCGGCCAGAAGATCGTCTGAGCCCGGCCCGGATCGAAGGAAGAGGAGAAAACCCATGGCAGAGGTCCTTGTCCTGGCCGAGCTCGACCCGGCCGGCGGCGGCGCCCGCAAGACCACCCTGGAGGCCCTCACCGCGGCCCGCGCGCTCGGTGAGCCCTCCGCTGTCGTCCTCGGTGCCCCCGGCACCGCGGCCGGCGTCCGCGACCAGCTCGCGGAGTACGGCGCGGCCACGGTCTACGTGGCCGAGTCGGCCGACATCGACGACTACCTCGTGGCCCCCAAGGCCGAGGTGCTGGCCCAGCTGGTGAGCGAGAAGTCGCCGGCCGCCGTCGTCATCCCCTCCTCCCCGGAGGGCAAGGAGATCGCCGCCCGCCTGGCCGTCAAGACCGGCAGCGGCTTCCTGACCGACGTCACGGAGATCACCGCCGACGGCACCGCGACCCAGGTCGCGTTCGCCGGGCAGACGATCGTCCACTCGAAGGTCACCACCGGCACGCCGATCTTCACCCTGCGGGGCAACTCGGTCACCCCCGAGCCGGCTCCGGCCGCGGGTGCCGAGCAGACCGTGTCGGTGTCGATCAGCGACGCCGCCAAGCAGGTCCGGGTCGTCGAGCGCGTCGTGGAGCAGAAGAGCAACCGCCCCGAGCTCACCGAGGCCTCGATCGTGGTCTCCGGTGGACGTGGTGTGGCCAGCGCCGAGAACTTCTCGATCATCGAGGGCCTGGCCGACTCGCTCGGCGCGGCCGTCGGTGCGTCCCGCGCCGCGGTGGACTCCGGCTTCTACCCGCACAGCTTCCAGGTGGGTCAGACCGGCAAGACCGTCTCGCCGCAGCTCTACGTCGCCGTCGGGATCTCCGGTGCCATCCAGCACCGCGCCGGCATGCAGACCTCGAAGACCATCGTGGCCATCAACAAGGACCCCGAGGCCCCGATCTTCGAGCTGGCCGACTTCGGTGTCATCGGCGACCTGAACACGGTCGTCCCGGCTGCCACCGAGCAGATCAACGCCCGCAAGTAGAAGGACCCCGTCCTCCTCACGCCTCGCTCCGCTCGGCGTGAGCCTCTGGACGAGGCCGTTCCATCGCCTCACCTGTTCGAGCGCCGATCCCTCCGGGGGTCGGCGCTCGACGCGTGTCCGGGGCGGGAAGCAGCGACGGTTCCGAGGGGTTGGCCACGGCGTGGAGACCCAGTCGCAGCCCGCGTTGTTCGACCGGGCGCACCGGCTGACCACCGCGGGCCTGCTGATGCTGGTCACCTTCGTGGCCTTCGAGTCCATGGCCGTGGCGACGGCGATGCCCACCGCGGTCGCCGAGCTGGACGGGCTGGCCTGGTACGCCTGGCCGTTCAGCGCCTTCCTGGTGGCCTCGGTGTTCGGCATGGTGCTGGGCGGGGACCTGGGTGATCGGCGCGGCTCCCGCGTGGCCCTGCTGGCCGGCGTCGCGATCTTCGCCGCCGGGCTCCTCGCCGGGGGGCTGGCCGGGCACATGGGGGTGCTGGTCGCCGCCCGGGCGCTGCAGGGGATCGGCGCCGGCATCATCTCCGTCGCCCTGTACGTCGTCGCGGGCCAGGCCTTCGACGCCCGGCTGCGGCCCCGGTTGTTCGGTGCCTTCTCGGCCGCGTGGGTGCTGCCCGCGCTGGTCGGCCCCACGGTCGCCGGGCTGCTCACCACGCACCTGACCTGGCGCCTGGTCTTCCTCGGGTTGCTGCCGCTGATCCTGCTGGGCCTGGGGCTCGTGCTGCCCGCCGTGCGCGCCCTGCCCCCGCCGACCGGGGGCGTCGTCGTCGCCTCGGCCCGGCGCTGGTGGGCGCTCCTGGCCGGGCTGGGCATCGGCACGCTGCAGTACGCCGGGCAGCGGCTGGACCTCCTCGCGGTCGGCCTGGCCGCCGCCGGACTGCTCGCGCTGGTCCTCGGCCTGCGCCCCCTGATGCCCCCGGGCACGGCCGGCTCGCGCCCGGGCCTGCCCGCCGTGGTCGCCGGGCGGGGGCTGCTGGCCGGGGCGTTCTTCGGCATGGACGTCCTGCTGCCCCTGGCCCTGACCGAGCTGCACGGCTACGAAGCGGCCGCGGCCGGGGTGCCGCTGACCGCCGGCGCGCTCGGCTGGGCCACGGCGTCGCAACTGCAGGGGCGCAATCCGCACTGGTCGCGGGTGGCGCTGCTCCGCGCCGGCTTCCTGCTCCTGGCCGCCGGCCTGGCCGCCACGGCCCTGGTGGCCGCTCCCGGGATCGGCGGGTGGCCGGCCTACCTGAGCTGGGCGGTCGCCGGGCTCGGGATGGGGCTGGGCATGCCGAGCCTCAGCGTGCTGCTGCTCGACCGGTCCTCCGACGAGAGCCGGGGCGCGGACTCCGCGGCGTTCCAGATCGCGGACGTGACCGGCAGCGCCGTCTGCATCGGCGTGGTCGGGGTCCTCGTCGCCGCGGCCGCCGCCGGCACGATGTCCCTCCCCGCGGCCGTCCTCGCCGGGGTGGGAGTGCTCACCGCGGTCGCCCTCGCCGGTGCCCTGCTGGCCCCGCGGGCGGGGGCGGACCCGGCGGCGACGGCGGACCCGGCGGTCCGCGCGACTACCCTGAGCGCGTCATGACTCATCCCCAGCCGGTCTACCTGGACCACGCGGCGACCACGCCCGTGCTCCCCGAGGTGCTGGCGGCCATGACCGAGCAGCTGGGCCGGGTGGGCAACGCCTCGTCGCTGCACGCCAGCGGCCGGTCCGCCCGCCGCGCCGCCGAGCAGGCCCGCGAGCGCCTGGCCGAGGCGCTGGGCGCCCGCCCCTCGGAGGTCCTCTTCACCGGGGGCGGCACCGAGAGCGACAACCTCGCCGTGAAGGGGCTGTTCTGGGCCCGGCGCCAGGCCGACCCCCGCCGCCGCCGCATCGTCGTCAGCCCGGCCGAGCACCACGCCGTCCTGGACAGCGTCGAGTGGCTGGCCACCCACGAGGGCGCCGAGGTCACCTGGTTGCGGGTGGAGCCGTCGGGCCGGGTGACGCCGCAGGCCCTGGCCGAGGCGCTGGGGGACGGCAGCGACGTCGCCGTCGCCAGCGTGATGTGGGCCAACAACGAGATCGGCACGGTGAGCGACATCGCCGAGCTGGCCGCCACCGCCCACGACGTCGGGGTGCCCCTGCACACAGACGCCGTCCAGGCGGTCGGGCAGGTCCTGGTCGACTTCGGCGCCACCGGCGTGGACGCCCTCACCATGACCGGGCACAAGCTCGGCGGCCCCATGGGCGCCGGTGCCCTCCTGCTCCGGCGCGACGCCGAGTGCACCCCGCTGCTGCACGGCGGCGGCCAGGAGCGCGACGTGCGTTCGGGCACCCTCGACGTCGCGGCGATCGTCGGCCTCGGTGTGGCGACCGTGGCCACGGTGCAGGGCCGGGTGGAGCGGGCGGCCGCGCTCGCCGACCTGCGCGACCGGCTCGTGACCGGGGTGATGGAGCAGGTGCCCGACGCGCAGCTCAACGGAGCCCCGCTCGACGACGTCGTCCGCTCGGGTCCCGGCCGGTTGCCGGGCAACGCCCACCTGTCCTTCCCCGGCGCCGAGGGCGATGCGCTCCTGATGCTGCTGGACGCCAAGGGCATCGAGTGCTCCACCGGGTCGGCATGCAGCGCGGGGGTCGCCCGGCCGAGCCACGTGCTCCTCGCAGTAGGGGCCGAGGCCGACCGTGCCCGCAGCTCGCTGCGGTTCAGCCTCGGGCACACCAGCACCGAGGCCGACGTCGACGCGCTCCTCGGCGTCATCGCGCCGGTCGTCGAGCGCGCCCGCCGGGCCGGGATGGGGCGACGCTGATGCGCGTCCTGGCGGCGATGAGCGGCGGAGTGGACTCCGCGGTGGCGGCGGCGCTGGCCGTCGACGCGGGCCACGACGTCACCGGTGTGCACCTCGCGCTGTCCCCGGACCGGCAGACGCTGCGCAGCGGCGCGCGGGGGTGCTGCAGCGTCGAGGATGCGCACGACGCCCGCCGGGTCGCCGACGAGCTGGGCATCCCGTTCTACGTCTGGGACATGGCCGACCGCTTCCGCGAGGACGTCGTCGACGACTTCGTGGCCGAGTACGCCGCCGGGCGCACGCCCAACCCGTGCCTGCGCTGCAACGAGAAGATCAAGTTCTCCGCCGTGCTCGACCGTGCCCGCGCGCTCGGATTCGACGCCGTGGTCACCGGCCACCACGCGCGGCTGGCCGACGGCGAGCTGCGCCGCTCCGTGGACGCAGGCAAGGACCAGTCCTACGTGCTGGGCGTGCTCACCCCTGAGCAGCTGGCCTCCGCGATGTTCCCGCTCGGCGGGATGACCAAGGACCGGGTGCGGGAGATCGCGGCCGAGCGCGGGTTCGCCGTCGCGACCAAGGCCGACTCGCACGACATCTGCTTCATCCCCGACGGCGACACCCGCGGCTTCCTCACGCGGAAGCTGGGCAGCCGGCCCGGCCCGCTCGTCGACGCCGCGACCGGGGCGACGGTGGGCGAGCACGACGGCACGTACGGGTTCACCGTCGGCCAGCGGCGCGGCCTCGGCGTCAGTGTCGGGGACCAGCAGCCGCGCTACGTCCTGGGCATCGAGCCGGTGACGCGCACGGTCACCATCGGCACCGCAGACCTCGCCGGCGTCGACCAGATCTCGACCGCCGCCCCGACGTGGACCGCAGAGGCGCCGGCGCTGCCCTTCCGGGCGCAGGTCCAGCTGCGGGCGCACGGTGCGCCGGTGGGCTGCGAGGTCACCGGCGGCGACGACGGCGGGCTGCTCATCGGGCTGGACGAGGTGCAGCGCGGGGTGGCCGCCGGGCAGTCCGCGGTCCTGTACGAGCCCGACGCCGAGCGCGGTGACCGCGTCGTCGGGCAGGCCGCGATCCGGACGTCGGCCCGACGGCAGGGAACCGTCCGGCGCTGACCCCGGACGGGGCCGCGGCGGCCGGCGACTAGCGTCGTCGCCGTGAGCTCCGAGAATTCCGACCCGAGGCCGGCTCCCACCCTCTGGGGGCCCGCGACCGGGATCGGATCGCTCCCCGGGACCGACCCCGCCGAGGCGCTGCGCACCGTCGTGGGGGAGCTGCCGGGGTTCGCCCACCTCCCCGAGCTGCCGGGGCGGGGGGCCGGCGCCGATCTGCTGGGCCGCAGCGCCGCCCTGCTCGTGGACCTGTCGTTCGACCTGACCCCGGCCGGCTGGCGGCTCGTGCCGCGGGCCGGCATCGACCAGCAGCGGGCCGAGGAGTTCCTGGCCCGCGACCTCGACGTGCTGCACGACGTCGCGGACGGCTGGACCGGCCCGTTCAAGGTCCAGGCCGCCGGCCCGTGGACGCTGGCCGCCGGTCTGGAGCGCACCCGCGGCGACCGTGCCGTCACCGACCCGGGCGCCCGTCGCGACCTGGGGCAGTCGCTGGCCGAGGGCCTGGCGGCGCACGTCGCCGAGGTGCAGGCGCGGGTGCCGGGTGCGGAGATCGTCGTCCAGCTCGACGAGCCCTCGGTCCCCGCGGTGATCATCGGCGGACTGCCCACCGCCAGCGGTTTCGGCAAGCTCGCCGCGATCCCGGAGGACGTCGTCGAGCAGGAGCTGGCGGCGGTCGTCCGGGCGCTGCCTCGCCCCGTCGTCGTGCACTGCTGCGCCCGGCGCATGCCTCTGGGGCTCTTCCGCGCCGCGGGGGCGGCGGGGCTCTCCTTCGATCTCAGCCTCGTGCAGGACCTCGACGCGGTGGGCGAGGCCGTCGAGGCCGGCGTCCACCTGCTGGCCGGTGTCGTGCCCGGCACCGACACCTCGCTGCCTGCCCCGAAGGCCAGCGCCTCACGGGTGCAGGCGTGGTGGCGTGAGCTCGGCTTCGCCGCCGAGCAGCTCCCGCAGGCGGTGACCCTCACCCCGTCGTGCGGCCTGGCCGGTGCGACCCCTGGCTACGCCCGGACCGCCATGCGGCACGTGCGGGAGGCGGCGAAGTACCTCCTGCCGGAGTAGCTCACCGCAGCTCGCCCACCCGGCACACCGCGACGCCGTCGGCCGGGCACACCCAGGCGACCTCGTCGCCGCTCCGGCGCACCTCGAGCGGGTGGGTGGTCGGGTGCCGGGGACACGGCGGCCAGTTGGTCCCGGCACGGCCCCACAGCTCCTCGAGGATCCAGTCGTGCACCATGTCGGTCACGTGCGCCACCTGTTCGGCGAAGGGCCGGTCCAGGACGACCGAGACACCCGAGGCACTGCCGTCCGGGTGCCACAGCATGGCCCCGGCCGCGGCGTCCTCGCCGGGCCAGTCGCTCGGCTCCACGCGGGGCGTCGGCGCCCCGGTCGTGCGCAGGTCGCGAAGCACCGGCTCCAGGGCGCGGGCGAGCTGGGCGTGCACCCCGGCATGGTGACAGGGAGGGCCGCCGTCGGACGCCGTGGTCCGCACCACGACCGGGTGAGCGTCGGTTGGTCGTCGTACCCGCCGGATACCGTTCGGGCGTGACCAGCGAGGCCGGAGTCGAGGAAGTCAGCGTCGAGCAGCTGCCGGTCGGGGCGCCGACGGACCGCGAGGACCTGACGGAGGTCCCCGACGACGTCCGCACCCGGCACCGCGACCTCTCCGAGGAGCTCGACCGGTACGCCTTCGCGTACTACGTGCGCGACGAGCCGCTGATCAGCGACGGCCAGTACGACGAGCTGATGGGCGAGCTCAAGGCGATCGAGGCCGCCCACCCGGCCCTGGTCACGCCCGACTCGCCCAGCCAGAAGGTCAACGGCGGCTTCACCGCCACGTTCGCGCCGGTGCAGCACCTGGAGCGGATGCAGAGCCTGGACAACGCGTTCAGCAGCGACGAGCTCTCCGCCTGGGCCGCCCGCGCCGAGCGCGACGGCGCCGCCGGCGGCAGCTACCTGTGCGAGCTGAAGGTGGACGGCGTCGCCGTGGACCTCGTCTACGAGCACGGGCGCCTCGTCCGGGCCGCCACGCGGGGCGACGGCACCACGGGTGAGGACGTCACGGCCAACGTCCGCACGATGGCGGACGTGCCGCAGGAGCTCACCGGGGACGACATTCCCGACCTGCTCGAGGTGCGGGGCGAGATCTACTTCCCGACCGCCGGCTTCGCCGACGTCAACGCCGGCATGGTGGAGCAGGGCAAGGCGCCGTTCGCCAATCCGCGCAACGCCGCCGCCGGCTCGCTGCGGCAGAAGGACGCCAGGGTGACCGCGTCCCGCCCGCTGCGCCTGGTGGTGCACGGCCTCGGGGCGCGGACGGGCTTCGAGCCCGAGCGCCAGTCGGCCGCCTACGAGCGGCTGCGCGCCCTCGGGCTGCCGGTCAGCGACCGCTTCGAGGTCGTCGACGACCTCGAGGGCGTCTGGGCCTACATCGAGCGCTACCGCGAGCAGCGGCACTCCGTCGAGCACGAGATCGACGGCGTGGTGGTGAAGGTCGACCAGGTGGCCCTCCAACGCCGGCTGGGGTCGACCTCGCGTGCGCCGCGGTGGGCGATCGCGTTCAAGTACCCGCCGGAGGAGGCGACGACGACCCTGCACGACATCCGGGTCAACGTCGGGCGCACGGGGCGGGTCACCCCCTTCGCCTACATGGAGCCGGTGAAGGTCGCCGGCTCCACGGTCCAGCTCGCCACTCTGCACAACGCCAGCGAGGTCAAGCGGAAGGGCGTGCTGATCGGCGACACGGTCGTCATCCGCAAGGCCGGCGACGTCATCCCCGAGGTGCTCGGGCCGGTGGTGGCAGCCCGCGACGGCTCCGAGCGCGAGTTCGTGTTCCCGACCCACTGCCCCGAGTGCGGCACCGAGCTGCGGCCGGAGAAGGAGGGCGACGCCGACATCCGCTGCCCGAACGCCCGGTCCTGCCCCGCGCAGTTGCGCGAGCGGGTCTTCCACGTCGCCGGCCGCGGTGCCTTCGACATCGAGAACCTCGGTTACGAGGCGGCGATCGCGCTGCTGCAGAGCCGGCTGCTGTCCGACGAGGGCGACCTGTTCTTCCTGGACGAGGAACAGCTGCAGCGCTCGCCGTTCTTCACGAAGAAGAACGGCACGCTGTCGGCCAACGGCGCGAAGCTGCTCACCAACCTGCAGACCCGCAAGGACGTCCCGCTGTGGCGGGTGCTCGTCGCGCTGTCCATCCGGCACGTCGGCCCCACAGCCGCACAGGCGCTGGCCCGCGACTTCCGGTCCATGGACCGCATCATGGCCGCCACCGAGGAGGAGCTGGCCGCGGCGGACGGCGTGGGTCCGACGATCGCCAGGTCCGTCCGTGACTGGTTCACCGTCGACTGGCACCGCGACGTCGTGGAGAAGTGGCGGCAGGCCGGCGTGCGCATGGCCGACGCGGGGGAGGACGCCCCGCCCGGGCCGCTCACCGGCGTCACCGTCGTGGTCACCGGCTCGTTGCGCGACCACAGCCGGGACCAGGCGATCGCGGCCATCCAGGAGCGCGGCGGCAAGGTCACCGGCTCGGTGTCGAAGAAGACCGGGTTCGTCGTCGTGGGCGCCGACCCGGGCAGCAAGTACGACAAGGCCGTGCAGGTGAAGGCGCCGATCCTCGACGACGACGGCTTCCAGGTGCTGCTGGACGACGGGCCCGACGCCGCCCGCGAGGTGGCCACGATCGGCGACGGCAGCTGACCCACTCCAGCCACCGTGTGCGCGGATGCGCAATCAACCGGGCCACAACTGCGCATCCGCGCACACTGCTGGACCCGGAGAGTGCCGGGCTCAGGCCGGCGGGAGCTGCGCCACCGTCGCCGCGATGCCGGTGAGGTGCGCCAGGCGCAGCAGCTCGGAGCGCCGGAAGGCGGGACCGCCGGAGCGTCCGAGCACCAGCGCGCCGGTGCTGCCGTAGGGCACGGCCATCATCTCCAGGGCCATCTCCTGCCAGCGCTCGGGAAGCCACGATCCGTCGCTGGGTAGCAGTCGCGGACCCGTCAGGGGCAGCCACGGCAGGGTGAGGCCGGTGAAGGCGGGCGCCGCGTCGGACGCGGCGAGCACCGCGGACGCGGGCAGCGGGGCCGGCTGCGCGGAGCCCTCGAGGATGACCGCCCAGCCGCTGTGGAACACCCGCGGCAGCTCCTCGGTGAGCAGACCGGTCGGTGCGTGGTTCCCGCGGGCGAGGGCGTCGAGCAGGTCCAGTTCGCGGTGGGTGTCCAGCGGACCCGCGAAGGGCCGCAGCGACTCCACCTGCACCCCCTCGACGGCCTGCACCACGGTGATCAGGCTGTCGGGCAGCCGGTCCCCGGGCAGGTCGACGACGACGTCGTCCACGGCGATGCCGTTGCCGCGTTCGAGGACGTCCAGGGAGACGATGTCGATGCCGGCGGCACCGAGCGCGGTGGCCACGGCGCCGAGCGCACCGGGACGGTCGGGCACCACGAGGCGCAGGAGATAGGACACGGTTCCTCCGGGGGCCGTACGTCGGCCCCCTGCAGGGCCCCGGTGCGAGCGCGCCAGTGCCGGGGGCAGGGGGTCCTTGTTCGATCTCCGTCGATCGCGGTCCGGGGCAGCCTCTCACGCTGGTCAGGCCCGAATGGGCCCCACGTACAGTGATCCGGTCACGTCCCGGCCCGAGAGCGGGCCGCCGGGCATCGCCGAAGTGGAGTTCCACCGCAGCATGAGCACCCCCTCCCCGAAGGGCCAACTGACCCGCGACGAGGTGGCGCACCTGGCGCACCTGTCCCGGCTGGCGGTGAGCGACGAGGAGCTGGACCTCTTCGCCGGTCAGCTCGCCGCCGTGCTGGACGCCGTCGCCCAGGTGGGCAAGGCCGACGTCACCGACGTCACCCCCACCACCCACGCGGTGCCGATGACCAACGTCATGCGGCCCGACGTCGTACGCCCCAGCCTGCCCCGCGACGTCGTCCTGGCCGGCGCCCCGGCCGCCGAGGACGATCGGTTCCGCGTGCCGCGCATCCTGGGGGAGGAGGCGTGAGCGACGTCACGAGCAGCAGCGCCGCCGACCTCTCCAGCGCGCTGCAGTCCGGCGAGCTGAGCTCCGTCGAGGTCACCCGCGCCTACCTGGACCGGATCGCCGCCGACGACGACACCATCGGCGCCTACCTGCACGTCGACGCCGAGGCCGCGCTCGCGTCCGCCGAGTCGATCGACGCCGCCCGCGCGAAGGGCGCCGAGCTGGGCCCGCTGGCCGGCGTGCCGCTGGCGCTCAAGGACGTCGTCGTCACCGAGGGCGTGCGCACCACCAGCGGCTCGAAGATCCTCGACGGCTGGCGGCCGCCGTACGACGCGACCCTGGCCGCCCGGCTCAAGGCCGCCGGCACGGTGCTGCTCGGCAAGACGAACATGGACGAGTTCGCGATGGGCTCGTCCACCGAGAACTCCGCCTACAAGGTCACCCGCAACCCGTGGGACACCGACCGGGTCCCGGGCGGCTCCTCGGGTGGCTCCTCGGCCGCCGTCGCCGCGGGGCTGGCCCCGTGGGCGATCGGCACCGACACCGGGGGCTCCATCCGGCAGCCCGCCGCCCTCACCGGGCTCGTGGGCCACAAGCCCACGTACGGCTCGGTCTCCCGCTACGGGCTGATCGCCTTCTCCTCGAGCCTGGACCAGGCCGGTCCGATGACCCGGACGGTGCTCGACGCGGCCCTGCTGCACGAGGCCGTCGCCGGCCACGACCCGTTGGACTCCACGAGCATCGACTCGCCGGTGCCGGTGCTGGCCGAGTCGGCCCGCCGCGGTGCCGAGGGAGACCTGGCCGGCCTCCGGGTCGGCGTCGTCACCGAGCTGGGCGGCGACGGGCACACCGACGGCTACGACCCCGGTGTGCTGGAGCGCGCGGCCGAGGCGGTGGCGCTGCTGGAGGGCATGGGCGCGGAGGTCCGGCAGATCTCCTGCCCCGCCTTCGACCTGGCCCTGCCCGCCTACTACCTCATCGCCCCGAGCGAGGCGTCGTCCAATTTGGCCCGCTTCGACGGCGTCCGGTACGGCCTGCGGGCCGGCGACGACGGAAGCCGCGATCTCGACGAGGTCATGGCCCTGACCCGCGAGCAGGGCTTCGGCCCGGAGGTGAAGCGCCGGATCATCCTGGGCACCTACGCGCTGTCCAGCGGCTACTACGACGCCTACTACGGGCAGGCGCAGAAGGTCCGGACCCTGATCACCCGCGACTTCACCACCGCCTGGGACGACGTCGACGTGCTGGTCAGCCCGACCAGCCCCACCGTGGCCTGGCCGATCGGCTCCCGCGTCGACGACCCGATCGCCATGTACGCCGCCGACCTGTGCACGCTCCCGGCCAGCCTCGCGGGCGTACCGGCGATCTCGGTTCCCTGCGGCCTGTCCGAGGGACTGCCGGTCGGTTTCCAGATCATGGCGCCGGCGCTGGCCGACGACCGTTGCTACCGCGTGGCCGCCGCTCTCGAGGCCGCGCAGGACGCCGCCCGCGGGCACGCCCTGCTGGCCGGGATCGCCCCGAAGGAGAACGCCCCCTCATGAGCGACACCCTGGTCGACCTCGACGAGGTCCTGACCCGCTACGAGCCGGTCATCGGCCTGGAGACCCACGTCGAGCTGGGCACCGCGTCGAAGATGTTCTGCGGCTGCTCGACCACGTTCGGCGCGGAGCCCAACACCCAGACCTGCCCGGTCTGCCTGGGTCTGCCCGGCGCGCTCCCGGTGGTCAACGAGGCCGCCATCGAGTCCACGATCCGGATCGGCCTCGCCCTGGGCTGCCGGATCGCCTCCTGGTCGCGGTTCGCGCGGAAGAACTACTTCTACCCGGACATCCCCAAGGGCTTCCAGACCAGCCAGTACGACGAGCCGCTGTGCACCGCCGGGCACCTGGACATCGAGCTCGACGGCGAGACCTACCGGGTGGAGATCGAGCGGGTCCACATCGAGGAGGACACCGGCAAGAACCTGCACGTCGGTGGCGCGACCGGGCGCATCCACGGCGCGGACCACTCGCTGGTGGACTACAACCGCGCCGGGATCCCCCTGGTCGAGATCGTCACCCGCCCCATCCCCGGGACCGGCGCCAAGGCGCCGGAGGTGGCCCGCGCCTACGTCACCGAGCTCCGCGAGATCCTGCTCGCCCTGGGGGTCTCCGAGGTGCGGATGGAGCAGGGCAACCTGCGGTCGGACGTCAACACCTCGCTGGCGCCCATCGGCAGCCTCGACTGGGGCACCCGGACCGAGACGAAGAACGTGAACTCGCTGCGCTCGGTGGAGCGGTCGGTGCGCTTCGAGATGCGCCGCCAGGCCGCCGTCCTCGACGCCGGTGAGCGCGTGGTGCAGGAGACCCGGCACTTCCACGAGGACTCCGGCAGCACGTCGTCAGGGCGGAGCAAGGAGGAGGCCACCGACTACCGGTACTTCCCCGAGCCCGACCTGGTGCCGATCGCGCCCGACGAGGAGTGGGTCGAGGCTCTCCGAGCCGCGCTGCCCGAACTGCCCGCCGCCCGCCGGGTCCGCCTGCGCGAGGAGTGGGGGCTCTCGGACACCGAGATGGCGTGGATCGTCAACGCCGGTGCGCTCGCCCTGGTGAGCGACACCGTCGCCGCCGGTGCGTCGCCCGGCGATGCCCGCAAGTGGTGGCTGGGTGAGCTCGCCCGTCGTGCCAACGACAGCGGCGTCGAGCTGACCGACCTGGCGGTCACGCCGAAGCAGGTCGCCGAGCTGGCCGCGCTGGTCGCGGCCGGCACGGTCAACGACCAGCTGGCCCGCCAGGCCCTCGACGGCGTGCTCGCCGGCGAGGGCGACCCGGCGGCGGTGGTCGAGTCGCGCGGGCTGGCGGTCATGGGCGACTCCGACGAGCTGGTCGCGGCCGTCGAGGCGGCCATCGAGGGCAACCCCGACGTCGCGGACAAGGTGCGCGGCGGCAAGGTTCAGGCCATCGGCGCGCTCGTGGGGGCGGTCATGAAGACCACCCGCGGCAAGGCCGACGCCGCCACGGTCAAGCGCATGCTGGAAGAGAGGTTGGTCAGCAACTGACTTCGGAACCCTCCGGGCCACGCCGTCACGCCGAGTGGGGCCCGGAGGGTTCCGCGCAGGCGTGACTCAGCAGCTCAGCTCAGCAGGGGGACGGTTCCTGGCCGCGGTGCGATCCGGAGGATCGCAATGTCATAGCGGGGAGTCGGGCTGGCCGCCGGGCGGGCGGATGCGCAGCACCTTGTCGTCGTCCTCGGCCGGCGTCCCGATGCCGTCCTTGTTCGACGTCGTCACCCACAGCGCACCCTCGGTGTCGAGGACCACGGTGCGCAGCCGGCCGTAGCGGCCGCCCAGGACCTCCTCGGTCGCGTCCTCCACGGGATCGCCCTCGTCGTCGAGGGTGAGGACGTGCACCCGCTGCCCGTCGAGCGCGCCCAGGAAGACGGTGCCGAAGGCGGCGGCGCAGCCGCCGAGCCCGCCCTCCTCCGGCAGGACCGTCGCGAGCGGCGGTGCGGTGGCGTCGCCCTGGTCGGTGACGACCTCGAGCTCGTCGGGCCCCTCCCGCGACTCGTCGGTCGCGTACACGCGTTCCTCGTCCTGGCACAGGGCGGTGACATCGCGGTGCCCGCGGCTGAACACCGGGCTCGCGCCGCCCACCGCCCGGCCGAACACGTCGATGCGCAGCACCTTGCCGGCCAGCGAGGCCGGATCCGCGGCCAGGGCGGGATCGCCGGCGTCGCCGGTGCCGACGTAGAGGCTGCCGTCGGCGCCGGTCATCAGGCCGCCGCCGTTGCCCACCTCGCCGCGCGGGATGCCGGTCAGCACCGGGTTGGGGGTGCCGCCGATCGGGAAGCGGACCACCCGGTTGTCGGTCGCGGTCGAGACGTAGGCGAAGAGCAGCCCGTCCTCGGGGAACGTGGGGGAGAGGGTGAGGCCCAGCAGTCCGCCGTCACCGGTGGTGTCGATGCCCGGCAGGGTCATCAGCTCCTTGGCCGGCGAGCGGTCGGGGAAGACCTGCAGGAGCCGCCCGGTCTCGCGCTCGCCCACGATCGCCGAGCCGTCGGGGAGCAGGACCAGGCCGGTGGGCACGGTCAGGCCGGAGGCGACGACGTTGGGGTCGCCGCCCTCCTCGCCCGATCCGGGCTGCGCCGGACTCCCCGGCAGCTGCTCGGGCGGGCGGCCGACCTCGGGCGGGGCGCCCTCGGGCAGTGGGCGGAAGGGACCGACCGGCTCGTAGCCGTCGTCGCCGCAGCCGGCCAGCAGCGCGACACCGAGCGCCGCGGCGACCAGCCGTGCCGTCCGCGACCGTCGTCCCACCCGGATCACAGTACGTGCGCGAACCGGGCCGACGCCTAGAGTCCGGGCGTGGCGCACCTGCACCTGGAACCCGGCGAGCCCCTGCACGTCCTCGTGCCCTCCCGCGCGATCGGGGCCGCCGTCGAGGCGCTCTCCCCGCGCGTGCGGGCGCACCGCGTCGACGCCGCCGACGGTCCGCCGGCCGGGGAGGCGGCGCAGGCCCAGGTGTGGGTGCCGCGGTCGAACGGTGCTGCGCTCCCGGGGCACGACTTCTTCGCGGCGCTGCCCCGGTTGCGCGTCGTCCAGCTGCTGACCGCGGGAGCCGAGAACTTCGCCGGCCGGCTGCCCGAGGGCGTGGTGCTGTGCAACGCACGGGGTGCGCACACGCCCTCGACGGCGGAATGGGTGGTCACGGCCGTGCTGGCGTCCCTGCGCGGCATCCCCTTCTTCGTGGGCGAGCAGGCCGTGGGCCGCTGGTCGTTCGGCACGCACGGATCGCTGGTGGGGGCGAACGTGCTGGTCGTGGGCGCCGGTGACATCGGCCGGGAGATCGGGCGGATGCTCGCCGGGTTCGACGTGCGGCTGACGTACGTCGCCCGCACCGCCCGGGACGGCGTCCGGTCCACCGCAGACCTGCCGGAACTGCTGCCCGACGCCGACGTGGTGGTCCTCGTCGTCCCGGTGACCTCGGAGACCCGCGGCATGGTGGACGCCGACTTCCTCGGCGCCATGAAGGACGGCGCCCTGCTGGTGAACGCGGCGCGGGGCGTGGTCGTGGACACCGACGCCCTGCTCGCGGAGCTGTCCAGCGGCCGGCTGCGGGCCGCGCTCGACGTCACCGACCCCGAGCCGCTGCCGGTGGGGCATCCGCTGTGGTCGGCGCCGGGGGTGCTCATCACCCCGCACGTCGGCGGCGCCGTCCCGGCCACCAACGAACGGGCCGCCGCCGCGGTCACCGACCAGATCGCCCGGGTGCTGGACGGCCGGCCGCTGGGGAACGTCGTCGGCGACTACTGAGCCGACAGCCGGATCCGGCCGTCGGAGAACTCGGCGAGGCGCGGGAGGTCCCGGGCCCGCACGACCGGCAGCCGCAGCTCCGAGCCCGCATTCGTGACCAGCCACAGCTCGCCGCGCGGAGCCACCCGGATCCCGGCGACGTCGGTCCACGGCAGGCGCCGCCGGCCGAGCAGCGCCTGCACGGTGAGGCCCTCGCCGTCGAGGTCCACGCCGGTGCGGAGCACCCAGAGCGCCACGACCACCGGGACGAGCAGCAGGACGGGCAGCCACGGGCCGGCGAAGGCCAGCGGGACGACGCACAGCGCCAGCAGGCCGACGGGGACCAGGGCGGTGCGGTTCATCCGCAGGCGGGCGGGGGCGTCCACGACGACCGATCCTCCCAGACCGCTCAGCCGGCCAGCCGCGACAGCTTCGCGGCGGTCCCGGTCCCGTCGACGGCGGTGTAGACGACCAGCTGGATACCCGGGGCGTCGGCGGGGGTCAGCTGGTGGTGCTCCAGGACCAGCGTGCCGACGACCGGGTGCTCGAAGCGCCGTTCGGTGGAGGTGAACCGGTCGACGTCGTGGCTGGCCCATCCCTCCCGGAACGACGGGCTGGCCGCCTGCAGCCGGTCCACCAGGTCGACCACCTCGGGATCGGCCAGCCGCGGCCCCACCTCGGCGCGGAACTGGGTGAGGAAGCGCCGGCTGTCGGTGACCCAGTCGCCCAGGAGGTCGCGGACGGCGGGGTCGGTGAAGACGGCCCACAGCAGGTTCCGGTCGGCCGGGGGCATGGCCGCGACCCCCGGGTAGAGGCGCTCGTACGCGGAGTTCCAGCCGACGATGGACCAGCTCGACGTGATCGCGTAGACGGGGGAGGAACCCAGGGCGTCCATCAGCCGCTGCAGGTGCGCCGGCACCCCGTCGAACGACCGGTCCGCCGGCGCACCCCCGTGGCCGGCGAGGCGGAGCAGGTACTCGTGCTCGGCCGCCGACAGCCGCAGCGTCCGGGCCAGGGCGTCCACCACCTGCCGGGAGGGCCGGATGTCGCGGCCCTGCTCGAGCCACGTGTACCAGGTGTGGCTCACCCCCGCGAGCATCGCCACCTCCTCGCGGCGCAGGCCCGGCGTCCGCCGGTTCCCGCCCGCCGGGAGGCCGACCGTGCCCGGGGACAGCTGACGACGCCGGGAGCCGAGGAACTCGGCCAGCTCGCGGCGGGCGGTAACGGTCACGGAACCCTCCCCCGGTGGTGGTACCGGTACCAGTATCAGCCCGCCCCTGGTGGAGGTGCCCGACCGGCCTAGCATTCCTTCCCGTGACCATCGGTGAGGACTTCGTCCCGGGCAACGACTCCGCCAGCGGGACGCACAGCCCGCTCAAGCCGCGCAGCTTCGAGGTGACCGACGGGGACGCCAAGGCCCCCGCCCGGGCCATGCTGCGCGCCGTCGGCCTGGGGGACGACGACTTCGCCAAGCCGCAGATCGGCGTGGCCTCGTCGTGGAACGAGATCACCCCCTGCAACCTCTCGCTGGACCGGCTGGCCAAGCGGGCCAAGGAGGGTGTGCACGCAGCCGGTGGCTTCCCGCTGGAGTTCGGCACCATCTCGGTCTCCGACGGCATCTCCATGGGCCACGAGGGCATGCGCGCCTCGCTGGTCTCCCGCGAGGTCATCGCCGACTCGGTCGAGACGGTCATGTTCGCCGAACGGCTCGACGGCTCCGTGCTGCTGGCCGGCTGCGACAAGTCGCTGCCCGGCATGCTGATGGCGGCGGCCCGCCTGGACCTGGCCAGCGTCTTCCTCTACTCGGGCTCGACGATGCCCGGCAAGCTCGGCGACCGCGACCTCACGATCATCGACGTCTTCGAGGCCGTCGGGGCCTGCGCTCGCGGGCTGATCAGCCGCGACGAGCTGACCGCGATCGAGAAGGCCGCCTGCCCCGGTCAGGGTTCCTGCGGCGGCATGTACACCGCCAACACCATGGCCAGCGTCGCCGAGGCCCTGGGCATGGCCCTGCCCGGCAGCGCCGCCCCGCCGGCCCCCGACAGCCGCCGCGACGACTACGCCGTCGCCTCGGGCGAGGCTGTCGTGAACCTGCTGCGCAAGGGCATCACCGCGCGGCAGATCATGACGCGGGAGGCGTTCGAGAACGCCATCACCGTCGTCATGGCCCTGGGCGGCTCGACCAACGCCGTCCTGCACCTGATGGCGATCGCGCACGAGGCGCAGGTGGACCTGGAGCTCGAGGACTTCAACCGGATCGGCGACCGCACGCCGCTCCTGGCCGACGTGAAGCCGTTCGGCCGCTTCGTCATGACCGACGTCGACCGCATCGGTGGCGTCCCGGTGGTGCTGCGCGCACTGCTCGACGCCGGGCTGCTGCACGGCGACGTGCTGACCGTGACCGGGAAGACGATGGCCGAGAACCTGGCCGAGATCGCCCCGCCGGACCCCGACGGCGCCATCATCCACGCGATGAACGACCCGATCCACCGGACCGGCGGCCTGTCGATCCTGCGCGGCTCGCTCTCCCCGGAGGGCGCGGTCGTGAAGTCGGCCGGCTTCGACACCGAGGTCTTCGAGGGCACCGCGCGCGTGTTCGACGGCGAGCAGGGCGCGATGGACGCCGTCACCGAGGGCACCCTGCAGGCCGGCGACGTCGTCGTCATCCGCTACGAGGGGCCGCGGGGCGGTCCCGGCATGCGGGAGATGCTGGCCGTCACCGGCGCGATCAAGGGCGCGGGCCTGGGCAAGGACGTCCTCCTGCTCACCGACGGCCGCTTCTCCGGCGGCACGACCGGTCTGTGCATCGGGCACGTCGCCCCGGAGGCCGCCGACGGTGGCCCGATCGCCTACGTGCGCGACGGCGACCGGATCCGGCTGGACCTGACCACGCGCACGCTCGACCTGCTGGTCGACGAGGACGAGCTGGCGCAGCGGAAGGTCGGCTGGGAGCCGCTGCCGCCGCGCTACACCACCGGGGTCCTCGGCAAGTACGCCAAGCTCGTCGGATCGGCGGCGCAGGGCGCCATCTGCGGCTGACCCCCGAAGGGGTGAGCCCTCGCGGTCCCCGCTTCGCCGGGGGGACGTGCCTGCCGACCATGCGGGTGTGGACGGACGTCGGACGAGCGGGCGCGGAGGGGTTGCTCGATGACCCCGCGCGCGACTCTCCGTGGCGCGCCGCGGCGGCCGGTCGCCGTTCCTGTCGTGCCCGCCGGCCGCGATCCCCGGTCGCGCCGTGAGTCGGCCGCCGCGCTGACCGTCCTGGGCTCACTGGCCCTGCTGGCGGTGGCGCTGCGTGCCTCGCTCGGTGCCGGGACCTCCCGCATCTTCCCGGTGCTGCTGGCGGTGGCCTCGGGGCTGGCCGCCGTGGTCGTCGCACGGCACGCGCGCCGGCTGGACCCCCGGTCGCGGCGACCCTGGCGGGCGCTGACGGCGGTCGCCGGGCTGCTCGTGGTCGCGGAGCTGGTCTACGTGGTCGACCCGGCCGGTTCGCAGAGCGTCCCGGCCCAGGTGCCGCAGGTCCTCGCCGTCCCGCTCGGCATCGCCGTCTGCTTCCTCCTGATGCCGCCCCGGACCGGACGCCGGCTGGGCGTGCGGGAGCTCCTCGACGGCGGCATCGTCCTCGTGGCCGTCGCCCTGATCGGAGTGCTCGTGCTCGGCGACGCCGTGGCCGGGAGTCGCGGCCCGGTGGGCGCGCTGATGGTCGTCGGCTACCCCGTCATCGGCGCTCTGGTGTGCGGCGTCGGCATCATGACCGTCTCGCGCGCGGACCGCGTCCGCCGCCGGGCCGCCGCCTGGCTGCTGGTCACCATGGCCTGCTTCGCCGTGGTCGCCGTCGCCGGCGCCATGGCCAACGTCCTGGGCGCGGAGACCTCCCACATGCTCACGACCAGCGCCTGGATGGGGATGCTCGCCGCCGCCGTCCGCGCCGTGGACAGCGACCCCGGAGCGCCGGTGAGCCGGTCCGAGGACGCCCCGGGGCCGCTCCTGCTCGGCGTCGTCGTCGGCCAGGCGACCGCGTACGGCGTCACGGGCGTCGTCGTCGTGATGCTCGGCGCGGGGCGCACGTTCTCGCTGCTGGAGCAGGTCATGGTCGGCGTGGTCGTGCTGCTGACGTCGGCGCGCGGTCTCTGCTGGGCCGCCGACGGACGGCGTCTGACCCGCCGCATGGAACAGGCGGAGGCCTACTTCCGGGCCCTGGCCGCCAGTGCGGAGGACGTCACCCTCGTGCTCGACGACGACGGCCGCGTGCGCTGGGTCTCCGGCCCCGCCCGGGGGCAGCTCGGGTGGTCCGCGCGCGACCTGACCAACCGTGTCCTGGCCGACCTGGTCGACCCCGCCGACTCCGCCGTCCTCGCGAGGATCCTCGCCGACGTCGGTGCCTCGGGTGCGCTCCCGCCCACGGTCCGCCTGCGCACCAGCGCCGGGGAGTGGCGCGACGTGGAGCTCTCCGGCGCCGCGCGAGTCGGCGTTCCGGGGACGGGGCTGCGCGAGGGCCTCGTGCTCCACCTGCGTGACGTGACCGCGCGCCGCTCCAACCAGCGCGAGCTCGAGCGCATGGCCTTCACCGACTACCTCACCGGTCTCCCGAACCGGGCGCGCTTCATGGCCGCACTGGAGGAGGCGCACGGCCGGGCGCTCGCGGGGGAGCCGGGCTGCGTCCTCCTGGTGGACCTCGACGGGTTCAAGGCCGTGAACGACGTCGCGGGGCACGACGCCGGGGACCAAGTGCTCGTGCAGGTCGCCGAGCAGCTCCGGGCAGGGGCGCGCGAGCAGGACCTGGTGGCGCGGCTCGGCGGTGACGAGTTCGCCCTGCTCGTGCCGGGTGGACCCGACGAGGCGATGGGCCTGGCCGAGCGGCTGGTGGTCGCGCTCGACCGCACGTTCCAGGCGTCCACGCCCGGGGTGGGCCCCAGCGGTCCGCTGTTCGCGGTCTCCGGGAGCATCGGGGTGGCCCGGCTCGACAGCTCCGCGGACGTCCCCGCCGTCGTACGGCAGGCCGACCTGGCACTGCGCGCGGCGAAGGCCGCCGGCAAGCGCTGCGTGCGCTCCTCCGGCGAGGCGGTCGACGCCGCGATCGGCCGGCGCGCGCGCCTGGCGCGTGACCTCCCCGCAGCCCTGTCCGAGGGGCAGCTCCGGGTGCTGTACCAGCCGGTCGTCGGTGTGCACGACCGGCGGATCCTCGGGCTCGAGGCCCTCGTGCGGTGGGAGCACCCGCTGCTCGGCACCGTGCCGCCCGACGAGTTCATCCCGCTCGCGGAGGAGGACGGTCTGATCGTCCCGTTGCAGCGGTGGGTGCTCGACGTCGCGGTGCGGCACGCGGCGGTGCTGCTCGCCGACGGCTGGGACGTCCAGATGGGCGTCAACGTCTCGGTGCGGCACCTGCAGGCCGGTTGCCTCGCACCCGACGTCGCCGCCGCTCTGGCCGCCGCGGCGCTCCCGCCCGGAAAACTGGTCCTGGAGCTGACCGAATCGGTCCTGCTGGACGCGCAGGACGCGCTGCTCAGCGACCTCGAGACGCTGCGGGGGATGGGCGTCGTGCTCGCCCTCGACGACTTCGGGCGGGGCTGGTCCTCGCTGGCCTACCTGGCGCGGCTGCCCGTGCACGTGCTCAAGCTGGACAAGGAGTTCATCGCGGGCATCGAGGCCGGTCCGCGTGGGCGCGCCCTGGTGGCCAGCGTCGTGGAGCTCGGGCGCACGCTCGGCATGGACGTCGTCGCCGAGGGTGTGGAGACCGAGGAGCAGCTGGCCGAGTTGCGGGACATGGACTGCCGCTTCCTGCAGGGGTACCTGTTCGGACGCCCGATGCCCTTCGCCGACCTGCTCGCGCTGCTGAGCGCCTTCGATCCGGCCGTGCTGGACGCCGACGAATCAGATCTGGACACCGGTGTCCACCTAGTGGGACGCGACGGTTGACGATGCGGCGTCGTGAGGCGCACAGTGTCGATGTGCCTCGCACCAGCATGCCCGCAGACGCCCGCACCAGCGGCGTCCTCGTACTCGCGTAGCGCGTCCGGTCACCGACCGACGCGCTGACCCTTCGTGCCCGTGGCACGGGGGGTTTTTTGTTGGCCGTGACCTGCCGCACAGCGAGCACGCTGTCCGTCGCACCAGCCCGAACCCCGCCGCAAGGCACAGGAGACCCGCGCGATGACCACCACCCCCACCGAGGCCCCGGGCGCCGAGACCGCCACCCGTGAGGCTGCCGAGGCCCTGACCGGCGTCGAGACCACGGCCCGCAGCGTCGCCGAGAGCGCCGCCCAGCCCGCCACCGGCATCACCGGCGCGCAGAGCCTCGTCCGCTCCCTCGAGGCCGTCGGCGTGGACGTCGTCTTCGGGATCCCCGGCGGCGCGATCCTCCCGCTCTACGACCCGCTGTTCGACTCGAAGGTGCGGCACGTGCTGGTGCGCCACGAGCAGGGCGCCGGCCACGCGGCCACCGGCTACGCGCAGGCCACCGGCCGGGTCGGCGTCTGCATGGCGACCTCCGGGCCCGGTGCGACCAACCTGGTCACGCCCCTGGCCGACGCCTACATGGACTCGGTGCCGGTCGTCGCCATCACCGGTCAGGTCCCCAGCGCCGCCATCGGAACGGACGCCTTCCAGGAGGCGGACATCCGTGGCATCACGATGCCGATCACCAAGCACAACTTCCTGGTGACGCACGCCGCCGAGATCCCGCAGCGGATCGCCGAGGCGTTCCACCTCGCCTCCACCGGGCGCCCGGGGCCGGTCCTCGTCGACGTCCCCAAGGACGTCCTCCAGGCCATCACCGACTTCTCCTGGCCCCCGCGCCTGGACCTGCCCGGCTACAAGCCGACCACCCGGCCGCACGGCAAGCAGGTGCGCGAGGCGGCGACGCTGATCGCCCGCGCCACCCGCCCGGTCCTCTACGTCGGCGGCGGCGTGCTCAAGGCGCAGGCCACCGAGGAGCTCGCCGAGCTGGCCGAGCTCACCGGCGCACCGGTCGTCACCACGCTCATGGCGCGGGGCGCCTTCCCCGACAGCAGCCCGCAGCACCTCGGCATGCCCGGCATGCACGGCACGGTCGCCGCGGTCACGGCGCTGCAGAAGTCCGACGTCATCGTGGCGCTCGGCGCCCGCTTCGACGACCGCGTGACCGGTGAGCTCTCCAGCTTCGCGCCCGAGGCACTGGTGGTCCACGCCGACATCGACCCGGCCGAGATCGGCAAGAACCGCAAGGCCGACGTGCCGATCGTCGGGGACGCCAAGGAGACCATCGCCCAGCTCGTCGAGGCGCTGCGGTCCGAGCACGCCGCCGGGCGCACGCCCGACCTGGCCGCATGGTGGGCTTCTCTGGACGACTGGCGGCAGCGCTACCCGCTCGGATACGACTGGCCCGAGGACGGCGCGCTCTCCCCGCAGTACGTCATCGAGCGCCTGGGCGCCATCGCCGGACCCGATGCCATCTACACCTCCGGCGTGGGCCAGCACCAGATGTGGGCGGCGCAGTTCATCAGGTACGAGAAGCCCGGCACCTGGCTCAACAGCGGCGGCCTCGGCACGATGGGCTACGCCGTGCCGGCCGCGATGGGCGCCAAGTACGGCTGCCCGGAGACGACGGTCTGGGCCATCGACGGCGACGGCTGCTTCCAGATGACCAACCAGGAGCTCGCCACCTGCGCCATCGAGGGCATCCCGATCAAGGTCGCCGTCATCAACAACGGGAACCTGGGCATGGTGCGCCAGTGGCAGACCCTCTTCTACGAGGGCCGGTACTCCAACACCAAGCTGCACGCTCAGCACCCTGACGGCAGCCCGAAGCCGGTCCGCATCCCCGACTTCGTGGCGCTCGCCGAGGCGCTCGGCTGCGTCGGCCTGCGCTGCGAGACCAAGGACGACGTGGACGCCGTCATCGAGAAGGCCATGGCCATCAACGACTCCCCGGTCGTCATCGACTTCACCGTCGGCGCCGACGCCCAGGTGTGGCCCATGGTCGCCGCGGGCGCGAGCAACGACGCCATCCTGGCCGCGCGCGACCTGCGGCCCGTCTTCGGAGAGGGACAGGTCTGATGACCCGCCACACGCTCTCGGTCCTGGTCGAGAACAAGTCCGGTGTGCTGGCCCGCGTCTCGGCGCTGTTCAGCCGTCGCGGCTTCAACATCGAGTCGCTCGCCGTCGGCCCCACCGAGAACCCCGACCTCTCCCGGATGACGATCGTCGTCGACGCGGAGAGCCAGCCGCTCGAGCAGATCACCAAGCAGCTGAACAAGCTCATCGAGATCATCAAGATCGTCGAACTGGACGGCGGCGCCGCCGTGCAGCGCGAGCTGCTCCTGGTGAAGGTCCGCGCACCGCTGGCCGAGCGCACCCAGGTGCTCCAGACCGCCGAGCTCTTCCGGGCCCGCGTGATCGACGTCAACACCGACACCGTCACGCTGGAGGCGACCGGTACGCCGGACAAGCTCCAGGCCCTGCTCGCGGTGCTCGCGCCGCTGGGCATCAAGGAGATGGCGCAGTCGGGCACTGTCGCCTTGGGCCGGGGACCCCGGGCGATGTCGGGCGCCGGTACCTTGCGCCCGGTCGAGCGCACTGCCTGAACCACCCGCACCGACCTCCCGGCCGTTCGGCCGGTCCACCAATCGAAGGAGTGCACCACCGCATGGCCGCCGAGATCTTCTACGACAGCGACGCCGACCTCTCGATCATCCAGGGGCGCACGGTCGCCGTCCTGGGCTACGGCAGCCAGGGGCACGCACACGCCCTCTCGCTGCGCGACTCCGGGGTCGACGTGCGCGTCGGCCTCCCGGAGGGTTCGAAGAGCCGCGCCAAGGCGGAGGCCGAGGGCCTGCGGGTCGTCACGCCCGCCGAGGCGTCCGCCGAGGCCGACCTGATCATGATCCTGGCGCCCGATCACGTGCAGCGGACGCTCTACGCCGAGTCCGTCGAGCCCAACCTCCAGGACGGCGACGCGCTGTTCTTCGGCCACGGCTTCAACATCCGGTTCGGCTACATCAAGCCCCCGGCCGGCGTCGACGTCGCCATGGTCGCGCCGAAGGGCCCCGGCCACCTGGTTCGCCGCGAGTTCGAGAACGGCAAGGGCGTGCCCTGCCTCGTCGCCGTGGAGCAGGACGCCAGCGGCTCGGCGCTGCAGCTCGCGCTCTCCTACGCCGCCGCCATCGGTGGCACCCGGGCCGGCGTCATCAAGACCACGTTCGCCGAGGAGACCGAGACCGATCTCTTCGGCGAGCAGGCCGTGCTCTGCGGTGGCGCCAGCGCGCTGATCACTGCCGGGTTCGAGACCCTCACCGAGGCCGGCTACCAGCCCGAGGTCGCCTACTTCGAGTGCCTGCACGAGCTGAAGCTGATCGTCGACCTCATGTACGAGGGCGGTATCGCCAAGCAGCGCTGGTCGGTGTCCGACACCGCGGAGTACGGCGACTACACCTCCGGTCCCAAGGTCATCGACGCCCGCGTCAAGGAGTCGATGGGCGAGGTCCTGGCGGCCATCAAGGACGGCTCGTGGGCCGCGGCCTTCATCGCCGACCAGGACGCCGGCGCCCCCGACTTCACGGCCAAGCGGGCCGCCGCCGAGGCGCACCCGATCGAGGAGACCGGCCGCAAGCTCCGCGGTCTCATGAGCTGGGTCTCGGCGTCGGACGACTACACCGGTACCGCCGCCCGCAGCTGATCGACCCCGGTCCGACGACGGCCCCCGCTGCCCCCGGCAGCGGGGGCCGTGTCGTGCCCGCCCACCTCGGTGGCCGATGCCCCGGGCGGCCCCAGGAACACGAGGCCCCATCCGGTGACCAGCGCCCAGATCAGTGCGAGCAGCTGGACGGCAACCGAGGGATAGCTGCCGAGGAGCAGCAGCTGCCGTGCGGGTCATCGCCCTGGACGGGCCGGGTGAGGGGCCGTCGTGTGCCGGGACGACGACGGCCCCTCCTGCCGGGCAGGAGGGGCCGTCGTGCGGAGGCGGGACGGATCAGGCGGAGCCGTTCCGTCCCGCGTACCACTCCTGCGCGGACCGGCTGCGCAGGAGGGCGATGATCACGGCCGGGCCGAGGATGCCGAAGCTGCCGGCGTCGCCGAGATCCCCGCCGTTCGCCAGCACGACGATGATGGTGATCAGGGCCAGCGCCACCGCGGCGTACGCGGCGTAGAGCAGGGTCTGCGGGCGAGCGCCTCGCAGCACCTGGATCCCGCCGACCAGCAGGCCGATGGCGACCACGATGGCCAGGACGCCGAGCAGCACGTCGAGACCGGTGAGCTCGACACCCACGCTGTCGGCCGCCAGCAGGCCGAGCAGGTTGAGCAGCGCCGTGAGTGAACCGACGACGATGCCGACGACGGCGGCGGCGACCACCGTGCCGGGCCGCTTGGCGCCCGGGCCGGGACCACCGGGGTACGCCGGAGCCGGGCCGTAGCCGGGCTGGCCGTAGGGCTGCTGCCCGTACGGCTGCGGCTGGCCGTACCCGGGCTGCTGGCCGTAGCCGGGCTGGCCGTGGCCGGGCTGGCCGTAGCCGGGTGCCGGCGGCGGTGGCGCCCAGCCGGGCTGCTGCGGCTGTTCGGGGTCGGGCGTGGGGCTGGACATGGTGCGGCGTCCTCCTGGTCGTCGGTTGCCCGGATGGCCACCGAGGGCGGATCGGTCCGATCGTCACACTGATCGCGGTGGCGGGCAGGGGGTGCCGCCCGGACCACCCGGTTCAGTGACCGGTGCGGCGGAACCGGTGCGCGGCGTAGAAGTCGGCAGCGCGGCGGGCGGCGAGGAGCACCACGATCGCGATGGCGGCGGCCAGACCGACCAGCGTGGTCAGCAGCCCGGCGCCGTCCCCCTCGGCGAGCGCACCCAGCAGGGTCAGCGCTCCGAAGGCGATGCTCAGCGAGCCGCCGACGATGAGCAGGACCCGGCTGCGCCCGGTCAGGGCCAGCACGGCCCCCCAGACCATGACGACCGCGTACGCCAGGACGAGGATGCCGACGAACACCAGCCCGGCGGTCACGGCGTCCGCCTCGGTGCCGGAGTAACCCCCGAGCTCGGCGAACTCCGACCCCGCGACGGCGATGCCCACCAGGCCCAGGAGGGCGAACGCGCCGAAGAGGAAACCGAGGACGGCCGCGACGATGACGGCCGGCGGACGGGCCGGCACGGCCCCGGGGGCGTAGCCCCCGAACTGCTGCTGGCCGTACTGGGGTTGTCCGTAGGGCTGCTGGCCGTACTGCTGCTGCCCCTGCGGGGGCTGGCCGTACTGCGCCTGCCCGTACGACGGCTGTCCGTAGGGCTGCTGGCCGTACTGGGGCTGGCCGTACTGCGGCTCCCCGTACTGCGGCTCCCCGTACTGGGGCTGGCCGTACTGGGGCTGGCCGTACTGGGGCTGCCCGTACTGGGGCGGCTGCCCGTACGCGGGCTTCTCGAACTGCGGCTGACCGCTGGACGGCCCGACCGGGGAGTCGTCCCCGGAGGGTGGCGTCCCGGGGGCGGGGCGGTACGGATCGTCGGACTGGCTCATGGTTCCCTCCGGTCGGCACCGCCGTGCCGGTGCAGGCGAACTCCAGCATGTCGGGGGCGGTCGCGGACGGGCAAGCCGACCGGCCGAGAGCGCTGGCCGGGACACGGATGCGCGCGGCGCCGAACCTCCAGGGTCGTCGCCCGCGCCGCCATCGGCCCGGACGACGTCGACGTCGCGGCCGCCACCGAGCGGGGCGTCATGGTGGTCGACGCCCCGACGTCGAACACCGTCATCTACGCCGACCGGCCCGTCGTCGTCAGCGCGGCGCTCGGTGAGGCCGGCATCGACATCGCCGGTGCCCAGGCCGGCCCCGCGAGCGAGGGCGGCGAGGCGCTCATGACCGTCACGGTCGACAGCCCCGTCGCCCCCGAGCTGTTCGAGGCGATCGCCGGGCGCATCGGCGCGCGGGCAGCCCGGGCCGCGGACCTCAGCACGCCCTGACCTAGGGTTCCCTCCCATGCGCCTGGCTGTGATCCCTGGAGACGGCATCGGTCCCGAGGTGGTGGCGGAGGGCCTCAAGGTCCTTCGCGCGGTCGCCCCCGACCTGGAGACCACCCCGTACGACCTCGGCGCCGCCCGGTGGCAGCGCACCGGCGAGCTGCTGCCTGACACGGTGATCGACGAGCTGCGCCAGCACGACGCGATCCTGCTCGGCGCGATCGGCGATCCGGGCGTGCCGCCGGGGATCCTCGAGCGAGGCCTGCTGCTGCGGCTGCGCTTCGAGCTCGACCACCACGTCAACCTCCGCCCGGCCCGGCTGTTCGACGGCGTGCGCAGCCCGCTGGCCGCCCCCGGCCCGATCGACATGCTCTGCGTGCGCGAGGGCACCGAGGGCCCCTACGTCGGCAACGGCGGAGTCCTGCGCAAGGACACCCCGAACGAGATCGCGACCGAGGTCAGCCTGAACACCGCTTTCGGCGTGGAGCGGGTCGTCCGGTACGCCTTCGAGCGGGCCACCGCCCGCCCGCGCAAGCACCTCACGCTGATCCACAAGACCAACGTGCTCAGCCACGCGGGCGGGCTCTGGTCGCGGATCGTGGAGGAGGTGTCGGTCGAGTTCCCGGAGGTCACCGTCGCCTACCAGCACGTCGACGCCGCCTCGATGTTCTTCATCACCGACCCGGGCCGCTACGACGTCATCGTCACCGACAACCTCTTCGGCGACATCGTCACCGACGTCGCCGCGGCCGTGACCGGTGGCATCGGCCTCGCGGCCAGCGGCAACCTCGACGCCTCGGGCACCAACCCGAGCATGTTCGAGCCGGTCCACGGCTCGGCGCCCGACATCGCGGGTCAGGGCACCGCCGACCCGACGGCCACCGTGCTGTCGGTCGGGCTGCTGCTCCAGCACCTCGGTCGCACCGAGCAGGCCCGCAAGGTCGACGCCGCCGTCGCCTTCGACCTCTCCACGCGCGACCCGCAGGCGCCCATCCGCACCACCGACGTCGGGGACCGCCTGGCCGCGCTCGCCGGGTAGCTCAGCCCGGCGGTTCCTCCCGCAGGAGATCCCCGACGGGGTACCGGCAGGACCACCTGCCCGCTCCCGCCGGGAGCGGGCCACTCCGGGCGCACGGTGCAGCGGCCGCGGAGGACTCGACCAGCGGCGCCGGCCGCCGGTCCAGGGCAACCAGGCCGCGGGCGCGCAGCAGCGCGTCGGCGTCGTCCCGGAGGACGTCCGGGCCCAGCGGTCCCGGAGAGCAGGGTCCGGGCCCTCACCCGGTTCTCCGGAATCGGGGAGGGCGTGCGGCCGGCCGTGCTTTACTCATCGGCGATGACCGCCACCAGCACGATCATTATCGCCTAGCGCGCAGTCCTCCTCCGACTGCGCGCAGACCTCCCGTACCCGGGGGGTCTTTTTGTTTTCCGGGACGCCGTCCACCCGATCCGAGGAGCCCCCGTGCCCAGCGACACCGAGTTCCAGGTCTTCGACACCACGCTGCGCGACGGTGCCCAGCGCGAGGGCATCAGCTACTCGGTCGCCGACAAGCTGGCGGTCGCCCGGCTGCTCGACGAGATCGGCGTCGGCTTCATCGAGGGCGGCTGGCCCGGCGCCCTGCCCAAGGACACCGAGTTCTTCGCCCGTGCTCGCACCGAGCTGAAGCTGCAGCACGCACAGCTCGTCGCGTTCGGGGCGACCCGCAAGGCCGGTGTGCGGGTGGAGGAGGACCCCCAGGTGCGGGCGCTGCTCGACGCGGGGACGCCGGTGGTCTGCCTGGTCGCGAAGTCCGACGTCCGCCACGTGCGGGAGGCGCTGCGGACGACGCCGGAGGAGAACTTGGCGATGGTGGCCGACACCGTCGCCTTCCTGGTGGCGCACGGGCGCCGGGTGTTCCTCGACTGCGAGCACTTCTTCGACGGGTACGCGGCCGACTCGGGCTACGGCGTCCGGGTGCTCGAGACGGCGTTCGCCGCCGGTGCCGAGGTCGGCGTCCTCTGCGACACCAACGGCGGGATGCTGCCGATGGGCGTCGGCCGGGTCGTGGCCGATGTGCGCTCCCGGGTGAGCGGGAGGCTCGGCATCCACTGCCAGGACGACACCGGGTGCGCGGTCGCCAACACCCTCGCCGCGGTGGAGGCGGGGGTCACGCACGTCCAGGGGACGGCGAACGGCTACGGGGAGCGCGCCGGCAACGCCGACACCTTCGTGCTCGTCGCGAACCTGGCCACGAAGATGGGCATCCCGGCGGTGCCGGCCGAGTGCCTGCCGGAGCTGAAGCGGGTCAGCCACGCGATCGCCGAGCTGGCCAACATCGCCCCCGACGACCACCAGCCGTTCGTCGGTGCCTCGGCGTTCGCGCACAAGGCCGGCCTGCACGCCAGCGCCATCAAGGTGAGTCCCGAGCTCTACAACCACCTCGAGCCCGCGGTCGTCGGCAACGACATGCGCATCCTGGTGACCGAGATGGCCGGCCGCGCCTCGGTCGAGCTGAAGGGGCGCGAGCTCGGCGTGGACCTCACCGGGCAGGCCGAGGCCATCGGCCGCGTCGTCGACCAGGTCAAGGTGCTCGAGGCCGACGGCTGGTCCTTCGAGGCCGCCGACGCCTCGTTCGAGCTGCTGCTGCGCGCCCAGCTGCCCGACGCCCCGGCCCCGCTGTTCGAGCTGGAGAGCTACAAGACCTCCGTCGAGCACTGGGGCAACGGGGTCGTCGTCAGCGAGGCGACGGTGAAGGTGCACCTCCGCAACGACGACGGCACCAGCGAGAGGATCATCAGCACCGGTGAGGGGAACGGGCCGGTGAACGCCCTGGACAACGCGCTGCGCCAGGCGCTGGTCGGCCGCTACCCGCAACTGGCGGGCGTCTCGCTGGCCGACTACAAGGTCCGCATCCTCGGCTGGAAGGGCGGGTCGAGCGCCACCACCCGCGTGCTCATCGACACCACCGACGGGGTGGGGGAGTGGACCACCGTCGGCGTGCACGCCAACATCGTCGAGGCGTCCTGGCACGCCCTGGTGGACGCCCTCAGCTACGCCGTCCTCAGCCGTAGCGGTGCACGAAGTTCGACAGGACCCGCGCCGGCTCGCTGACCGCGGCGCCGGTCACCCGGGCCACGACCTCCTCGAACTCGGTCGGCGGGAAGTACCCGGCGTGCTGGTAGATCCGGGCCCTGGCCACCAGCCCGTCGACGTCCAGCTCCGGGTGGAACTGGGTGGCGTAGACGTTCTGCCGCACCCGGAACATCTGGACCGGGCAGGTGGCCGAGGAGGCCAGCAGCACCGCCTCCGGCGGCAGTACCCGGCAGGCCTCCTTGTGCCCGACGAAGGCGCCGAACCGCTCGGGCACCCCGGCCAGCAGCGGGTCGCGCCGTCCCTCCGCGGTGAGGGTCACCTCGACCGCCGAGACGGGCTCCCCGAAGGTGCGGTCCACGGCCCCGCCCTGGTGGGTCACGAGCGTGCCGATCCCGTAGCAGGCGCCGAGGAACGGGATGTCGCCGGCCACCACCTCGTCGAGCAGCGCGGCCACCGCGCGCTCCACCCGCAACTGGACCGCGGACTTCGCCTCCGGCGGGTCGCTGGAGTTGAACGGGCTGCCCCCGAGCACGAGGCCGGCGTAGTCGTCCAGGTCGAGGGCGGGCAGCGGCCCGGCCTCCATCCGGATGCGGCGCAACCGGTCGGCGGGCAGGCCCGTGGCGCGGAGGAAGGAGACGTACTCCTGGTCGGCCGCGGCGTCCTCGGGCCGGGAGGACAGCAGCAGGAACGGCCGCCCCGGGCGGCCGGTGACGGCGCTCAGCGGGGCTGGATCTCGCCCATCGGGCCCCAGCCGGAGACCTCGGGCGCGTCGACGTAGATGATCTGCGGCTGTGCCGAGACGAGGTCGGGGGCCTGGTCCACGAAGCGCTTGAAGGCATCGGTGCCCACGTGCGCGGCGCCGGCCTCGGAGTCGCGGAAGCCCTCGACGCACACGAAGGTGTCCGGTTCCTCGAGGCTCCGGGACCACTCGAAGAACAGGCTTCCCTCCTCGGCGTTCACCGCCCGGGCGTAGTCGGCGGCCAGCCCGGCCCACTCATCGGCTCGCTCGGGTCGGATGGGCATCTTGACAACGATGAGGATCACGGGAAGTCCTTTCGTGTCGTGCCGAGTGGGGCCCGGAGGGCTCCGCGCAGGCACGATGAAACGGCTCTGCGGAACGGGGGGACGGCACCTGGCCGCGGTGTCGGACGGTAGGCCGACGATGTCACAGCCAGGTCCGCAACAGGCAGAACTCGTTGCCCTCGGGGTCGGCCAGCACGTGCCAGCCCTGCTCGCCGGACTGCCCGACGTCGGCGTGCGTGGCGCCGAGATCCAGGAGCCGCTGCAGCTCGGCGTCCTGGTCGCGGTCGGTCGGGTTGAGATCGATGTGCAGTCGGACCTTGCCCGGTGTCGGATCGGCGACGGGCGCGAACACCAGCGTGGGGGCGGGCCCGCCGAAGCCGGCCTCCGGGCCGATCTCGATGGCGCCGTGCTCGTCGCCGAGGACCCGGTAGTCCAGGACGGCGGCCCAGAAGGCGGCGAGCGACTCGGGATCGCGGCTGTCCACGACGAGTTCGGAGAAACGGCATGCCATGACGGCAGTCAACCCGATGCACCCGAGGGGCGCCGATCCGCGGGCCGACTAACCTCGGTGCGTGCGCATCGTCCGTTTCGCCTCACCTCAGGGCATGTCCTTCGGCGTTCTCGACGGGGACGGCCAGGTCGCCCAGATCGAGGGCCACCCCTTCGGCCAGATCTCCTTCACCGGCACCCGCTACGCGCAGGCCGACATCCGGCTGCTCTCGCCGATCCTGCCGAGCAAGGTCGTGTGCGTCGGCAAGAACTACGCCGACCACGTGAAGGAGATGAACACCGGCGACGCTCCCGGGGAGCCGCTGCTGTTCCTCAAGCCCTCGACGTCGGTGATCGGCCCCGGCGACGCCATCCGCATCCCGCCGGGCAGCACCAACGTGCACCACGAGGCGGAGCTCGCCGTCGTCATCGGTGCCCGCGGTGCCCGCAACGTGTCGCCCGAGCAGGCGCTGAGCAGCGTCTTCGGCTACACGATCGGCAACGACGTGACCGAGCGCGACATGCAGAAGAGCGACGGGCAGTGGACCCGGGCCAAGGGCTTCGACTCCTTCTGCCCCTTGGGCCCGTGGATCGAGACCGACCTGCCCGGCCTGGGGCTGGACCCCTCCGACCTCGAGATCGGCTGCACGGTCGACGGCGAGCGTCGTCAGCAGGGCCGCACGAGCCAGCTGCTGTTCGGCATCCCGACCCTCATCTCCTACATCTCCCGCGTGATGACGCTGCTGCCCGGCGACGTGGTCCTCACCGGCACCCCGTCGGGTGTCGGCCCGATCCGTCCCGGCCAGCAGGTCGAGTGCGCGATCCAGGGCTTGGGCACGCTGACCAACACCGTCAGCGCCGCCGACGCCGTCTCCACCGCGGGCGGTGGCCTGTGACGGCACCCGCCACCGGGGTGCGCACCCGGTTCTGCCCGTCGCCGACGGGCATGGTGCACGTCGGCCTGATGCGCACGGCCCTGTTCAACTGGGCGCACGCCCGGCACACCGGTGGCACGTTCGTCTTCCGCATCGAGGACACCGACGCCGCCCGGGACTCCGAGGAGTCCTACCGGCACCTGCTGGACTGCCTGCGCTGGATGGGTCTCACCTGGGACGAGGGCCCCGAGGTGGGCGGCTCGTACGGCCCCTACCGGCAGTCGGAGCGGTCCGACGTCTACCGCGAGGTCGCCGCCAAGCTGGTGGAGTCCGGGCACGCCTACGAGTCGTTCTCCACGAACGAGGAGGTCGACGCCCGTCGGCGGGCGGCCGGCCAGGACCCGAAGCTCGGCTACGACAACGCCGACCGCTTCCTCACCGACGCGCAGAAGACAGCCTTCCGCGACGAGGGCCGTCAGCCCGTCCTGCGGCTGAAGATGCCCGACGAGGACCTGGTCTGGACCGACCTCGTGCGCGGCGAGATCCGCTTCGCCGCGGGCTCGGTGCCCGACTTCGTGCTGGTGCGGGGCAACGGCGCGCCGCTGTACCCGTTCGTCAACCCGGTCGACGACGCCCTGATGCGGATCACCGACGTGCTCCGCGGCGAGGACCTGCTGCCCTCGACCCCGCGTCAGCTCGCCCTCTACGCCGCGCTCACCGACATCGGCGTGGCCGAGGGCACCCCGCGCTTCGGTCACCTGCCCTACGTGACCGGCGAGGGCAGCAAGAAGCTGTCCAAGCGCGACCCGCAGTCCAACCTCGACGTCTACCGCGACCGCGGCTTCCTGCCCGAGGGCTTCGCCAACTACCTGGCGCTGCTCGGCTGGTCGATCGCCGAGGACCGGGACATCTTCTCGATGGAGGAGATGGTCGAGGCCTTCGACGTGACACGGGTGAGCCCGAACCCGGCCCGCTTCGACCTCAAGAAGGCCGAGGCGATCAACGCCACGCACCTGCGCGCGCTGCCGGTCGAGGAGTTCGTCGACCGCGTCGTGCCGCATCTCGCCGCCGAGGGGCTGCTGGCCGAGCCGCCGACGCCCGAGCAGGACCGGGTGCTGCGGGCGATCGCGCCGCTGGCCCAGGAGCGCATGGTCGTGCTCTCGGAGGCGGTCGGGCTGCTGCGCTTCCTCTTCGTCAACGACGTCGACATCGAGCCCGCCGCGGCGGAGAAGCAGCTGACCGGCGACGCCGCGGTCGAGATCCTGGATGCGGCGACGACGGTGCTGCGCGAGCTGCCCGACTGGAGCACGCCGGCCATCGAGCAGGCGCTCAAGGACGCACTGGTCGAGGGTCTGGGTCGCAAGCCCCGGCAGGCGTTCGGCCCGGTCCGCGTCGCGGTGAGCGGCCGCACCGTGTCGCCTCCGCTGTACGAGTCGATGGAGCTGCTGGGTCGCGAGCGGACGCTGGCCCGCCTGGCCGCTGCCCGTGAGGTGGCGACGGCGGGATGAGCCTGCCCGGGCCAGGCGCGAGGCCGGACGAGCAGCCGTACGGCGGCCCGCCGCCGACCCTGCGGCCCGGGCCGGGGCAGCTCCCGCCGGCCCCGTGGCCCCCGGGTTCCCCCGGACCGGGGTGGGCCGGCCCGCCGCCGGGTGCCTGGGCTCCCCAGCCGTGGTCACCCGCGCCGCCGCCGCAGGTGACCTGGGCGCCGCCACCGGGAACGCCGCCGCACGACGAGCCGAAGCCGTTCCTGCACGCGATGCGGGCGCGGGACTGGGCCTGGTGGCGCCCGGTCGTCGGTCTGCTCCTGCTCGCCGTGGTCTTCCTGGTCGCGGGGGCGGTGCTCGCGGTGGTCGGCATCGTCACCGGCATCAGCCCCGACCTGACCATGGGCGATCTGACCGACCCCGGCGTCCTGCTGGTCACCAACGCGACGCTCGTCGTCGGCATCCCGGTCGTGTGGCTGGCGTGGGCGGTGGCGCACGGCATGAGCCCGGGGTGGTCCTCCTCGGTGCTGGCCCGCCTGCGCTGGCGCCTGCTGCCCCGGTTCACGCTGCTCGCCTTCCTCTCGCTCGGGGTCGGCATCGGTCTGGCGGTGCTGCTGGACGTCGCCACGGGGGAGGGCGAGCTCGAGGGCCCGGCGCCCGGCTGGGGCTGGCTGCTCGCCGTCGTCCTGCTCACCACACCGCTGCAGTCCGCCGCGGAGGAGTACCTGTTCCGCGGGTACCTGAGCCAGGCGATCGCCGGCTGGGTGCGCAGCCCGTCGATCGGTGCGGTGCTCGCGGCGCTGATCACCGGCGCGCTCTTCTCGCTGGCACACCTGCCTCCGGACCTGATCACCTTCTTGGACCGGTTCGCCTTCGCCCTGGCCGCATCCGCGGTGGTGTGGCTGACCGGAGGCCTGGAGGCGGCGATCGTCCTCCACGCCGTCAACAACGTGGTGGTGTTCCTCCTCGCCGCGCTGCTGGGCGGGGGAGTGGCGACCGAGTCGCTGCCGGAGGGCGCCTCGGTGCTCCCGCTGCTGATCGGGCTGGCGGGCACTCTCGCCTACGTCGCGCTGGTGGCCCGGTGGCGTCGCCGGGCGCAGCCGGAGACGCGGACGGCGGCGCAGGACCTGCGCCAGCCGTTCCTGCCGGCTCCGGTCCCGGCTGCCTGACCCGCCGGGCGAGGGGGTGGTTCCGCCCCCTCGGGAAGCGTCAGGTAGAGTCTTCTCCGGCGCCGCGAGGTGCCCACCCATGGGGTATGGGGTAATTGGCAGCCCGACGGTTTCTGGTTCCGTTAGTCTAGGTTCGAGTCCTGGTACCCCAGCGAGGAATCCTGGTTCCTCTTGCACCACCAGCACGGCCCCGTCGTCTAGCGGCCCAGGACGCCGCCCTCTCACGGCGGTAGCGAGGGTTCGAATCCCTTCGGGGCTACGCGACCGAGAGCCCCCGGCCACCAGGCCGGGGGCTCTCGCCATTCCGGGGCATCGGGCGGGACCCCTGCCCGGCAGGTCTCCGCGGCATGGCACCATGTCTTCCGCACGGCCCCGTCGTCTAGCGGCCCAGGACGCCGCCCTCTCACGGCGGTAGCGAGGGTTCGAATCCCTTCGGGGCTACGCGACCGAGAGCCCCCGGCCACCAGGCCGGGGGCTCTCGCCGTTCCCGGGCCTCCTGCCGGAACCCGATCGGGCGTATCGGAGATCGCACCCGCTCCCGGTGGCAGCATGATCATGGCCGGGGCTACCGTCGGTCCGCCGCTCACGCTGGGTGACGACGGCGGAGAGGTGGTCGCGCGGTGATCCGGACGTCCCGGCAGCTGGCCGACGGCCGCGAGATCCTCTACTTCGACGCCGACCGCGACGCCCCGGTCCGGAACGCCACCGACTCGCGCGACCTGCCGGCCGTCACCACCCGCTCCGAGCTCCGCTTCGATCCGCTGCTCGGCGAGGAGGTCGTCGTGGCCGCCCATCGGCAGACCCGCACCTTCCTGCCGCCGGCCGACCAGTGCCCGCTGTGCCCCTCGACGCCGGGACGCGCGACCGAGGTGCCGGAGCGCGACTACCAGGTCGTCGTCTTCGAGAACCGGTTCCCCTCGCTGGCCCTCGACGTCGTCCGCGACGTGCCGCCCGCGGTGCCGGGCAACCCGCTGGCCGGGCTGCGCCCGGGGTTCGGCCGGTGCGAGGTCGTCTGCTTCACCAGCGACCACGACCGCGACTTCTTCTCACTCGGCCCCGAGCGGGCGCGGCTGGTGGTGGACGTGTGGGCCGAGCGCACCGCCGAGCTGTCGGCGATCGACGGCGTCGAGCAGGTCTTCTGCTTCGAGAACCACGGCGAGGAGATCGGGGTGACGCTCTCGCATCCCCACGGCCAGATCTACGCCTACCCGTTCGTCACGCCGCGGGTGGCGAAGGTCCTCGGGTCGGTGCGCCGGCACCGGGAGTCGACCGGGGGCGACCTGTTCGCCGACGTCGTCGCCGCGGAGCGCTCCGGTCCGCGGGTGGTCGCCGCGAACGACCACTGGACGGCGTTCGTCCCGGCCGCGGCGCGCTGGCCCTACGAGGTGCAGCTCTTCCCCACCCGCAAGGTGCCCGACCTCCCCGAGCTGACCGACGACGAGCGGGACGCCTTCGTCGCCGTCTACCTCGACGTCCTCGGCCGCTTCGCGCACCGCTTCGACACCCCCATGCCCTACATCGCTGCCTGGAACCAGGCGCCGGCGCAGGCGCGCGAGGACTGGTGGTTGCACCTGCAGCTGTTCTCGCTGCGCCGGGCGCCGGGCAAGCTCAAGTACCTGGCCGGCTCGGAGTCCGGCATGGGTGCGTTCATCACCGACACCAACCCCGAGGACGTCGCCGAGCAGCTGCGGTCCCTCACGTGGTGAGTGACGCCGGGGCCGCACGCAGCACCGCCGACGCCTTCGCCCGGCGGTTCGGGCGGCAGCCCGACGGGGTGTGGGCCGCACCGGGTCGGGTCAACGTCATCGGCGAGCACACCGACTACAACGGCGGCTTCGTCCTGCCGGTGGCGCTGCCGCACACCACCCGCGCCGCGGTGGCCCGCCGGGACGACGGCCTGCTCGTGCTGACCTCCGTGCAGCATCCGGGGCAGGACGCCGAGGTCGCGGTCGCCGATCTCGAGCCGGGCCGTCCCGGCGGATGGGCGGGCTACCCGGCCGGTGTCGTGCACGCCCTCGCCGGCTCCGTGCCCGGCGGGCTGAGCATCCTGGTCGACGGCGACGTCCCCTCCGGTGCGGGCCTGTCGTCCTCGGCGGCGCTGTCCTGCTCGGTGGCGCTCGCCGTGCGCGACCTGCTGGGCCTCGACCTGGACGCCGACGCGCTCGTCGACGTGGCCCGCCGCGCCGAGAACGACTTCGTGGACGCTCCCACGGGCATCCTGGACCAGTCGGCGTCGATCCTCTGCACGGCGGGCCACGCGCTCTTCCTCGACACCCGCGACGGAACCAGGGAGCAGGTGCCCCTCGACCTTGCGGCGGCGGGGCTCGCGCTGCTGGTCGTCGACACCGGCACCACCCACGACCACGCCGAGGGCGGGTACCGGGATCGGCGCCGCGAGTGCGAGCGTGCCGCCGCCGCGCTCGGCGTGGACCTGCTGCGCGAGGTCGAGGACCCCGCCGCCCTGGAGCCGCTGGCCGGCAGCGGTGACGACGGCGAGGTGCTGCTGCGCCGCGCCCGGCACGTGGTCACCGAGGACGCCCGGGTGCTCGAGGTGGTCACCGCGCTGCGGGAGGACGCCGACCCGCGGGCGATCGGCCCGGTGCTCACCGCAGGGCACGTCTCGCTGCGCGACGACTTCGAGGTGTCGGTGCCGCTGATCGACGTCTGCGTGGACGCCGCGCTGGCCGCCGGCGCGCACGGAGCCCGGATGGTCGGTGGCGGGTTCGGCGGCAGCGTCGTGGCGCTCGTGGACACCGACGCCGTCGACTCCGTCACCGCCGCCGTCACCGAGCGCTTCGCCCACGCGTCGCAGCCCGCCCCGCGCACCTTCGTCGTCGTCCCGTCCGCCGGCGCCCGCCGCCTGGCCTGAGCCGCACCCCCGAGAGAAGGAACCCGTGGACGATCAGCTGAGGCTCGATGCCTCCTTCGTCGACTACGCCCTGGTCGCCGCCTACTTCGCCGTCGTCCTGCTGATCGGTGTGGCCGCGCGCCGGCGGGTGTCCGACAGCCTGGACTTCTTCCTGTCCGGCCGGTCCCTGCCGGCCTGGGTGACCGGGCTGGCGTTCATCTCGGCCAACCTCGGCGCGGTCGAGATCGTCGGGATGTCGGCCAACGGCGCGCAGTACGGCATGGCGACCATGCACTACTTCTGGATCGGCGCCGTTCCGGCGATGCTGTTCCTGGGCGTCGTCATGATGCCCTTCTACTACGGCTCCAAGGTGCGCAGCGTCCCGGAGTTCATGCGTCGCCGGTTCGGCACCGGGGCGCACCTGGTGAACGCGATCAGCTTCGCCGTGGCGCAGGTGCTCATCGCCGGCATCAACCTGTACCTGCTCGCCACGATCGTGAACGCGCTGCTCGGCTGGCCGCTGTGGGTCTCGCTGATCGCGGCCGCGGCGGTGGTGCTCAGCTACATCACCCTCGGTGGGCTCTCCGCGGCGATCTACAACGAGGTGCTGCAGTTCTTCGTCATCGTGGCCGCGCTGCTGCCGCTGACGCTGATCGGCCTGCACCGGGTGGGAGGTGTCGGCGGTCTGGTCGACAAGGTCACCGAGTCCGGCGGTGAGGAGCAGCTCTCGTCCTGGCCGGCCACCGCGCTGTCCGGCTTCGAGAGCCCGGTGTGGTCGGCCGTCGGCATCGTCTTCGGCCTGGGCTTCGTGCTCTCGTTCGGCTACTGGACGACCAACTTCGTCGAGGTCCAGCGGGCCATGGCCACGAACTCGATCTCCGCGGCCCGCAGCACGCCGATCATCGGCGCCTTCCCGAAGATGTTCATCCCGTTCATCGTGGTGATCCCGGGCCTCATCGCCACCGTGCTGGTGCCCGAGGTCATCGAGGCCAAGGCGAACGCCGACGCCGACTTCGATTACAACAACGCGATCCTGCTGCTGATCCGCGACGTGCTGCCCACCGGCCTGCTCGGCGTGGCCCTGGCGGGCCTGCTGGCCGCCTTCATGGCCGGCATGGCGGCCAACATCTCGGCCTTCAACACCGTCTTCAGCTACGACCTCTGGCAGCAGTACGTGAAGAAGGACCGGCCCGACGGTTACTACCTGAAGGTCGGGCGCTGGGCGACCGTCGGCGCCACCGTCGCCGCGATCGGGACGGCGCTGATCGCGTCGGGCTACACGAACCTGATGGACTACCTGCAGACGCTGTTCGGGTTCTTCAACGCCCCGCTGTTCGCCACGTTCATCCTCGGCATGTTCTGGAAGCGGATGACGCCGACGGCCGGCTGGGCGGGCCTGGTCTCGGGCACCAGCGCCGCGATCGCCGTCTTCGTCCTCGTCGAGATCGGCGTCCTCGACCTCCCGGGTCAGGGCGGCGCCTTCGTGGCGGCCGGGGCGGCCTTCGTCGTCGACATCGTGGTGAGCGTCGTCGTCAGCCGGGTGACCGCGCCCAAGCCGGTGGCGGAGCTGGCCGGCCTGGTCTACTCGGAGACGCCCCGCGAGGTGCGCACCGACCCCGAGGCGCACAGGCTGCCCTGGTATCGCTCGCCGGTGCCGCTGGCCGGGATCGCCCTGGCCATGGTCATCGTCCTGAACGTCATCTTCCGGTGAGGGGAGACCCCGTGAGCAAGCGGCAGAAGTCGAAGGCGGGCGCCTTCGACGTCCGCAACGTCATCGCCGAGCTGATCGGCTTCTACGGCGTCGTGCTCGTCGTGGTCGGGCTGGTCGACGACTCGGCCGAGGCGATGGCCAAGACCGGTGGGGTGAACGCGAACCTGTGGGCCGGCATCGGCATGCTGGTCGTGGCGGTGGCCTTCGCGCTGTGGTCGCGGCTGCGGCCGACCGTCGTCGAGCAACCGGCGGCGGGGGACGCCGCCGGCTGAGCGGTCAGCGGGCGGCGCGGGAGATCGCGGCCGCGGCGTCGAGGACGGCGCCGATGACCTCGGCGGCGGGTCGGCGGCCGAGCCGCTCGACCGGGCCGGAGATCGAGACCGCGCCCAGGACCGCGCCCGTGGCGTCGCGCACCGGGGCGGACAGCGAGGCGACGCCCGCCTCGCGCTCGGCCACGCTGTGCGCCCAGCCACGACGGCGGACGTCGAGCAGGGTGCGGGCGGTGAAGCTCGCCGAGGGCAGCAGGCGGGTCACCTCGTCGGCCGGCATGAACGCCAGCAGGGCGTGCGCGGCGGAGCCGGCGGTCATCGGCAGCCGTGCTCCCACGGGCACGGTGTCGCGCAGGCCGCTGGTGCGCTCGGCGGCGGCGACGCAGACGCGGGTGGCGCCGTCGCGCACGTAGAACTGGGCGCTCTCCCCGGTGGCGTCGCGCAGGGTGACGAGGTGCCGGCCCGCGATCTCGCCGATGTCGGCGGTCGCCCGCCCGAGCTCGGCCAGCGCCGGGCCCGGGGCCCAGCTGCCGCCGTCGGTCCGGCGCACCAGCCGGTGGCCCTCGAGCGCGACGGCCAGCCGGTGCGCCGTGGCACGGGGCAGACCGGTGCGCGTCACGAGCTCGGCGAGGGTCGCCGGCTCCTGTGCCACGGCATGGAGGATCGACACCGCTTTGTCCAGAACCGCTACCGGGTTAGGCTGTCCCACACAGCAATACTTGCATCTCACATCGTGAGATCGCTACCGCGATCCCCCGAGTGGGTGCCCGGTGAGAGGACGAACCGTGCCGAAGACCCTGGCCGAGAAGGTCTACGAGGCGCACGTGGTGCGCAGCACCCCGGGCGAGCCCGACCTTCTCTACATCGACCTGCACCTCGTGCACGAGGTGACCAGCCCGCAGGCCTTCGACGGTCTCCGGGCCGCGGGCCGGACGGTGCGGCGCCCCGACCTCACCATGGCGACCGAGGACCACAACGTCCCGACGCTGGACATCCTCAAGCCCATCGCCGACCCGGTCAGCCGGGCCCAGGTCGACGCGCTGCGCGCCAACGCGGCGGAGTTCGGCATCCGGCTGGCGCCCATGGGTGACCGCGACCAGGGGATCGTGCACGTCATCGGCCCGCAGCTGGGTCTCACCCAGCCCGGCATGACGATCGTCTGCGGGGACAGCCACACCTCCACGCACGGCGCCTTCGGCGCCCTGGCCTTCGGTATCGGCACCAGCGAGGTCGAGCACGTGCTCGCCACCCAGACGCTGCCGCAGTACCGGCCCAAGCAGATGTCGGTCACCGTGGACGGCGAGCTCGCGCCGGGCGTCTCGGCGAAGGACATCATCCTGGCCGTCATCGCCCAGATCGGCACCAACGGTGCCGCCGGCCACGTCATCGAGTACCGCGGCAGCGCCATCGAGGCGCTGTCGATGGAGGCCCGCATGACGATCTGCAACATGTCGATCGAGGCGGGCGCCAAGGCCGGGCTCATCGCGCCGGACCAGAAGACCTTCGACTTCCTGCACGGCCGCCCGCACGCGCCGCAGGGCGCCGACTGGGATGCCGCCGTCGAGTACTGGTCCACGCTGCGCACCGACGAGGGCGCGGTCTTCGACTCCGAGGTCGTCCTGGACGCCTCGACGCTCACCCCGTTCGTCACCTGGGGCACCAACCCCGGCCAGGGCCTGCCCCTGAGCGAGCGGGTGCCCGACCCCGCGACCATCGCCGACGAGGGCGAGCGCCGCGCCGCCGAGCAGGCGCTGGCCTACATGGGCCTGGCCCCGGGGACGCCGCTGGCCGAGATCGAGGTGGACACCGTCTTCCTCGGCTCCTGCACCAACGGCCGGATCGAGGACCTGCGGGTCGCCGCGGACCTGCTCCGGGGCAAGCGGGTGGACCCCAACACCCGGATGCTGGTCGTGCCGGGCTCCGTCGGCGTCAAGATGCAGGCCGAGGCCGAGGGCCTGGACAAGGTCTTCGTCGAGGCGGGCGCGGAGTGGCGCGGCGCCGGCTGCTCGATGTGCCTGGGCATGAACCCCGACCAGCTCAAGCCCGGCGAGCGCTCGGCCTCGACCAGCAACCGCAACTTCCAGGGCCGGCAGGGCAAGGGTGGGCGCACGCACCTCGTGTCGCCGTCGGTGGCCGCGGCCACCGCGATCACCGGCCGCCTGACCGCCCCCGCCGCCCTGATCGGAGCCTGAGCCATGGACGCCTTCATCAGCCACACCGGCACCGTCGCGCCGCTGCGCCGCAGCGCCGTGGACACCGACCAGATCATCCCGGCCGAGTACCTGAAGCGGATCACCCGCACCGGGTTCGAGGACGGCCTGTTCGTCGCCTGGCGCACCAACGAGCCGGACTTCGTGCTCAACAAGCCCGAGTACGCCGACGCCTCGATCCTGGTGGCCGGCCCCGATTTCGGTACCGGCTCCTCGCGCGAGCACGCGGTGTGGGCGCTGCTCGACGGCGGCTTCCGGGTGGTCATCAGCTCCCGGTTCGCCGACATCTTCAAGAACAACTCGACCAAGGCCGGGCTGCTCACCGTCGTCCTGCCGCAGACCGAGGTCGAGGCCCTGTGGGCGGCCGCGGAAGCCGACCCCACGACGCAGGTGACCGTGGACCTGCAGTCCAAGGAGATCAGCTACGGCGATGGGGCGGGCGGGCAGACGACGGTGCCGTTCGACGCCGACGACTACACCCGTTGGCGGCTGCTCGAGGGGCTCGACGACGTCGGCCTGACCGAGCGGCACCTCGACGACATCCGGAGCTTCGAGAGCGGCCGCCCCGCCTGGCTCCCCAAGGCACTCCCGGCCCTTCCCGCCCGCTGAGCACCGCGCCCCCGGGCATGGGAAGCGATACACCCGGTATTCGCCGCACAACGGGTGCATCGCTTCCCATGCCTAGACCGAGGGGGCGTCCAGGTCGCGGTAGTAGTCGGCCGCCAGCTCGCCCGGGCGTCCGCCCAGCACCCACGCGCTGCCCTTGGCGGCCGGAGCGGGTAGTCCGGGCACACCGTGCCCGTGCACGCCCAGCGCGCCGAGCACGGTGGGGATGGTGCCGCCCTGGCTGCAGACGACGGCGAGCCCCGGCGCCGCCAGCAGTCGCTGCGCGGTCGCCAGTGCGCGGTGCGGGTCGCCGCCGAACTCCGGCTCCCCGAACTCGGTCAGCTCGGTGACCTCCAGCCCCAGCTGCTCGGCCAGCGGCGTCACGGTCTGCCGGCAGCGCAGCGGCGTGGCCGTGGCGACGGTGGTCGGCCCGAACAGCGGGAGCACCGCGGCCAGCTGCCGGGCCTGCTCCCGGCCGTTGGCCGTCAGCGGTCGTTCCTCGTCAGGGCCGTCCCAGGCGTCGCTGCTCCCGGCCTTGCCGTGCCGCACCAGGATCAGCGACGGCTCCCGCGGTACGTCGGTGCGCACCAGGTCGGCCAGCACCGCGCGGTCGGCGTCGTGCGTGCACAGCGCGGCGGCCTCGCCGGGGGAGAGCCAGCGGAGCTCGTCCACCTCGTCGTTGGGCGTGAACTCCCCGCCGGTGGCCCGCATCAGCCAGTAGTCGACCCGCTTGTCCCGCTCCAGCACCCGGTACCGGCTGGTGACGCTGCGCCGCCCGGCCACCACCCCCAGGCCGGTCTCCTCGAGGACCTCGCGGACCGCGGCGGTGAGCGGGTGCTCGCCCGGATCCAGCTTTCCCTTGGGGAGCGACCAGTCGTCGTAGCGTGGCCGGTGGACCACCACGGTCTCCAGCCCGCCGTCCCGGCCCGGGCGCCACACCGCGCCGCCCGCGGCCGCGATGGTGCGCACCGCTTCCTCAGCCGGCGAGGTCATGGATCCGGTGCAGCAGCTCGGCCTGGTAGTCCCGTCCCTCCAGGCGCTCCCAGCAGCCGTCGCTGCGCAGCTCCCAGGAGCGCACGCCCGGCGCCATCGCCGGCGCCAGGGTCTCGTGCAGCTGCGCGCGCGCAGCCTCGTCGCAGACCCGCAGCAGCACCTCCACCCGGCGGTCCAGGTTGCGGTGCATCAGGTCGGCGCTGCCGATCCACCACTCGGCCTCGCCACCGTTGAGGAAGGAGATGACCCGCGAGTGCTCGAGGAAGCGACCCACGATCGAGCGCACCCGGATGGTCTCGGAGAGGCCGGGGACGCCGGGGCGCAGCGCGCAGATGCCGCGCACGAAGAGCTCGACCGGCACGCCGGCCTGCGACGCCTCGTAGAGGGCGTCGATGATCTTCTCGTCGACCAGCGAGTTCACCTTGATGCGGATGCCCGACGGCCGTCCCTCGGCGGCGTGGCGGGCCTCGCGGCGGATCTTCTCGACCAGGCCGTTGCGGATGCCGTACGGGGCGACCATCAGCGTGCGGTAGTTGGTCTGGCGCGAATAGCCGGTGAGGGTGTTGAACAGGTCGGTGAGGTCGGCGCCCACGCGGGGGTCGGCGGTCAGGATGCCGACGTCCTCGTAGATGCGCGCCGTCTTCGGGTTGTAGTTGCCCGTGCCGATGTGGCAGTAGCGCCGGATGACGCCCTGCTCCCGGCGGACCACGAGCGCCGTCTTGCAGTGGGTCTTCAGCCCGACGAGGCCGTAGACGACGTGGCAGCCGGCGCGCTCCAGCGAGCGGGCCCAGCTGATGTTGGCCTCCTCGTCGAACCGCGCCTTGATCTCCACGAGGACGACGACCTGCTTGCCGGCCTGGGCCGCCTCGATGAGGGCGTTGACGATCGGGGAGTCACCCGAGGTGCGGTAGAGCGTCTGCTTGATCGCCAGGACGTTCGGATCCGCGGCGGCCTGCTCGATGAACCGCTGCACGCTGGTCGCGAACGAGTGGTAGGGGTGGTGCAGCAGGACGTCGCCCTCCCGCAGCGTCGCGAAGACGCTCTTGGGCGTCTCGCCCTCGCTCAGCCGGGGATGGGTGGCCGGCACGAACGTCTCGTCCTTGAGCTCGGGCCGGTCCAGGTCGTACAGCGCCCACAACGACGCGAGGTCGAGCAGCCCGGGCACGTGGACGACGTCGTCGGGGGAGACCTCCAGCTCGGAGACGAGCACCTCCAGGATCCGCGGATCCATCGGCTCGGCGACCTCCAGCCGCACGGCCGGACCGAAGCGACGGCGGGCGAGCTCGCGCTCCAGGGCATGCAGGAGGTCCTCGTCGCGGTCCTCCTCGACCTCCAGGTCGGCGTTGCGGGTGACCCGGAAGATGTGGTGGTCGATGACCTCCAGGCCCGGGAACAGCTGCGGCAGGTGGGCGGCGATGAGGTCCTCGAGGGGGAGGAAGGTGGCCGTGTCGGCCCCGTCCTCGCCCGGGGACGCGGCCACCCGCACGAAGCGCGGCACGTTGTTGGGCACCTTGAGCCGGGCGAAGCGGGGCGCGCCGGTCTCCGGGTCGCGCACCGACACCGCGAGGTTGAGCGACAACCCGCTGATGTAGGGGAACGGGTGTGCCGGGTCGACGGCCAGCGGGGTCAGGACGGGGAACACCTGGTCGCGGAAGTACTCGCGGAGCCGGATCGTCGCCTCGTCCTCCAGCTGCTCCCAGCGGACGATCCGGATCCCGGCGTCCTGCAGCCGGGGGAGGACGTCGTCGTTGAAGACGTCGGAGTGCCGCTGCACCAGCTCCTGTGTGCGGGCGGTGACCCGCTCCAGCTGCTCGCGGATGGTCAGGCCGTCGGGCGAGCGGACGGTGAGCCCGGTGCTCTGCCGGCGCTTCAGCCCGGCGATGCGGACCATGTAGAACTCGTCGAGGTTGCTGGCGAAGATCGCGAGGTACTTGACCCGCTCCAGCAGCGGCAGGGCGTCGTCCTCGGCCAGTTCCAGGACGCGGGCATTGAAGTCCAGCCAGGACAGCTCGCGGTTCAGGTAGCGGTCGGTCGACGGCGGCGGGCCCGTGCGGTTCGCGGTCTCGGAGGGCACGTGGTCATCGTGCCGCACCGAGGTGAACGGCGAGAGTTGACGAGGTGCGCACCAGCTCGGCGGTGCGTGCCCCGACCCCGAGCGCGAGCGCGGCACGCAGGTCGTCGGGGGTGTCGACGTCGCGCAGCAATCCCGGCCAGTGGCCGGTCAGCGGCACGGCGCCGTCCTCGCGGTGGGCGGACGCGGAGTGCCGGCCGAACCGCGGACGCAGCGGCGTCCCGACGGCGCTGAGGAGGGTCGTGCCGGTGCCCTGGGCGTCGGCGACGAAGGCGCGACGAGCGGGAGAGGCCGCCTCCAGGGCGGCGGCGAGCTCGGCCGGGCGGAGCGCGGGCAGGTCGGAGGAGAGGGCCGCGACGGCGTCTCCACCGGCCTGCCGGGCCCCGTGCTCCAGTGCGGGGTTCAGGCCGCGGTCGGGCACGTCGGGCACCACCCGGGCGCCGAGGTGCCGGACCAGCTCGGCGGCCTCCGGCTCGTCGGTCACGACGACGACCGAGCCCACCTCCGGGCACGCCAGCGCCGCGGCGACGGTGTCGGCCAGCAGCGCCAGCACCAGGGCGGCGTGGTGCCCGCCGGGCAGACCGGTGAGCGGCTGCAACCGGGTCTTGGCCACGGCGAGCCGCTTCGCCGGGACCACGACCGACCAGCTGATCACGGCCACAATGTGAGCACACCGCGTCCCCGTGGGGACCCCGGTGCACCCCGGACGCCGGCACGGGTCGATCATGGGACGGCTCACAGGAGAGGGGGTGCACCGGTGTCGACGCAGAAGTGGCGCACCCGCGGCCCAATCCCCGTCGCGCTGTGGCTGTGCATCCTCGTCGTCTACCCGGTGGCGTCCGTGCTGTTCCGCCTGCGCTACCGGAACGCCGACCGCATCCCGTCCCGCGGGCCGGTGCTGCTCGTGGCCAACCACGTGTCGGTCCTCGACCCGCTGGCCTGCGCGCGCCTGGTCTTCGACGCCGGCCGGATCCCGCACTTCCTGGCCAAGGAATCCTTGTTCCGAGGGCTCGCCGGCACCATCCTGCGGGCCGCCGGCCAGATCCCCGTGGCCCGGTTCTCCACCGCCGCGCGGGGAGCGCTCGCCGCCGCGGAGGCCGACCTGCGCGCGGGCAACCTGATCGTCGTCTACCCCGAGGGCTCGGTCACCCGGGACCCCGACTGGTGGCCGATGCAGGCACGTACGGGTGCGGCGCACCTGGCGCTCACCAGCGAGGCCCTCGTCCTGCCGGTCGCCCAGTGGGGACCCCAGCGGGTGCACGACTACCACGCCGAGAAGTTCCACCTGCGGTTCCGCACGCCCGCCGACTACCTCGTCGGCGAGCCCCTCGACCTCTCCGCGCTGCGGGCCGAGGTCCGGGCGGGCCGCATCATCGATGCCGAGCTGCTGCGGGAGACGACCGAGTTGATGATGTCCCGGGTCCGCGACCAGCTGGCCGAGCTGCGCGGGGAACCCGCGCCCCTCGCGGTCCACCCCGCACCCCGCCGCGAGCGGCGGAGCGGCGCAGCCGGGAGCGCGGCGTGACGCGCGCGGCGGTGCTGGGCGCCGGTTCCTGGGGGACGACGTTCGCGAAGGTGCTGGCCGACGCCGGCTGCGACGTGGTGCTGCACGCCCGGCGCCCGGAGCTGGCCAAGGCCATCACCGAGGAGAGCGAGAACGGCGACTACCTGCCCGGCGTGCGGCTGCCCGACCGGCTGCGGGCCACGTCGGACGCCGGCGAGGCGCTGCTGGACGCCGAGATCGTGGTGCTCGCCGTCCCGTCGCAGTCCCTGCGCGACAACCTCACCGCCTGGCGGGACCTGCTGCCGCGCGACGCGACCCTGCTGTCGCTGATGAAGGGCATCGAGCTCGGCAGCACCAAGCGCATGAGCGAGGTGATCCAGGAGATCACCGGTGCCGGCCCCGAGCGGGTGGCCGCGCTGTCCGGGCCCAACCTGGCCCGCGAGATCGCCGAGGAGCAGCCCGCGGCGACCGTGATCGCCTGTTCCGACACGGATCGGGCCGAGCAGCTGCAGGCCGCCTGCCACACGCGGTACTTCCGGCCCTACACCAACCCCGACCTCGTCGGCTGCGAGCTGGGCGGAGCCGTGAAGAACGTGATCGCGCTGTCCTGCGGCATCGCGGAGGGGCTCGGGTTCGGCGACAACACCCGCGCCTCGCTGATCACCCGCGGCCTGGCCGAGACCGCCCGCCTCGGGCTCGCGCTCGGGGCGGAGCTCACCACCTTCGCCGGTCTGGCCGGCCTCGGTGACCTGGTCGCCACCTGCAGCTCGCCGCTGTCCCGCAACCGCACGTTCGGGGAGAAGCTGGGCCGCGGGATGACCGTCGAGGAGGTGCAGCAGAGCACCCGGCAGACCGCCGAGGGCGTGAAGAGCTGCCGCTCGGTGCTCGACCTCGCGCGGGCGCACGGCGTCGACGTGCCGATCACCGAGGCCGTCGTGCGGGTGTGCCACGAGGGCGAGGCGCCCGGGCAGATGGTGCGGGAGATCATGTCGCGGGAGGCGAAGTCCGAGTGAGCGGACAGGGGCGTGAGCATCGCCGCGAGGCGGCCGCCGACAGGGAGGGAGCATCGCAGCGAGGAACGAGCGAGGAGCGGACCGACCGCGGAGGCGGACTGAACTCCGGAGCGAGGAGCGGAGCGCCCCGCGGGAGCGAACGGAGTGCAGTGAGCGAGCAGACGGCGGTCAGCGGGGACCTGGGCGGGTACGGCGACGGCACCCGGTCGGTGCGCGCGGGGGAGGGCTCCGCCGTCCCCGGGGCGCCGCTGCGGCCCTCGCCGGTGTTCGCCGCTCCCTTCCACCTGGGCGACCAGCCGCCGCGGGTGAACGGCGCCGACGCCTACGCGCGCACCGAGCACCCGACGCTGCGGGTGTTCGAGGACGCCGTCGGCGAGCTCGACGGCGGACGCTGCCTGTCCTTCGCGACCGGGATGGCCGCCCTGACCGCCGCCGTCCTGGCCTGTGCCCGCAGCGGCGACCGGATCGTCCTGCCCTCGGACGGGTACTACGCCACCCGCATGCTCGCCGCGGAGGAGCTGACCCGCTTCGGCGTCGACGTGCAGTACGTGTCGACGCCGGAGATCGAGCGGTTCGCCGCCGAGGGTGGGCTGGCGGGTGTCTCGATGGTGCTGTTGGAGACCCCCAGCAACCCGCAGCTCGACGTCTGCGACATCGCCGCCGTGGCCACCGCCGCGCACGCGGCCGGCGCACTGGTCGCCGTGGACAACACCACCGCCACGCCGCTGGGGCAGCGGCCGCTGGCCCTGGGTGCCGACCTCACCGTGGGCAGCGACACCAAGGCGTTGACCGGGCACAGCGACGTCCTGCTGGGGCACGTCACGGTGACCGACGCCGGCCTGCACGCACGGCTGAAGGGCTTCCGGGACCGCACCGGTGCCACCCCCGGCCCGTTCGAGGCGTGGCTCGGGCACCGGTCGATGAGCACCCTGGACCTGCGGCTGGCCCGCCAGGCGGCCAACGCGGCCGCCGTGGTGGAGCTGCTCGACGGGCACCCGGCAGTGGCGAACCTGCGCTGGCCGTGGCGTCCGGGCGATCCGTCGTCCGCGCTGGCGTCGGTGCAGATGCTGCGGCCCAACGGCGTGGTGTCGCTGGAGCTGGCCGACGAGGCCGCCGTCTCGCGGCTGCTCGGCGCGAGCCGGCTCTGGGCCGCGGCCACGAGCTTCGGCGGCGTGCACAGCACGATCGACCGGCGGGCGCAGTGGGGCGGGGACGACGTGCCGGCCGGTTTCGTCCGCCTGTCCTGCGGCATCGAGGACACCGCCGACCTGGTGGCGGACCTAGCCGGCGCTCTCGACGCGCTCGGCTGACACGGGCTCGCGCCGGCTGCCGACGACGGTCAGCCAGATGCTCACGCCGAAGTAGTAGACGAGGTAGGCCAGGCTCAGCACGACGACTCCCGGGTGCGGGTCGGGGTACTGGACGAGCAGCACCCCCGAGCTGACCAGCCAGACCGCGGCCAGCCCCAGGTTGACGCTGCGCAGCAGCTTCGTGCGCGAGGGGTAGACGTACTTGACCGGCACGAAGACCAGCACGGTGAGGACGGCGAGCGCGATGCCCACGCCGGTGGTGCCGATGTCGAGCACGATCGCGTAGAAGGCGACGACGTTCCAGTAGCTCGGGAAGCCGAGGAAGTAGTGGTCGTCGGTCTTCGCGTCGACGCGGCAGAACTGGTAGCAGGAGGCCAGCAGCGGGAGCGCCGCCAGCACCCAGCCCCAGGCGCCGGGCGGGAGCCGGTCGGTCGTCCAGAGGAGGACCACGGCGGCGAAGACGTAGGTGATGTAGTCGACGATGTCGTCCATCCGGGCGCCGTCGAACCACGGGATCGTCTCCTTGACCCGCAGGCGCCGGGCCAGCATCCCGTCGGTGCCGTCGACGAACAGGGTCGCCAGCACCAGCCACAGGGCGGTGACGACGTCGCCGTCGATCGCCGCGAGCACGATCAACAGGGCCAGCACCGAGCCGCTGGCGGTGTAGAGGTGCACGGCGGCACCGGCCAGCCGGAAGCCGCGGGTGAACGTCTCCGCCGGGGGAGCTGCCTGGTCCTGCACGCGACGAGGTTGTCACACGCGGGCGGACCGGGCACGGACGCCGGGACGTCGACGTCGCCGCGAGGGGCGGGCGGGGCTCTCGGTTAGGGTCGCGGGGATGAGCGGACAGGCTGGCAAGGTGCGTGTGGCGGTCGTGTTCGGCGGACGCAGCGAGGAGCACGCGATCTCGTGCGTGTCCGGCGGCGCCGTGATGGCCGCGCTGGACCCCGAGCGCTACGAGGTGACCCCGGTCGGCATCGCGCGGGACGGGCGCTGGGTGCTGCCCGACCCGGGTCAGCGGCTCACGATCACCGACGGCGCGCTGCCCGAGGTCACCGGGGGGACCGCGGTCTCCCTCGTCGGTGACCCGGAGGCGCGCGGCCTGGCCGTGCTCGAGCCCGGCGCCGCCGTGGGGAAGGTGCTCACCGAGGTCGACGTCGTCTTCCCGGTGCTGCACGGCACCTTCGGTGAGGACGGCACCGTCCAGGGGCTGCTGGAGATGACCGGGCTGCCCTACGTGGGCTCTGGGGTGTTCTCCAGCGCCGCGTCCATGGACAAGGAGTTCACCAAGAAGCTGCTGGCCGCGGCCGGGCTGCCGCAGGGCGACCACGTGGTGCTGCGCGACCCCGCCGGCGCCGTCTGCGCCGATCCCGAGGTCCTCGACGAGGCGGCCCGCGAACGGCTCGGGCTGCCGGTCTTCGTCAAGCCCGCGCGAGCCGGGTCCAGCATCGGCATCACCCGGGTCACCGACTGGTCGCAGTTCCCGGCCGCGGTCGCCGAGGCCGCCGCCGTCGACCCCAAGGTCATCGTCGAGGCCGCCATCCCCGGTCGGGAGATCGAGTGCGGCGTGCTGGCCGCGCGGGGGTCCGGGCTGCCCGAGGCCAGCCTCCCGGCGGAGATCCGGCTGCGCCCGGGGGTCGACTGGTACGACTTCGCCGCCAAGTACCTCGACGACGCGGCCGACTTCGACATCCCGGCCGATCTCACCCCCGCGCAGACGGCCGCCGTGCAGGAGGCGGCCCGCCGGGCGTACCTGGCGATGGACTGCCAGGGCCTGGCCCGGGTGGACTTCTTCCTGGCCGAGGGGCCCGACGGCGAGGACCGGCTGGTCATCAACGAGGTCAACACCATGCCGGGGTTCACCCCGATCTCCATGTTCGCCCGCATGTGGGCGGCCAGCGGCGTGGAGTTCGCGGAGATCGTCGACCGGCTGGTCGCCGGCGCCCTCGCCGGCGCCTCCCGGCCGGCGCGGTGACGAAGGGGCGACCCGCCGCCCGCACGCGGCTCGCCCTCGCCCTGCTGCCCGCCGTCGTCGCCGCGGGGCTGACCCTGGCCGGCTGCGGCCGGGCGGTCGACGGCCGACCCACGGCGGTCCAGCCGTCGGACCGGCCCGCCTCCCCGCGAGAGCTCGAGCCGCTCCTGGTCACCGAGGTGCCCTCGGGCCTGCCGCGGTTGCCCGACGACGAGGTGCAGCCGCCGGCCGGTGCCAAGCAGCTGGAGGACGTCGCCGGGTACTCCACCGATCCGGCACGGGAGCGCACCGTGCTGGAGGACTACGGCTACCGGCACGGCTGGGAGCGCTTCTGGGGTCACGGCAGTGGGCCCATGACCGGCATCTTCGTGGACCAGTTCACGCGCCGGGCCGGAGCCGGCGCGTACGCCGAGGACCTCGCGGTCAACAAGGCCGAGCTCTACCGGGGCACGCTGAGCGAGGACCCGCCCGACCTGCCGCCCAACTGCCGGGAGCTGGTCGTCCGGGAGCCCGTCCCTGACGCGGGGCTCACCGAGCCGGCCGCGTTCGCCTGGTGCTGGCACGGCGTCTTCAGCGTCGCGGTGACCGCCGTCGGGCCGACCGTGGACGAGGCGCTCGTCGAGGTGTCCGCCGTGATGGACCGGCAGCTCGCGCTGTTGCCGCCGGCATGACCGAGGGCTCAGGGCCCGGGCGTGGGCTCCTGGTAGGGCAGCGCCTCGGCCAGCGGGACGGTCAGCGCCGTGACCGGGGCGCTGTCCACCCCGGAGGGCAGCCGGACCTCGACGTACACCGGGCGGTCCACGGCCGTCCACACGGTGCTGTCCGGATCGGCGGTGTCGACGTACCACTGCACGCCGTTGATCTGGATCGCGGCGGCGCTCACCGTCCAGCCTGCGGGACGCTCCACCCCGCAGGTCAGCACCACCGGCGGCTCGCCCCACGCGTACACGTACGGGCTGTCGGACTGCACCCGGCGGGACACCTCCCCGGCCAGCTCCAGGGGCAGCGTCCCCATGACCGCCGGACAGTGCTCCTCGGCCGCCGGCGTGACCGGGGGAACCTCGAGCGGCAGCACCGGCAGCTCCTCGCGGGCGCCCGGCTCGACGCCCTCGACCTGCGCCGGACCGGAGCGGCCGGCGCGCGGATCGTCCGGCGAGGTCCCGTCGTCGGCGCCGAGCACCTGCACGAGCACCACGAGCGCGATCACCACCGGGACGGCGATCGCCGTCGTCAGCAGAGCGGCCCGCCGCAGCGGGTCCGGCGCCTGACCGGTCAGATGTTCACGACCGGGCAGGTGAGCGTGCGGGTGATCCCGTCGACGGACTGCACGCGGGCGACGACGAGCCGGCCGAGGTCGTCGACGGTGTCGGCCTCGGCGCGCACGATCACGTCGTACGGGCCGGTCACGTCCTCGGCCTTCGTGACGCCGTCGATCTCGCTGATCGTCGTGGCGACCTGGGCGGCCTTGCCGACTTCGGTCTGGATGAGGATGTAGGCGTGGACCACGGGAGATCCTTCCTCCGGCAACAAGGCCGAGACGTCGTCCCCGCCGGCTGGCGGACTCGTCGGCAACCTACCGCAGCAGCAGGAGTGCACCGATGAGTCGGCCCCGACCGCTCGTACCTCGCAGTGATCCGTCCGACAGCGTCCGCGTCGTCGGGGAGTTCGGCGTGATCGCCCGGGTGCTCGCCCGCGCGGGCACCGCCGCGGCCGCCGAGGTCGGCCCGGGCGACGACGCCGCGGTGGTGCGGGCCGCCGACGGACGCGTCGTCGTCACCACCGACGTGCTGGTCGAGGGCCGGCACTTCCGGCGGGACTGGTCGAGTGCGGAGGACGTCGGCCACAAGGCGGCCGCCGCCAACCTCGCCGACGTCGCCGCCATGGGGGCGACGACGACGGCGCTCGTGGTCGGCCTGGCCTGCCCGCCGGACACGCCGACGAGCTGGTTGGAGGGTGTCGCGGCGGGCCTGGCCGCGGAGTGCGCGCCGATGGGTGCCGCGGTCGTCGGCGGGGACACGGTCTCCGCGGCCCCGGACAGCACGGGCGTCGTCCTGTCGGTGACCGCGCTGGGCGACCTGGGCGGCCGGGCGCCCGTGCGCCGCTCCGGTGCCCGGGCGGGGCAGGTGGTGGCGCTGGCCGGGCGGCTGGGCTGGTCGGCGGCCGGACTGGCGGTGCTGCGCCGGGGTTTCACCAGCCCGCACTCGGTGGTGGCCGCGCACCGGCGGCCCGGCCCGCCCTACGCCGCCGGCCCGGCGGCCGCCGACGCCCGGGCCAGCGCCATGTGCGACGTCAGCGACGGGTTGGTGGCCGACGCGGGCCACCTGGCCCGGGACAGCGGGGTGGTGATCGACCTGGACAGCGCGGCTCTGCGGCAGGCATGCCTGGAGCCCGTCGGCCCTCTGCAGCAGGTGGGCTCGGCGCTGGGGGTCGACCCCATGGCGTGGGTGCTCAGCGGGGGAGAGGACCACGCGCTGCTGGCCACCTTCCCGCCGAACGCCGTCCTGCCCTACGGGTGGTCGGTGGTCGGCTCCGTCCGCGCCCCCGGCCGGGAGCCCGGGGTCCGGGTCGACGGTCGGGCGGCCGCGGAGGCCCTGCAGGCCGTCGGAGCGGAGAGGGCCGGGCATGTCCACTTCGGGTGAGCGGGTCCTGCGCGACGGGTCCACGGCCCGACTGCGGCCGTTGCCCTACGACGACCCGCTGGCCCAGCGGCTCGTCGAGGAGGTGCAGCAGGAGTACGTCGCCCGCTACGGCGGACGCGACGCCGCTCCGGTCGACCCGGGCGAGTTCCTGCCGCCGGAAGGGCTCTTCCTCGTCGCCGAGGTGGACGGTGAGCCCGCGGGGTGCGGGGCGTGGCGCGCCTACCCGCCGGGCGGCGTCGAGATCAAGCGCCTGTACGTCGCGCAGGGCTTCCGGCGACGTGGCCTGGCCCAGGTGCTGATGGCCGAGCTCGAGTCCACGGCGGCCCGTGCCGGTCACCGGTCCGTGGTGCTCAACACCGGCGCGAAGCAGCCCGAGGCCGTCGCGCTCTACGGCGAGCTCGGGTACGTCCCCGTGCCCGGGTACGGCGTGTACGCCTGCTCGCCGGATGCGGTCTTCCTGGGCAAGGATCTGCCTGAACCGGCCGACCAGGAGGAGCAGGCATGGGTGTCGTGACCGTCTCGGCCCCGTACGGCGCCGCCGGTGCCGAGATCGCCCCGGCCGTCGCCGAGCAGCTCGGGCTGACCTTCCACGACCGGGCGATCCCCGGCCGGGTGGCCGGCCGGCTGGGCGTTCCGGTGTCGGAGGCGGAGGCGAACGACGAGAACGTCGTGCGGGGGCTGTGGCGGCTCGTCGCCTCGCTCGGCACCATGCCCGACCCCGTGGGCGCCCTCGTGCCCGGAGCGGTGCCGCCGGACGCCCGGGCCTACCGGGACCAGACCGAACGGGTGCTCACCGAGATCGCCGAGGGTGACGGCGGGGTGGTCCTGGGCAGGGCCGCGGCGCTGGTGCTGGCGGACCGCCCCGACACCTTGCACGTGCGGCTCGACGGACCGCGCGAGCGGCGGCTGGCGGCGGCGGCGGAACGGTCGGGTCTCTCGCGCGAGGAGGTGGCCCGCGAGATGGCGGCGGCCGACCGCGGGCGCGAGGCCTACGTGCGGCACTTCTACCGCCGCGATCCGGCCGACGCCCGGCTCTACCACCTGGTGGTCGACACCACCGCGCTGCCGCTGGACACTGCCGTGGAGCTGGTCGTCACGGCCGCGCGGGCGCGGGGCATCGGGCGCTGAACGCGTTGAGCCCCGGAGGTCGGTGACCTCCGGGGCTCAACGTGACGTGATGGGACGGCCGCCCTCCAGGATCCCGCGCCGAACGTGCGAGACGTGGGGGAAGGGCGGTCCTTCTTATGCGCGGACGACCTTGCCGGCGCGGATGCACGAGGTGCACGCGTTGATCCGACGACGGTTCCCGGGGGCGATCAGCGCCCGCACGGACTGGATGTTCGGGTTCCAACGGCGCGGCGTGCGGCGGTGCGAGTGCGACACCGACATACCGAAACCGGGGCCCTTGCCACACACATCGCAGTTGGCAGCCACGGTTGATCACTCCCAGAAGAATCGTTCACAGACGGCGGGGCAAGGCAGCACCCGCATCAAGACCGTCCAGCAGTCTAACCGCTCGGGCGCGACGATGTCGCAGCGCCCTCCGGTCGCGCCTCGATCAGGCGGCTCCACCCCTGATGATGCCAGGTCCTGTCGGCCCGGGTGGGTAGCCTTCCCCCCGTGCTGCAGGCGCTGGACGACGCGGCGGTCGGTCAGTGGTGCCGGGCCGCGGTCGAGGCGCTGTCCGGCTCCAGGAGCCGGCTCGACGAGCTGAACGTCTTCCCGGTGCCCGACGGCGACACCGGCACCAACCTCCTGCACACCGCCGAGGGCGCCCTGGCGGCCCTGGACGCGGCGGCTCCGGCGGAGCCGGTCTGGACCGTGGTGGCCCGCGGGGCCGTCCTGGCCGCGCGGGGGAACTCGGGCACGATCCTCGCCCAGCTGCTGCGCGGCCTCGGTGACCAGCTGGCCGCCCAGCCCCCGGCCGAGGGCCCCGCCTTCGCCGACGCGCTGCAGAAGGCGGCCGACGGCGCGTACGCCGCCGTCGCCGATCCCGAGGAGGGCACCTTCCTCACCGTGGCCCGGGCCGGCGGTGAGGCCGCCGTCGCCGCGGCCGGCGAGGGCCGCGCCACCCTGGCCGACGTGGTCACGGCCGCGGCCGACGGCGCGCGTGCCGCCCTGGAGCGCACTCCGGGGCAGCTCGCGGTCCTGCGCGAGGCCGGCGTCGTCGACGCCGGTGGCGCGGGGCTGTGCCTGGTGCTCGACGCGCTCGTCCGCACGGTGACCGGGACCGAGCCGGTCCGCCCGGCGCTGGCGCTGCCCAACCACCACCACCGGCACGAGCACGCCCCGCACCAGCCGCCGCCAGGTCCGGGCAGCGAGGTCCAGTACCTGCTCGCCGACACCGACGAGGCCGCGGTGGAACGGCTGCAGCAGCGACTGGCCGAGCTCGGCGACAGCCTCGTCGTGGTGGGCGTCGACACCCCTACCGGCCGCGAGTGGAACGTGCACGTGCACGTCTCCGACGTCGGCGCCGCCATCGAGGCCGGCGTCGAGGCCGGCCGGCCGCACCGCATCTCGGTGAGCCCCCTGGCGCCGGTCCGTCCGCCGGAGCCGGCGCCGGGCCTGCGTGTCGTCGTCGCGGTCGTGCACAGCGACGGGGTGGCCGCCCTGTTCGCCGCCGAGGGCGTCCGGGTCGTCGTCTGCGACGAGGGAGGGGTCACCGAGGACGACATCCACGAGGCGATCGCCGCCTCGGGCGCGGAGGAGGTGGCGGTCCTGCCCAACGACCCCGCCCTCCTCCCGGTCGCCTCCCGGGCCGCCACCCGGGCCCGGGAGGAGGGACGGGAGGTCGGCGTCGTCCCCACCCGGTCGCCGGTGCAGGGGCTCGCCGCGGTGGCGGTCGCCGATCCGGAGCGGCGCTTCGGCGACGACGTCATCGCCATGGCCGAGGCCGCGGCCGCCACCCGCTGGGCGGAGGTCACCGTCGCCGACCAGGAGGCGCTCACCTCGGCGGGCCGGTGCCAGCCGGGCGACGCGCTGGGCTCGGCCGAGGGCGACGTCGTCGTGATCGGGCCGGACCTGGCGTCGGTCGCCTGCGACCTGCTCGACCGGCTGCTCTCGGCCGGCGGCGAGATGGCCACCCTGCTCGTCGGACCCGACGAGGAGCTCGGCGCCACGGTGTGCGCGCACCTCTCGTCGACGCACCCCACGGTCGAGGTGGTCCGCTACGGCGGTGGCCCGAGTTCGCTGCCGCTGCAGATCGGGGTGGAGTGACCGTGGCGGTCACCCTCGAGACCCCGCTGGCGAAGGTGCTCGGACCCAAGACCGCCACCGGCATGGCCGACTCGCTCGGCCTGCACACCGTCCGCCACCTGCTCCGGCACTACCCGCGCCGCTACGCCCGCCGTGGCGAGATGGCCCGGCTCGACGACCTGCAGGCCGGCGACCGGGTCACCGTCCTGGCCCAGGTGAGGACGGTGAGCAGTCGGCCCATGCGCCAGCGCCGGGGCACGATCACCGAGGTCACCGTCGGCGACGGCGCCAGCACCATGAAGCTGGTCTTCTTCACCCGCCAGCACGCGCGCCTGGCGCCCGGTGCCTGGGGCATGTTCGCCGGCACGGTCGGCACGTACCAGGGCAAGCTGCAGTTCACCCACCCCGACATGCACCTGCTCAGCGGCGAGGACGCCGACGACGACGACTGGGCTCGCGAGCTGGTGCCCATCTACCCGGCGAGCAAGGACGTCTCCAGCTGGGTGATCCAGAAGTCGGTGAAGCTGCTGCTCGGGGGCTCCGGCAACCTGGGCGACCTGGTCACCGACCCGCTGCCGGAGGAGATCCGCACCCGGCACGGGCTGCTCTCGCTGCCGGCCGCGCTGCTCGACATCCACCGGCCGACCACCTCCGAGGACGTCGCCCGCGCCGGACGCCGGCTGAAGTGGGACGAGGCGCTCACCCTCCAGCTCACCCTCGCCGCGCGCCGCCGGGCGGCCGCCCTGGAACCCGGCACCGCCCGGCCGCGCAAGGCCGGCGGCCTGCTGGACGCCGTCGACGCGGCCCTGCCGTTCGAGCTCACCGAGGGGCAGCAGGAGGTGGGGGAGGAGCTGGCCGCCGAGCTGGACCGCGACCAGCCGATGCACCGGCTGCTGCAGGGCGAGGTCGGCTCGGGCAAGACCGTCGTCGCGCTGCGTGCGATGGCCCAGGTGGTGGACGCCGGGGGCCAGGCCGCGCTGCTCGCGCCCACCGAGGTGCTCGCCGCCCAGCACGTCCGCGGCATCCGGGCGCTGCTCGGACCGCTCGGCCGGGCCGGGGAGATCGACGGCGACCCCGCCGGCACCCGGGTGACCCTGCTCACCGGCTCGCTGAAGGCCGCCGCCCGCCGGGAGGCCCGGGCCGAGGTGGCCGAGGGGCGCGCCGGCATCGTCGTCGGCACGCACGCCCTGCTGCAGGAGGGCGTCGACTTCGCCGACCTGGGCCTGGTCGTCGTCGACGAGCAGCACCGGTTCGGGGTGGAGCAGCGCGATGCCCTCCGGGCGAAGGGCAACCGGCCACCGCACGTGCTGGTCATGACCGCGACCCCCATCCCGCGGACGGTGGCCATGACCGTCTACGGCGATCTCGAGATCTCGACGCTGCGCCAGCTGCCCAGCGGCCGCGGGGGGGTCTCCAGCTCCGTCGTCCCGGTCACGGAGAAGCCGGGCTGGCTGGACCGCGCCTGGGAGCGGCTGCGCGAGGAGGTCGCCGCCGGCCGGCAGGCCTACGTGGTCTGCCCCCGCATCGGCGACGTGCCCGGCGCCGACGACGCCCCCGAGGACGCCGACGGCGCCCCGCCGGAGGAGGAGGGCCGCAGCGACCGCCGGCCGCCGCTGGCGGTGCTCGACGTCGCCGAGGCGCTGCGCGCCGGCCCGCTGGCCGGGCTGCGGCTCGACGTCCTGCACGGGCGGATGACCCCCGAGGAGAAGGACGGCGTCATGCGCGCCTTCGCCGCGGGGGAGACCCAGGTCCTGGTGGCCACCACGGTCGTCGAGGTCGGCGTCGACGTCCCCAACGCCACCGTCATGGTCGTGATGGACGCCGACCGCTTCGGCGTCAGCCAGCTGCACCAGCTGCGCGGCCGGGTCGCCCGGGGCAAGCACGCGGGCCTGTGCCTGCTGGTCACCGAGGCCCCCTCGGCCTCGCCGACCGGCGAGCGCCTGGCCTCGGTCGCCGCCACCTCCGACGGCTTCGAGCTCGCCCGGCTGGACCTGGAGACCCGGCGGGAGGGGGATGTCCTCGGCGCCGCACAGTCGGGCAAGCGCTCGGGGATCAGGATGCTGTCCCTGCTCGAGGACGAGGACCTCATCGCCGAGGCCCGCACCGAGGCCACCGCCCTGCTGTCCAGTGACCGCGGGCTGGCCGACCACCCGGGGCTGGCCCAGGAGGTGGCCGCGCTGGCGAGCGACGAGCGCGCCGAGTGGTTGGAGAAGGCATGAAGGACCCCCTGCCCCCCGCGACCCGCAGGCTCGCCGCGGAACCCTGCAGGGGCCCGCAGGCGTGACGAGACTCATCGCCGGCGTGGCCGGGGGGCGGCGGCTCAAGGTCCCCCCCACCGGGGTGCGGCCCACCGGCGACAAGGCTCGCGGCGCCCTGTTCAACTCGCTGGCCTCCCTGGTCGACCTCGAGGGCGCCGCGGTGCTCGACCTCTACGCCGGCTCCGGCGCCCTCGGGCTGGAGGCGCTCTCCCGCGGCGCGGCCGACGTCGTCCTCGTGGAGTCCGGGCCCCGGGTGCTGCCGGTGCTGCGGGAGAACGTCGCCGCCGTCGGCCTGCCCGGCGCGCGGGTGATCGCCGGCTCGGTGCCGACCGTGGTCGCGGGGGCGGCGCCCCGGGAGTTCGACGTGGTCCTTGCCGATCCGCCCTACGACGTGCCCGTGGACGACGTGCTGACCGTGCTGCGCGCCCTCGTCTCCGGGAGCTGGCTGGCCCCCGGCGGCGTGGTGGTGGTGGAGCGGTCCAGCCGCGAACAGCCGTGGGAGTGGCCGACACCCCTGGAAGGGCTGCGCGACCGGCGCTACGGCGAGGCCGTGCTCCGGTACGGTCGGCGACCGTGAGACGCGCCGTCTGCCCAGGTTCCTTCGACCCGGTGACCAACGGGCACGTCGACGTCATCAACCGGGCCGCCGCGCTCTACGACGAACTGGTCGTGGCCGTGCTGGTCAACCCGGGCAAGGCGGGGCTGTTCCCGGTCGAGGAGCGCATGGAGCTGCTGCGCGAGGCCGTCGCCGACCTGCCCAACGTCACCGTCGACAGCTTCCAGGGGCTGCTGGTCGACTACTGCCGGGCCCAGGACATCCCGGTGATCGTCAAGGGCCTGCGGGCGGTGAGCGACTTCGAGTACGAGCTGCAGATGGCGCAGATGAACCGTGAGCTGGCCGCGATCGAGACGCTGTTCGTGCCCACGGCGCCGCAGGTGGGCCACCTGTCCTCCAGCCTGGTGAAGCAGATCGCCACCTTCGGCGGCGACGTCTCGACGCTGGTGCCCAAGGCAGTCCACGACCGGCTGGCCGAGCACGCCCGGCGGTCGTCCCGATGACCCGTCCCTCGCGCAAGCAGAACACCGAGGTCGTCTACCGCCTCTACGAGACCGTCGACGAGCTCACCCAGGTCATCGAGAACGCTCGCAGCGTGCCGATGTCGGGGTCCTGCATGGTGCCCCGCGATCTGGTCCTCGACCTGCTGGACGACCTGCGGGAGTCGCTGCCGGAGGATGTCCAGGCCGCCGGCGCGATCGTCGAGCAGCGGACCGAGATCCTGCAGCAGGCGCAGGCCGAGGCGGAACGGCTCACCGGTCGCACCCGGACCGAGAGCGAGCAGCTGCTCGGCCAGGCGCGCCGCCAGCGGGACGAGATCCTGGGCACCGCCCGTCGCCAGCGCGACGACCTGCTCACCCGCACGCAGGAGGAAGCGGAGCAGATCATCGTCGAGGCGGAGGCCGAGGCCGAGGTGCTGCTGGCCGAGGGGCGGCAGCTGCGGGCGCAGATGCTGGCCGAGGCACAGGCCGAGCACGAGCGGCTGATCGGCGAGACCGAGGTCTACCGCACCGCCGTCGACCGCGCCGACGAACTGGGCGCCCAGTCGCACGCCGACGCCGCCCGGATGCGGGCGGAGGTCGACGAGTACGTCGACACCCGGCTGGCCGAGTTCGGGACGACGCTGGAGCGGATGCTCCGCTCGGTCGAGAAGGCGCGCAGCACCCTCCGCGAGTAGGAGGACCTCGTCCCTCTCACCGCTCGCGGGCTCGCGGCGAGCCCCGGACGAGGCCGCGTGGTGGAGGCCACCCCTCGCCACGGCGACCGTCGACGACGATCGGGTAGTCTTGATCCCTGGTCCGACTGCCACGGGTTCCTCCCGGGCCGGCCTCCTCCTTCCCGCTCACGACCGCGAGTACTGACATGTCTGCCGTTCAGCCGCACCGCACCGGCGCTCCGTCCTCCAGGCCAACGGCCTCCCAGGACCGGCGTCCCGCTGCCAACCCCTGGAAGCTCGACCTCCGGGAGCTCGGCCGGCGTGCGGGAGCCATGCAGGAGCTCGACCGCACCGTCCCGGCCCCCGGCGACTGGCGGGTCGAGCTCATCGGCGTGCCGGAGAAGGCCGACGTGCACCTGCAGCTGCGGCTGGAGTCGGTCATGGAGGGCGTCCTGGTCACCGGGGAGATGGACGTACCGGTGGTCGGGTCCTGCGCGCGCTGCCTGGATCCGATCGAGGACACCCTCCGGCTCGCCGTGCAGGAGCTGTACGCCTACGCGGGCAGCACCACGGAGGCCACGAGCGAGGAGGACGAGGTGCGCCGGATCGAGGGCGACTTCCTCGACCTCGAGCCGCTGGCCCGCGACACCGTCGTCCTGAACCTGCCGCTCGCCCCGGTCTGCACCGAGGACTGCGAAGGCCTGTGCGTCGACTGCGGTGAGCGCCTCAACGACCTGCCCGCCGACCACTCGCACGAGATCGTCGACCCCCGCTGGGCCGGTCTCGCCGCGAAGTTCGGCACCCCTGCCTCCTCGTCGGGCACCCCCGGCGAATCCACCACCCCAGAGGAGAACTGACGTGGCTGTTCCGAAGCGGAAGATGTCGCGGGCCAACACCCGCATGCGCCGGTCGCAGTGGAAGGCCACCGCGCCGACCCTGACCCCGTGCCCGAACCGCGCCTGCGGCGAGCTCAAGCCCCCGCACATCGCGTGCCCGACCTGCGGCCAGTACGCCGGCCGCCAGGTCCTCTCCGTCTGATCTGCCCGAGGTAACCGCCGTGGGGACGACGGCCGCCGCTCCGCACCCGTCCGAGGGTGCCGTCGACGGACGTCCCCCCGGCGGGCCCGAGCACGCCCAGCGCTCCGCCGCCTGGCTGTCCGACGCCCTCGGCGTCGAACTGCCCGGCGGCTTGCTGTGGTTGGCGCTGACCCACCGGTCCTTCGCCTACGAGAACGGTGGCCTGCCCACCAACGAGCGCCTGGAGTTCCTGGGGGACTCGGTGCTCGGGCTTGTCGTCACCGACGAGCTCTACCGCAGCCAGCCCGACCTCCCCGAGGGGCAGCTGGCCAAGCTGCGGGCCTCGGTGGTCAACATGACCTCGCTCGCCGCGGTCGCCCGCCGGCTCGGCGAGGGCGGTCTGGGCGCGCACCTGCTGCTGGGTCGCGGCGAGGAGACCACCGGCGGGCGGGAGAAGGACTCGATCCTCGCCGACGCGCTCGAGGCGCTGATCGGCGCGATCCACCTGGGCTGCGGGCTGGACACCGCCTCGCTGATCGTCCACCGGCTGTTCGACCCGCTGCTCGTCGAGGCCGCGACCCGTGGCGCCGGCCTGGACTGGAAGACCAGCCTCCAGGAACTCGGAGCCGCCGCCGGTCTGGGCGCTCCGGTCTACCGGGTGGCCGACGAGGGTCCCGATCACGCGAAGACCTTCACCGCTCAGGTGCTGCTGGCCGACGTCGTCCGCGGCCGGGGCACCGGACGCACCAAGAAGGCCGCCGAGCAGGAGGCCGCCGAGGCCGCCTGGCGCGCGCTGTCCGATGCCTGAGTCGCGGGACTGACCGGTGCCGGAGCTTCCCGAGGTCGAGGTGGTCCGCCGGGGCCTGGAGCAGTGGGTCGCCGGGCGGACCGTGGCGACCGTCGAGGTGCGCCACCCGCGGGCCGTGCGCCGGCACCTCGAGGGCACCGACCACTTCGTGCAGGCACTCACCGGCCGCACGTTCACCGCAGCCTCCCGGCGCGGCAAGTACCTCTGGCTGCCGCTGGCCGAGCAGGACGGCGCACCCTCGGGGCGGGCGCTCGTCGCGCACCTGGGCATGAGCGGCCAGCTGCTGGTGGAGAAGCCGTCGGCGCCCGAGGAGACGCACCTGCGGGCGCGGTTCACCTTCACCGACGGCGGTCGTGAGCTCCGCTTCGTCGACCAGCGCACCTTCGGCGGGCTGACCGTCGAGGAGGCCCCAGATCCCGACGCCGTGCCACCGCGGCTGGCGCACATCGCCATCGACCCGCTGGACGGATCCTTCGACACCGCCGCCTTCGCCGCCGCGCTCCGCCGTCGCCGCACCGAGGTGAAGCGGGCCCTGCTGGACCAGACGCTGATCGGCGGCGTCGGCAACATCTATGCCGACGAGTCGCTCTGGCGCGCCAAGCTGCACGGCACCCGGCCGACGGACAGGCTCACCAACGCCCAGGTCGCCGACCTGCTGGACGGCGTGCGTGACGTCCTGGGGGAGGCGCTGGCCCAGGGCGGGACCTCGTTCGACTCCCTCTACGTCGACGTCAACGGGCAGAGCGGCTACTTCTCCCGGTTCCTCGCCGTCTACGGGCAGGGAGACCGGCCGTGCCCGCGCTGCGGGACGCCCATCCGCCGGGAGCCGTTCATGAACCGGTCCAGCTACAGCTGCCCCACCTGCCAGCCCCGGCCGCGCGCCCGGAAGGCTCCGTCCCGCGGCTGACGCGGCCCCGGGAACCTGACGAGCGGCTCCGGGAACGTGACGAACGGAACACCACCCGGTTCGAGGGGCCCCGCTGCGGCGCCGTTGACCTGCGTGTCCGTGGCTGTCACCCTGGAAAACACCAGACCGCGCCGACCGCACGCCGGGGCGCCGGTCACCCCCTCTCGCTGTCGGAAAGGCCGTCACAGCCATGGCCAAGGCCCTGTTCGGTCACGTCGTCACCTCCACGGAGCTCCGGGTGGTCGAGGAGAACGCCGTTCTCCGTGCCAAGGTCCGCCGGCTGGAGCGGGAGCTCGAGGAGCTCCGTGCCCAGCGCGACGCCGCGATCGCCCACGAGCTGCTCTCGATGACCGGCGACCCCGCACTGGCCTGACGAAGGACCTCGCCGCCCCCCGCCCCTCGTTCCGCTCGGTGCGGGCCCCTACGGCGAGGCCGTCACAGGAGCGGCTCGTCGTCGTTACCCGCGGTTAAGGTTCACCCGTGCACCTCTCGAGCCTCACGCTGAAGGGCTTCAAGTCCTTCGCGTCCGCGACCACGTTGCGGCTCGAGCCGGGGATCACCGCCGTCGTCGGCCCCAACGGGTCGGGCAAGTCCAACGTCGTGGACGCCATCGCCTGGGTGCTCGGCGAGCAGGGCGCGAAGAGCCTGCGCGGCGGCAAGATGGAGGACGTCATCTTCGCCGGCACCGCCGGCCGCCCCGCCCTCGGCCGGGCCGAGGTGACGCTGACGATCGACAACACCGACGGCGCGCTGCCGATCGAGTACACCGAGGTGTCGATCACCCGCCGCATGTACCGCTCCGGGGAGAGCGAGTACGAGATCAACGGCGACAAGGTCCGCCTGCTCGACGTCCAGGAGCTGCTCAGCGACTCCGGTATCGGCCGCGAGATGCACGTCATCGTCGGCCAGGGTCAGCTCGACGCCGTCCTCTCCGGCCGTCCCGAGGACCGACGCGCCTTCATCGAGGAGGCCGCCGGCGTCCTCAAGCACCGCAAGCGCAAGGAGAAGGCGCTCCGCAAGCTCGACGGCATGCAGGCCAACCTCGACCGGCTGGCCGACCTCACCGCCGAGCTCCGCCGCCAGCTCAAGCCGTTGGGCCGGCAGGCCGAGGTCGCCCGCCGCGCGGCCGGCGTGCAGGCCGACCTGCGCGACGCCCGGCTGCGGCTGCTCGCCGACGACCTGGTGCAGCTGCGCGACGCCCTGGACCGCGACGTCGCCGACGAGACGGCGGCCCGCGAACGCCGCACCGTGGTGGAGCGCGAGCTCGCCGTCGTCTCCCGGCGGGAGTCGGAGCTGGAGCGGGAGCTCGCCGCCGGCGCACCGCGCCTGCAGACGGCGTCGGACACCTGGTACCGGCTCTCCGCCCTGGGCGAGCGCTTCCGCAGCGTCGCTCAACTGGCCGCCGAACGGCACCGGCACCTCTCCGCCGCCGCACCCGCCGCCGCAAGCGGACGGGATCCCGATCAGCTCGACGCCGAGGCCGACCGGGTGGCCGCCACCGAGGCCGAGCTGGCGGCCGGGCTCGCGGCCGAGCGGCAGCGGCTGGCGACCGTCGTGTCCGGGCGGGCGGAGCTGGAGTCCGCGCTCGCCGCTGCCGAGAAGGCGTGGGTCGCGGCCGCGCGAGCGCTCGCGGACCGCAGGGAGGGCCTGGCCCGGCTCTCCGGCCAGGTCGCCGCGGCCCGGTCGAGGGTCGGTGCCGGACAGGCCGAGATCGACCGGCTCACCCTCGCCGCGGCGGAGGCCGCCGACCGGGCCGAGGTCGCCGCCGAGCGGCTGGCCGACCGGCGCGGCCAGGTGGCGGAACTGGAGGACACCGACGTCGCGCTGGTGGCCGCCCACGAGGACGCCCTCGCCGCGCACGCCGCCGTCGCCCGCCGGGTCACCGAGCTGGCCGAGGCCGAGCGCGCCGCTGAGCGCGACCGCGCCTCCTGGCAGGCCCGCCGGGACGCCCTCGCGCTCGGCCTCACCCCGGCCGACGGCGCGGCGGCCGTGCTCGGTGCCGGGCTGGCCGGCGTCGTCGGGCCGGTGACCGAGCAGCTGACCGTCGCCGCCGGCGACGAGGTCGCGGTCGCGGCCGCACTGGGCGGCATGGCCGACGCCGTCGTCGTCGAGGGGGTGGCCGAGGCCGCCGCGGCGCTGGACCACCTCACCCGGACCGAGGGTGGTCGCGCCGGACTGCTCGTGACCGGCGGGCTGCCGCCCGTGCCGCGCGACGGCTGGCCGGAGCTCCCGGCCGGTACGCGGTGGGCGCTGGACGCCGTGCAGGCGCCCGAGCCGCTGCGCCCCGCGCTGGCCCGCGCGCTGGAGCGGGTGGCCCTGGTCGCCGATCTCGATGCCGCCGTCGCGCTGATCCGCACCCATCCGCGCGTCCGTGCCGTCACCGCCACCGGTGCGCTACTCGGTGCCGACTGGGCCGTGGGCGGACAGGTGGACGCACCCTCGAACCTGGAGCTGCGCGCCCGCGTGGACGAGGCCGGCACCGAGCTGACGGCCGCGACCGCCCGCGCGGCGGAACTGGCCGAGCAGCTGACCGTCGCCCGCCAGGAGGCGCAGGTCCGGTCGGCCGACGTCGACGAGGCCCTCGCCGCCCGCCAGACCGCCGACCGCACCCGGTCCGCCGAGGCCGCCGCCCTGGCCGAGCTCGGCGCGGCGGCACGGTCCGCGGCGTCGGAGGCGGAGCGCTCGCTGGCCGCGCGGGTGCGAGCCGAGCAGGCACTCGAACAGGCCCTCGAGGCCCAGACGCGACTCGAGGCGCAGCTCGCCGAGGCCGAGGCGGCGCCGGTCGAGGAGGAGCCGCCCACCGAGGAGCGCGACCGGCTGCGGGCCGAGGTCGCCGCCGCCCGGCAGGCCGAGACCGAGGCACGGCTGGCCGTCCGCACCGCCGAGGAGCGGGCACGGGCGCTCCAGGGCCGCGCCGAGTCCCTCCGCCGGCAGGCCCGGCAGGAGCGGGCCGCCCGCGAGCGGGCCGCGGCCGCCCGGGAGGCACGGCAGCGCGGGGCGGCCGTCGCCGCCACGGTGCGCACCGACGCCGACGCCGCGCTCGCCGCGCTCCAGGGCTCGCTCGCCCGCGCCGCCGCCGAGCGGGACGCCCTCGCCTCGGCGCGCAGCGGCTTCGAGGCCGAGCTGCTCGAGATCCGCAGCCGCGTGCGCGCGGCCACCGGAGAGCTGGATCGGCTCACCGACGAGGTGCACCGGGACGAGGTCGCGCGGACCGAGCAGCGGTACCGGATCGAGTCGCTGGAGAACCGGGCGGCGGAGGAGTTCGGCGTCGACCTGGCCACCCTGATCGGCGAGTACGGACCCGCCGCGCCGGTACCGCCCTCGCCCCAGCAGGTGACGACGGCGGAGGCGGCGGGGGAGCCCGTGCCCGAGCCGGTGCCCTACGAGCGGGCGGTGCAGGAGCGGCGGGTCGCCCGCGCCGAGCGCGACCTCGCCACCCTGGGCAAGGTCAACCCGCTGGCGCTGGAGGAGTTCGCGGCGCTCGAGGAGCGGCACACCTTCCTCGCCACGCAGCTGGAGGACCTCAAGAACACCCGCCGCGACCTGCTCACGGTCGTCCGCGAGGTCGACGGGCGCATCCACGACGTCTTCGCCGCCGCGTTCGCCGACGTGGCGCGCGAGTTCGAGCAGGTCTTCGCCACCCTCTTCCCGGGCGGCTCCGGCCGGCTGGTGCTCACCGACCCGGAGAACATGCTGACCACCGGCGTCGAGGTCGAGGCCCGGCCGCCGGGCAAGAAGGTCAAGCGGCTGTCGCTGCTGTCCGGTGGCGAGCGCTCCCTGACCGCGGTGGCGATGCTGGTCGCGATCTTCCGCGCCCGCCCTTCGCCGTTCTACGTCCTGGACGAGGTCGAGGCGGCGCTGGACGACGTCAACCTCGGCCGGCTCCTCGTGCTGGTCGAGCAGCTGCGCTCGACCTCGCAGCTGATCATCATCACGCACCAGAAGCGGACGATGGAGATCGCCGACGCGCTCTACGGCGTGAGCATGCGCGGCGACGGCATCACCGGCGTCATCAGCCAGCGTCTCCGGGAGCTCGAGACCGCGTGATGGCATACGGGGACGTGGGGGCGTTGCTGGACGCGCCGTTGTCCTACGCGATCAAGGGCACGGACGCGTGACGTCCCGGGTCCGGCGGAGCTCCGGTTCCGTGCGCCGCAGATGGCGTCGGGACGATTGGGGTCCTGGCCGGTTCGAGCTGTTGTTCGGTGGCCTTCGGCCGAGGCGCTCGGTGACGGTGGCGGCGCTAACCCTGGTCGGGCTGGCGGCCGCGTCATACCTGCTCCTCGTCCGGTTCCACGAACCGCAGGGCTTCGCGGGAGGCGTGATCGCCTCGCTCCTCGTTGCCATGGGGCAGATCGGCATCGTCGTTCTGGTTGTGGATGCTCTGTCCCGCCGCGACCAAGAGGCGCGAGACCGCAAGCAGGCGGAGATCCGACTGAACGCCTCCATCCACGGAGCACTCGCCATCGTCGCGAACGCGTACGGGGTGAGGAGACCCATCTACAGCCCTGCAGATCAGATCCTCTCGGCGATCCACCTGTCCAAGCGGAGGCAGCTCACGTCGCTCACAGGGCAGTTGGAAGACGTGCTCGGTGCGGCCTTCACCAGCAAGAACGGGACCCTTGCTTTTCCCTGGGAAGCGCGTGATGCCCTCGAGGATCTTGCTGAGGCGTGCGGTGTCTTGGACGAGGACGTCGTCGCGACCGCGCACCACCTGGCAGGAGCGTGGGGGGCGGATCAAGCGTGGATCGTCGTGAACGGTACTGACTACCTACCCCGCGACATCGCCTCGCTGATGACCCTGATCAGTCGCCTCGAACGTCGCTGATCGCGCTGCCGAGGCTCAGACGCCGCTGCGAACCTCGAGGTCGACGATGAGCGGCAGGTGGTCCGAGGCGCCGTCGGCGTCCAGGACAGAGGCGCCAGCCACCGCGACCCCGGAGGACACCCACACCTGGTCGATGCGGCGGTGCGGGGAACGCGCGGGATGGGTGTTCCCCGCCTCGGCCTGCCAGAACTTCCAGCCGGCCTGGTCGTCGCGGGCCCGGGCCAGCTTCCAGGCGTCGGTGAACCGCTGGCGCAGCGCGTCGAGCTCCGGTGCGTCGGGCTCGGTGTTGAAGTCCCCGACCAGGACGCCGGTGTCCATCGGCTCGGTGTGCAGGCCGGCCAGGGCCTCGACCTGGGCGGCGCGTTCCTCCGCCGAGCGGGTGGTCAGGTGGGTGGCGGTGATCCACAGCGCGCCGCCGTCGAGCTCCACCATGGTGCGCAGCGCGCTGCGGGGCTCGCCGCCGCCTGGCAGCGGGTGCACGTCGCTGATGAGGATCGGCAGGCGCGACAGCAGCGCGTTCCCGTACTGCCGGTGCGGCTCCCCGTGCGGTGGGCGCTCCTCGCCGCCGCGGTCGATCGCCGGGCCCCAGGCCAGCTGCATGTCCAGCGCCCGGGAGAGCAGCACCGCCTGGTCGACGTCCTCGCTGCGGGCGCCGAACCGCCGGTCGACCTCCTGCAGGCAGATGACGTCGGCGTCCACCGAGGCCAGCAGCTTGGCCAGCCGAGGCAGGTCGTGACGGTCGTCCTCACCCACGCCGTGGTGGGTGTTGAAGGTGACCAGGCGTACGGGGATCGGTGGCTGCTCGGGACCGGGGGCCGGCTTCGTCACTCCTCCACCCTCTCAGGCGTCGGACAGCGGCTCGTCGAGAACCTGCCGGAGGTGCTCGTCGCCCTGTTCCGACACCGACAGCAGGAACCGGGCCTGCCGGCCGCTCAGCACCAGCTCGCCGATCTGGTTGCCGAAGTAGGGACCGGCCTTCTTGTCCCACTCGAGATCGGTGGGTTCCGCCTTGACCAGCCGCACCAGGCGCTCGGTCCACCGGCGCGCCGTCCGGCTCCAGCCGATCCGAAAGCCGACGCGGATGGGGTGCGGTGCCTGGTTGTGCAACGGCGACACCGTGAGCTGGTGCACGCGGGCCTCGAGCCCGGCCGGGCGCACCAGTTCCGCGGCGTAGGCGTGGTGGACGTCGCCGGAGAGCACCAGCGCGGTGGCCGGCGCCCGGCCGTGCTCGCCACGGGCGACCGAGGCCAGCGCCGCGCCCAGCCGCTCGAACGAGTGCCCGAACGCCGACCAGTGCTCCAGGTCGGCCGCCTGCCGGATCGTCTCGGCCAGGCGCCCCCGGAGCTTGCCGTGGTGGCGGACGTTGAGCGTCTCGTTCCACCGTTCCAGGTTGTGGATCGCGTGGGGCAGCAGCCAGGGCAGCGAGGTGCCGACGATGAGGTGGTCGACGCCGTCCTCGACGGCTCGCCGCATCGCGGTCTCGACCCAGGCGAACTCGTCCTCGTCCAGCATCCGGCGGTGCTGTTCCTCCAGCACCCTCCCGGCGCGGCTGTCGACCATGATCAGCCGCACGTCGCCCCAGTGCCGCACGAAGCTCCACCGGATCGTCGCGGGCTCGGCGTCGGCCAGCTCGGCCATGGCGCGCAGCATCGGCTCGGCATCGCGGGTGGGGTCGTCCGCGCTCAGCCCCTGGATCGCCCGCCAGGTCCGGTCCTCCGCCAGCTCGTGCGGGCTGAGGTTGCCCAGGTGCTGGTAGACCCAGTAGCTGACCAGGCCCCCGGTGATGCGCCCGCGCCACCAGCGCTTCTGGGAGACCGTGGCCCGCCACGCCGCCGACGTGTTCCAGTCGTCGATCATCTCGTGGTCGTCGAAGATCATCGAGGAGGGGATCGTCGACAGCAGCCACCGCACCTGGGGGTCGCTCCAGGACTCGTCGTAGAGGCGGGTGTACTCCTCGAAGTCCGCGACCTGGTCGCCCATTGCCCGGCGCTCGGTCTTCGCGTCGCGCCGGCGGTGGAGCTGCGACTTCGTGTGCGCGGTGAGTTCGTCGGCGTACACCTGGTCGCCGAGCAGGACGAGGGCATCGGGCCACTGGTCCTCCGGTTGGGCCGCGACCCGCTGGGCGTAGAGGTCCAGCGCGTCCGGCGGAATGCCCTCCGAAGCCTCGACGGTCCGCGGGCTGGCGTACCGGCACGAACCGAAGGCGAGCCGGAAGGGGCCGGCCCGGCCGGGCGTGCGGATCCGGCTGGGCGGGAACGCGGAGTCCTCCGGCGGCCAGACGCGCGTGCCGTCCAGGTGCACCTCGTACGGGGTCGCGCTGCCGGGCTCCAGGTCCTCCACCACGACCAGGGCGTAGTGGTGGCCGGCGACCGAGAAGGTGCGGGCCCGGCGGTCGAGCACGGTCACCTCGCAGGGCCGGTCGACCTCCACCCAGAGCGTCGCGGAGACCGGGTCGACGTGCCGCAGCAGCGGTCCGAGGAGCAGGGCCGGGGCGGTCCGGTCGGGGTGCGACATGACTACAGCCTGGCGCATGTGTGTCGGCGCCGGGCCGCGCGTCCCCGCGAGCCCCGGACTGGAAGACTCGCGGGCATGGAATTCGTGCTGATCGCCATCGCGATCCTGGTCGTCGCGCTGATCACCGGGATCAGCCTCCTCGTCGGCCGCGGGCGTCGGACGATGCGGCTGGAGGACGACGACGCGGCCGGCACCACGCTGACCCGCCCGCGACCGGTTCCACCGACCTCTCCGGCGCCGGCGCCTCCCACCGACCAGCCCGACGCGGTCGTGGCGGACGCGCCGCCGGCGGTGGAGCTGCCCCCGGCCCGGCCCGAGCCCGGCCTGGTCTTCGACACCCCGCTGCCCTCGGCCGGCCGACTGGTGCGGCTGCGCTCGCGGCTGGCCCGCTCGCAGTCCTCGCTCGGCCGCGGTCTGCTCACCGTGCTGGCCCGCGAGAAGCTCACCGAGGACGACTGGGAGGAGGTTGAGGAGACCCTCCTGGCGGCCGACGTCGGCATCGCGGCCACCACCCAGATCGTCGAGCGGCTGCGCACCCAGTCGATGGTGCTGGCGACCGCCTCCGGGGCCGACCTGCGCGAGCTGCTGGTCAACGAGCTCACCGCCGTCCTCGGCCCCGACCTGGACCGGACGCTGGGCACCGACCGGCACGAGGGGCGGCCGGGCGTGGTGCTCGTCGTCGGGGTGAACGGGGCCGGCAAGACGACGACCGTGGGCAAGCTCGCCCGCGTGCTCGTCGGGGACGGCAAGAGCGTGATCCTCGGCGCGGCCGACACCTTCCGCGCGGCCGCCGCCGACCAGCTGGAGACGTGGGGGGAGCGGGTCGGCGTGCTGACCGTGCGCGGCCGCGAGGGCGGCGACCCCGCGGCCGTGGCCTTCGAGGCGGTGCGCACCGGCGTCGAGGCCGAGGTGGACACCGTCGTCGTCGACACCGCGGGCCGGCTGCACACGAAGTCCGGGCTCATGGACGAGCTGGGCAAGGTGAAGCGGGTCGTCGAGAAACAGTCACCGGTGACCGAGGTGCTGCTCGTGCTCGACGCGACGACGGGTCAGAACGGCGTCGTCCAGGCCCGGGTGTTCACCGAGGCCGTCACCGTCACCGGCGTCGCGCTCACCAAGCTCGACGGCACCGCGAAGGGCGGCATCGTCGTCCGGGTGCAGCAGGAGCTCGGCATCCCGGTGAAGCTGATCGGCCTGGGGGAGGGCCCGGACGACCTCGCGCCGTTCGAGCCGCGCGCATTCGCGGAGGGTCTCGTCGGCGAGGTCTGACCGGTCAGCGGCAGACCGGCACGTCGAAATCGGTGTTGTGCAGCGTGGGCTCGCCCTTCACGTCGCCGTTCATGAACGAGTTCGCCGGTGACCACCGGCCGGCCCACTCGCCGGAGTCGACGAGGTACCAGAACCCGTCGGGCGTGACGCTCGGGATGCTCGGCGCGTAGTAGCGGCAGCGGACCTCCACCGTGGTGTCCGGCGGGATCGGCTGCGCCTGCCCCTGCAGCGTCCGCGGATCGGCGAAGGTGTTCGCCCCGAGGCTGCCGGTGGTCTCAGGGCGGAGCCGGCCGTCGCCGGTGCTGGGCAGGGGTGGGATCGGGTCCGGGCCGTCTTCGCGCAGCAGCAGGGCGGTGGTGCCGCCGGCCGCCAGCACGAGCAGCGCCGCGGCGGCCGCGACCCACCTGCGTCGCCACGAGGCGCGTGCCGCGGGCGGGTCCTCGCCGGCCGGTGCGGCCTCGGGCGCGGGTTCGACGGCGTCCTCGACCGGCGCGGCCGGTCCGGAGGCGGGACCGCAGGTCTCGACCAGGCGCGGAGCACCCGCCGCCTCGGGATAGCCGGGGGAGTTCTCCAGTGCCCAGGCGTCGAGCTCGCGCACGGCACCGGTGACGGCGTTGCGCGGGTACCGGCCGCGGCACCAGTTGTCCAGGGTCCGGGGACTGACCCGGTTGCCCGATGTCCGGGACAGCTGGTCACGGCCGCCGTGGGCGTTGACCAGCCAGACGATCTGCCGGACGAACGGGTCGTCGGCCGGGTTGCGATTCCCGTGCGCGTCCGTCGTCGTGCTGGACATTCGTCCCCGTGTTCCGGAACCCCCCGCGACCGGCGCAAGTTACCGCAAACCCGGAACTGCGTCGCCCCTCAGCGGCGGCATCGCGCTCATCCTGAGGAGCCGCTCCGTCCCTGACCACGGCGGGGCGGTCCGGTGCGCGGACGGGGCATTGCCGGGGCGTCCGGGGGGCGGCAGCGCTACGGGGGCGCTGCCGCCCCGCGCTCAGCCGGCCGGGCGCGGGGTGAAGCCGTAGGGCAGCTCCAGCCGGTGGGCGGCCAGGAGCGGGGCGTCGGCCAGCACCTCGTGCGTCGGGCCGTCCGCGACGACCACGCCGCCGTCGAGGATCACCGAGCGCGGGCACAGCTGGGCGGCGTAGGGCAGGTCGTGGGTGACCATCAGCAGGGTCACCGGCAGCTCCTCGAGGACCTCCGCCAGCTCCCTGCGGCCGGCCGGGTCGAGGTTGGACGACGGCTCGTCGAGCACGATGATCTCCGGCCGCATCGCCAGCACCGTGGCCACCGCGACCCGCCGGCGCTGACCGAAGGACAGGTGGTGCGGCGGGCGATCGGCGGCGTCGGACATGCCCACCCGGTCCAGCGCCTCGGCGACCCGGACGGCGACCTCGTTCTCGGGGAGCCCGAGGTTGCGCGGCCCGAACGCGACGTCCTCGCCGACGGTCGGCATGAACAGCTGGTCGTCGGGGTCCTGGAACACGACGCCGACCCGCCGGCGGATCTCGGGCAGCGACCGCTTGTCCGCCTCCAGCCCGGCGACGGTCACCCGGCCGCGGCCGCCGCGCAGGATGCCGTTGAGGTGCAGCACCAGCGTCGTCTTGCCCGCGCCGTTGGGCCCGAGCAGCGCGACCCGCTCACCCCGCTCGATGCGCAGGTCCACGCCGAACAGGGCCTGGTGCCCGTCGGGATAGGCGAAGGCGAGGTCCTCCACCAGCAGGGACGGCGGCGGAGTGGTCACCCCGCCAGCATCCCCGCCGCCAGCACGCCGGCGGCGGCCAGGGGCAGGGCCAGGGCGACGGCCCACGAGTGGGCGTCGACGGTGGGTGCCGGGCCGGTGGGCAGGCTGCCGGTGTACCCGCGGCTGAGCATCGCCAGGTGCACCCGCTCCCCGCGCTCGTAGGAGCGGACGAACAGCGCTCCGGCGGTAGCGGCCAGGACGCGCAGGCCGCGGAGCCCGCCGCCGGTGAAGCCCCGCGACTCGCGGGCCACCCGCATCCGGTGCAGCTCGGAGCCGACGACGTCGGCGTAGCGGATCATGAACATCAGGATCTGGACCAGCAGCGAGGGCAGCCGCAGCCGCTGGAGACCGCGCAGGAGGGCACGGGGCTCGGTCGTCGCGGCGAGCACCGTCGCGGCGAGGATCGACAGCGTCGCCTTGGCCAGCAGCCCGCCGCCGGCGGCGAGGCCGCTCTGGGACAGGGCGAGGCCGAGCACCTCGACGCGGGGTCCGCGGGCCACGAAGGGCAGCAGCACGGCGAACGCCACGAAGGGCACCTCGACGACCAGCCCGCGCAGCAGGCGCCCCGGGCCGACCCCGGCAACCGCGGCGGCGCCCAGGACGGCGACGAGGTACCCGGCGTAGGCGGCGGGCGCCCAGGGGGCGTGGACGGGAGTGGCGACGACGACCACGGCGAACGCCAGGACCGCCACGAGCTTGGCATGCGGCTCGAGGCGGTGGACGACGCTGTCGCCCGGCAGGAAGCGGGCGGTCAGCGCACCCCCGTGGCCCGCTCCCACGTCAGTTCTTGCCGGCGGGAGTGCCGCGGCGGCGGACCAGCCAGGTCACGCCCCCGGCCAGGCCCAGGGTGACCAGCACGCCCACGACGCCGGAGGCGCCCGCGGACAATCGGTTCTCCTCGCCGTTCCACAGGTAGTCGGCGAACGGTGAGCCCGCCGTCGCGCTGCCCTCGGCGGTGTGTGCGAAGCCGGCCTGCTCGGCGGCCCACTCGAGGCCGTCGGGGGATCCGCTGGCGTACCAGCTGACGATCCCGGCGACGGCCAGGGCGACGACGACGCCGACGATCCACAGCGTGCGGCCGCGGCTGGTCATCGGGCCGCTCCCGCCGCGGTGGGCCGGCGGTCCTGGAGCGCGGCGGCGGTGCGCAGCCCCTGCGCCCCGTGCACGAGGTCGGGCCGGACGGCGAGCACGGCACCGACCACGGCGACGGTGATCGCGGCCTCGCCCAGGCCGATGAGCAGGTGCACGCCGGTCATCGCCGAGGCGACGGCGCCGAGCGGGAGGTCGACCGCGCCGCCGAGGGCGAAGAGGCCCACGAAGGTCAGCGCCGCGGCGGGCACGGAGAGGAAGGCCGCTCCGCCCGCGGCGGTCAGCACGCCGGTGCGGGTGCGAGGGAGCACGGCGGCCAGCCCGCGGAACACGCCGTAGCCGACGAGCACGGCGAGCAGGCCCATCAGCGTGACGTTGGTGCCCAGCGCGGTGAGACCACCGTCGGCGAAGAGCACGGCCTGCACGAGCAGCACCGCCGTCATGCAGAGCAAGGCGGTCCACGGCCCGACCAGGACGGCGGTGAGCACCGCGCCGATCAGGTGGCCGCTGGTGCCCGCGGCGACCGGGAAGTTGATCATCTGGCCCGCGAAGACGAACGCGGCGGTGAGCCCGGCCAGCGGAGCGGTCCGGTCGTCGAGCTCGGCGCGGGCCCGGTTCAGAGCGAGCGCGACCGTGCCCGCGGCCAGAACTCCGGTGGAGACGGAGGTGGCGGGGTCGAGGAAGCCATCGGGGACGTGCACGACGTCGACCTTATTGCACATCGTTTGCAACTGGCGCCTCCGGGAGCCGGGAGAGGCCCGCGCAACACCCCCGCAACGAACCAGCCGGACACGCGCCGCGGAGTTCACCGCACCGAAACGTCGGGTCGCCGTCGCCGGAAACACTGCACCGGCACGGTGAACACCACTCGACGACGGGTCGGCTACGGCCCCGGAACACTGGAGGAGGTTGCCGTGGTCAACACCGGCGACACCGCCTGGGTGCTCGTCAGCGCCGCTCTCGTGCTGCTGATGACCCCCGGCCTCGCGCTCTTCTACGGCGGCATGGTCCGCGCGAAGAGCGTGTTGAACATGATGATGATGAGCTTCGGGGCTCTGGCGCTGATCAGCGTGCTGTGGGTCCTCTACGGCTACTCGATCGCCTTCGGGGACGACGTCGGTGCCGGCCTGCTCGGCGATCCGTCGCAGTACTTCGGGCTCACGGGCCTGATGGAGGACGCCACCGGCGAGGAGGGCGGCCTCCCGGCCATGGCCTTCGTCGGCTTCCAGGCCGTCTTCGCCATCATCACCGTCGCGCTGATCTCCGGCGCCATCGCCGACCGGGCCAGGTTCGGTGCGTGGATGGTCTTCGCGGGCGTGTGGGCGACGATCGTCTACTTCCCGGTGGCGCACTGGGTGTTCGACTTCAGCCTGGACGAGCACGTCGGCGGCTGGATCGCGAACAACCTGGCGGCCATCGACTTCGCCGGTGGCACCGCGGTGCACATCAACGCCGGTGCCGCGGGCCTGGCGCTCGCCCTGGTCCTGGGCAAGCGACGCGGTTTCGGCCGTGAGGCCATGCGCCCGCACAACCTGCCGCTGGTCATGATCGGCGCCGGCCTGCTGTGGTTCGGGTGGTTCGGCTTCAACGCCGGCTCCGCCCTGGCCGCAAACAACACCGCGTCGGTGGCCTGGGTGAACACCCTCGTCGCCACCGCGGCGGCCACGCTCGGCTGGCTCCTGGTGGAGAAGGTGCGCGACGGGCACTCCACGTCGCTGGGCGCCGCGTCCGGTGTCGTCGCCGGTCTGGTCGCCATCACCCCGGCGTGCTCCGCCGTCTCGCCGGTCGGCGCGATCATCCTCGGGGCGATCGCCGGTGTGCTCTGCGCCCTGGCCGTGGGCCTGAAGTACACGCTGGGCTACGACGACTCCCTCGACGTCGTCGGCGTCCACCTCGTCGGTGGCCTCTGGGGCACGATCGCCATCGGCTTCCTGGCCGACCCGGACGCGCCGGCCGGCGTCGAGAGCGTGTTCTTCGGCGGCAGCGCCGACCAGCTGTGGCGCCAGGTCGTCGGGGCGGCGGCGGTGCTGGTCTTCTCCTTCGTCCTTACGCTGGTCATCGGCTGGGTGATCCAGAAGACGATGGGCTTCCGGATTCCCGAGGAGGACGAGATCACCGGTATCGACACCGTCGTGCACGCGGAGTCCGGCTACGACTTCGCCTCGCTCGGCAGCAGCGGTTCCACCGCACCACTGGCCGGCCAGGCGCGCGCCACCTCCACCGACAGCCTGGCCCGCAACACCGAGAGGACGCTGGCATGAAGCTGGTCACCGCGATCGTCAAGCCGTTCAAGCTCGACGACGTCAAGAACGCCCTCGAGCTGATCGGCATCGCCGGTCTGACCGTCAGCGAGGTCCAGGGCTTCGGCCGTCAGCGCGGCCACACCGAGGTGTACCGCGGCGCGGAGTACCAGGTGGACTTCGTCCCCAAGGTCCGCATCGAGGTGGTCGTCAGCGAGCTCGACGCCGCCCGGGTGGTCGACGCCGTCGTCGAGGCCGCCTCCACCGGTCAGATCGGCGACGGGAAGGTATGGGTGACGACGATCGACGAGATCGTGCGCGTCCGCACCGGAGAACGCGGGGAGGACGCGGTCTAGACCGAGCACTCCGCGTCGGCCGGGGTGGTGGGAACGTCCACCGCCCCGGCCGACGTCCTTCCCCCATGACGGTGCTGTAGGCGAGGAGGACGTCGTGCTGGACACCGAGGCGCTGCCGCGGATGAGCAGGGCCGAGCGGGTCGCGGCGCTGGACGCCTGGCTGGCCGGGCTGCTCGCCGATGCCGTCGGTGGGACGCCCCCTCCGAAGGCCCGCCGCGGAGGACTGCCGCCCCGGACCGGGACCGACGGCCTGGCCCTGGTGGCGGTCGGCAGTCTCGGGCGCCGGGAGCTGCCGCCGCACGGTGATCTCGACCTGGTGCTGGTCCACGACGGCCGGCCGGAGATCGCGGCGATCGCCGACGCGCTCTGGTACCCGGTGTGGGACGCCGGGCTCCGACTCGACCACTCCGTCCGCTCGGTCGCCGAGGCGGTGTCGGTCGCCTCGACCGATGCCAAGGCCGGGCTGGGTCTGCTCGACGCGCGGCTCGTGGCCGGCGACGCCGAGCTCGCCGGCCGGCTGCGCAGCGCCACCCTGGCCAGCTGGCGACAGCACGCCTCCCGGCTCCTGCCGCAGCTCCGCGACCTGCGGCGGGAACGCGCCGCCCGGCTCGGTGAGCTGGCCTTCCTGCTGGAGCCCGACCTCAAGGAGGCATACGGCGGGCTGCGGGAGGGGCAGGTCCTGCGCGCCGCGGCCGCGGCCCAGGTGGTCGACGAGCCCAGCGTCGAGGCCGAGCAGGCCTACGACTTCCTCCTCGACGTGCGCGACGAGCTGCGCGCCCGCAGCGGGCGGCCCGGGAACGTCCTGGTCCGGCAGGAGCAGCGGCCCGTCGCCGAGGCCCTGGGACTGGCCGACGAGGACGACCTCCTGCGCGAGGTGAGCCTGGCCGGCCGGCGGCTGGCCTTCGTCGCCGACGAGACCTGGCGCCGGGTGGAGGCCGCACTCGTGCGGCGTCCCCGAGGCCGCTACCTCCGCGTACGCCGCGAACCGCTGGCCGACGGCGTCGTCCGGCAGGGCGACGAGGTGGTGCTCGCCCGCGACGCGCGACCGGCCGCCGATCCGGGCCTGGTGCTGCGCGCCGCCGCGGCGGCCGCACGGTCCGACCTGCTGCTCTCGCCGTACACGCTCAAGGTGCTGGCGGTGCACAGCCCGCCGCTGCCCGAGCCGTGGCCGCCGGAGGCCCGCTGGTCGTTCCTGCGGGTGCTGGCCAGCGGCCGGTCCGCGGTCCGGGTGCTCGAGCAGCTGGACCAGGAGGGCCTGCTCTCCCGGTTGCTGCCCGAGTGGGACCGGGTGCGCTCGCTGCCGCAGCGGCACCCGTGGCACCGGTTCACCGTCGACCGCCACCTGGTGGAGGCGGCCGCGGCGGCCAGCGAGCTGACCCGCGACGTCGACCGGCCCGACCTGCTGCTCGTGGGGGCGCTGCTGCACGACATCGGGAAGGGCTACCCCGGCGACCACAGCGTGGTGGGGGAGCCGGTCGCCGCCGGGATCGCGACGCGCATGGGCTTTCCGCCGGCCGACGTCGCCACGCTGGCGACGATCGTGCGCCACCACCTGCTGCTGCCCGCGACGGCGACCCGGCGCGACATCGACGATCCGGCGACCATCGAGCGGGTCGCCGACACGATCGGCCGCGACGCCTCGGTGCTGCAGCTGCTGCACGCCGTGGCCCAGGCCGACGGCGCGGCCACGAGCACGTCGGCATGGTCGCCGTGGAAGGCGCACCTGGTGGCGGCGCTGGTGGCGCGGGTGCAGGGGGAGATCGGGGGGATCGCCGTCGAGGAGCCCGAGCCCGTGCTGCACCCGACCGCGCCGCAGGTGACCGCCCAGGTGGCCTCGGGCCCGGTGACCGTGGGCATCGAGGACGTGGCCGACGGCCAGCAGGTGACCATCGGCGCACCCGACCGGTCCGGGCTGCTGAGCACGTGTGCCGGCGTGCTGGCCCTCAACCAGCTCGACGTCCGCGCCGCCAACATGACGGTGGCCGACGGCTACGCCACCGGGGTGTTCGCCGTGCGCCCGCGCTTCGGCCGGGCGCCGGTGCCCGAGATCCTGGCCGACGGCGTCCGCGCCGCGCTGGACGGGACCCTGCCGCTGGCCGAGCGGCTGCGGCAGCGCGAGGCCGACTACCGGCAGGACGGCCGGGCCGCGCCGCCGCGGATCTCCTGGCACAACGCCGAGGTGAGCGGGCTGGCCACCGGCATCGTCGAGGTGCGGGCCGGCGACCGGGCCGGGCTGCTCTACCGGCTGACGGCCGCGATTGCGGACGAGGGGCTGGACGTGACCGGTGCCCGGATCGAGACCCTCGGCGGCGACGCGGTCGACTGCTTCTACGTGGCCGATCCCTCGGGCTCGCCCGTGGACGCCAGGCAGCGCGAGCGGGTGGACTCCGCGCTTGCCGCGGCGACCCGGGGCGGCGGCGCGGTGGCGGTGGGGGCCGACACGCCGTCCTGACCTACGGCGTTCTGTCAGAGGTGCGTGCGACGGTCGGAACCGATCGGGACGGAACGGTCCCCTGCTTTGAGATTCGTCGTCGAGAGGAGCGCCTCGTGGACAGCCGCCAGTGGCCCTGCCCCGCCTGCGGGGAGGACACCGACTTCGTGCAGCCGCCGTGCGTCGACGGTCACACCGAGGACGGCGCCGAGTGCCCGGAGTGGGCCTGCGCCGACTGCGGCACCGCGATCGTGACCGGCGACGCGGCCGTGCTGCCGGTCGTCGTCGCCTCCGCCCGCGCGGCCTGAACGGTCCGGGCGCTCCCTCGTTAGGCTGGGAGTCAGGTGGCGCGGCGAGCCCGCGCCCGTGACTGCTGAGGACGTGCTGTGTTCGAGACCCTCTCCGACCGCCTCGACAAGGTCTTCACCGGCCTGCGGGGCAAGGGTCGGCTCTCCGACGCCGACATCGACGCCACTGCGCGCGAGATCCGCATCGCGCTGCTGGAGGCCGACGTCGCGCTGCCGGTGGTCCGGGCCTTCATCGACGCGATCAAGCAGCGCGCCCGCGGCGCCGACGTCTCCCAGGCGCTGAACCCGGCGCAGCAGGTCGTCAAGATCGTCAACGAGGAGCTCATCCAGATCCTCGGTGGCGAGACCCGCCGCATCCGGCTGGCCAAGCAGTCGCCGACGGTGATCATGCTGGCCGGTCTGCAGGGTGCCGGTAAGACCACGCTCGCCGGGAAGCTCGGTCGCTGGCTCAAGGAGCAAGGCCACACCCCGCTGCTCGTCGCCGCCGACCTGCAGCGCCCGAACGCGGTCAACCAGCTCTCGATCGTGGCCGGCCAGGCCGGTGTCGACGTGTTCGCCCCGGAGCCCGGCAACGGCGTGGGCGACCCCGTGCAGGTGGCCCGCGACTCGATCGACCACGCCCGCCGCACGATGCACGACGTCGTCGTCGTCGACACCGCCGGCCGGCTGGGCATCGACGCCGAGCTGATGCAGCAGGCCGCCGACATCCGCGACGCCGTCCGGCCCGACGAGACCCTGTTCGTCGTCGACGCGATGATCGGGCAGGACGCGGTCAACACCGCGCAGGCCTTCGCCGACGGCGTCGGCTTCTCCGGCGTCGTCCTGACCAAGCTCGACGGCGACGCCCGCGGTGGTGCGGCGCTCTCGGTCCGGCACGTGACCGGCCAGCCGATCATGTTCGCCTCCACCGGCGAGAAGCTCACCGACTTCGACGTCTTCCACCCCGAGCGGATGGCCTCGCGCATCCTCGGCATGGGCGACGTGCTCACGCTCATCGAGCAGGCCGAGAAGACGTTCGACGCCGACCAGGCCGAGCGCATGGCCGGCAAGCTCGCCTCCCGCGAGGGCTTCACGCTCGAGGACTTTCTCGAGCAGATGATCGCCATCCGCAAGATGGGGCCGATCGCGAACCTGCTCGGCATGCTGCCCGGCGCCGGTCAGATGAAGGAGCAGCTCAAGCAGCTCGACGACCGGGAGTTGGACCGGATCACCGCGATCATCCGGTCGATGACGCCCGAGGAGCGGGTCAACTCCAAGGTCATCAACGCCTCGCGGCGGGTGCGCATCGCCAACGGTTCCGGGCGCAGCGTCACCGACGTCAACCAGCTGCTGGAGCGGTTCGCGCAGGCCCAGAAGATGATGAGCCAGATGGCCGGCAGCATGGGCCTGCCCGGCATGGGCCCGATGTCGAAGAAGCAGCGCGGCCGCCAGCAGCAGGCGCAGGCCGCCCGCGGCAAGGGCAAGAAGGGCAAGGGCGGCAAGCCGAAGGGCGGTCCGGCCCGGCGGCCCGTGGGCGCTCCGGGCCTGCCGCCCGGCGGCGGCTTCCCGGGTGGCGCCAACCCCTTCGGCGGAGGGGTGCCCGGGCTGCCGCCGGGTCAGGGGCTGCCCGACCTGAGCAAGCTGAACTTCGACCAGTTCAAGGACCAGCAGGGCAAGTGAGCGGACCCGCGCTCCACCTCGCCGGTGTGGTGCTCCCCCAGGGGGAGCACCGCGATGTCTGGGTGCGCGAGGGCCGGTTCACCTTCGAGCCGGTTCCGGGCGCGGAGACCGTCAGCCGCGGCGGCTGGCTGATCCCCGGCCTCGTGGACGCGCACTGCCACGTCGGGATCCTGCGCGGCGGCGGCCACGCCGAGGACCTCGCCGAGGCCCGCGCGCAGGCGCTCACCGAGCGGGACGCCGGAGTGCTGGCGCTGCGCGACTGCGGATCCCCGGTCGACACCCGGGCGCTGGACGACGAGCCGGACCTGCCGACGATCATCCGGGCCGGACGGCACATCGCGCGCACCCGCCGGTACATCCCGGGCCTGGGCGTCGAGATCGAGCCCGAGGACCTCGTCGAGCAGACCCGCATCCAGGCCCGGCGCGGCGACGGATGGGTCAAGCTGGTCGGTGACTGGATCGACCGCTCCGTCGGTGATCTCGCTCCCGAGTGGCCGCCCGACGTCGTGGCGGCGGCGATCGCGGCCGCGCACGAGGAGGGCGCGCGGGCCACGGCGCACACCTTCGGCACCGACGCCCTGCCCGCCCTGATCGAGGCGGGCATCGACTGCATCGAGCACGGCACCGGGCTCACCGAGGAGCTCATCGGCGAGATGGCCCGCCGGGGCACCGCCGTCGTCCCGACCCTGGTGAACGTGGAGAACTTCCCCGGCTTCGCCGAGGCGGGGGAGAAGAAGTTCCCCACCTACGCCAGCACGATGCGGCGGCTCTACGCGCACTCCGGTGCCGTGGTGCGGGCCGCCTACGAGGCGGGTGTGCCGGTGTTCGCCGGCACCGACGCCGGCGGCGGGATCGACCACGGCGTGATCGCCGACGAGATCCGGGCGCTGTGCGAGGCGGGCATCCCGGCCGAGGCGGCCCTGGCGGCAGGCTCCTGGAAGGCGCGGGAGTGGCTGGGGCTGCGCGGCATCGAGGAGGGCGCGCAGGCCGACGTCGTGGTGTACGAGACCGATCCGCGCGCCGACCTCGATTCGCTACAGCGACCGCAACGAACGATCCTCCGCGGGCGCGTCGTCGGCTGAGGCCGTTCCCTACAGCCGCTGTACGTTCCGGCAGCTGGCTCTCAGTAGATGCAGCCGGTGTCCGCGGCGGTCCGGGCCTCGTCCCCGGCCGCCGGGTCCGCTGGTGCCTCCGCGTCCGGAGCCTGCCCGATGCCGTTGAAGTCGGAGCCCAGGACGAGCTGCACGGTGCCCGGCGTCGCGTCGTCGGTGACGGTGAGGACCGCGCCGGGGACGACGGCGGCGAGCCCGGCGGCCAGGGCCTCGTCGCCGGCGGCGTGCCGGATCTCGGTCTGCTCGAGGTCGGAGGAGGCGGCGTTGCCGGCCGAGACGACGGGAAAGCCACCCGCCTCCAACTCGTCCCGCGCCGACGCGGCGAGCCCGCTGATGCCCGATCCGTTGAACACCGCGACGAAGACCTCGGACGGGTCGGCGGGCTCCGGCGCCTCGGCCTCCGGCGCCGACTCCTCGGGCTCGGCCGACAGGCCCGCGAAGAACCGGTGCAGCGTCTCCTCGTCCTCCAGCTCCACGATCGAGCGGCCGTCCTCGTCGCGGCCGTCGGGGTTGGCGATCGGGATGGTCCGGAACTCGATGGCCTCCGCGGTGACCGACTGCATCTGCTCGGCGAGTTGCAGCAGGTCGAGGTTCCTGTCGACGGTCAGCGACTCGGCGGCGGCCTGGACGAGCTCCCGCTGCTTGCCCAGGTCGAGCAGGACCTCGTCGGAGAGCATCTTGCGGAGCACGCCGGCGATGAAGACCTGCTGGCGCACGATCCGGTCGATGTCCACCCGCGGCAGGCCGTGCCGCTGCCGGACGAACTTGAGTGCGTCGGCCCCGCTGATCGTCTGCTTGCCGGCGGGGAAGACCGCGCCGGAGTAGAAGGAGTCGTCGACCGCCTCGCAGAGGTTCACCTCCACACCGCCCACGACCGAGGTCAGGTTGAAGAAGCCGAGCAGGTCGACCTCGGCGTAGTGGTCGATCTGCAGGCCGGACAGCCGGCTGATCGTCTGGACCAGGAGCTGCGCGCCGGCCGCCTGCCGCTGGTTCTCCGGCGCCGAGTCCTCCATCCCGTGGTAGCCGTAGGAGTAGGCGGCGTTGAGCTTGTCCTCGCCGTGGCCGGGGATCTCCACGTAGGAGTCGCGGGGGAACGAGACGAACGAGGCGCCCGACCCGTCGGCGGGCACGTGCACCAGGATCATCGTGTCGGTGTTGACGCCGGAGTCGGTGCCGGCGTTGAGCTCCGCGAGCTGCTCCTCGGTGAGGTCGCTGCGGCTGTCGTTGCCCACCAGCAGCAGGTTCAGCGCCTCGCCGTCGCCCTCGTTCCCCTCACTGGGGATGGCGTCGGTCCGGTTCACCGTCGCGTCGGCCACCTGGCCGAGGTACCAGCCCCAGCCGGAGCCGGCGAGGACCGCCACCGACAGCAGGCCGGCGACGACGCGGCCGATGACCGCGGCCCGGGGGCTGCGGCGAGCGGACGACGGCCGGGCCGACGGCGCGGGACGGGCGGGCGGCGCGGGACGGGCGGGCCGGGCGCCGGCTCGGGATCGCGGCGGCAGCCCGGCGCGCGGGTCAAGCCTCGGGGGCCGGGGCCGACCAGCGGGTTCGGCCTGCTGGTCGCGGCATCCGCTCACGGTGCATCGATTCCGGGG